>LJUC01000063.1 GCA_001303695.1 Phycisphaerae bacterium SM23_30
GTCCCGCATATTCAACATGTTCCACTTACATCCCCACACCAGCCTCTCCCAGCACCGCCAGTTAGGCATCTCTAAAAAGATAAAACCTCCCTCTTTCAAACGCCGGATAATTTCTTGAACAAATCCTCCCGCCTTCGCTACGTGTTCAATCACATCAAACGCCGCTATCGCATCATAATCCCGCCGCTTCCTGTCTAAATCCTCAATCTTACCGTTAAAACATTCTATCCCGATCTCGCGCCGAACATACTCCGCCAAAACCTTTGACGTCTCCACCCCCTCAATTCTGTAACCAGTCCTTTTCGCCGCCTCCGCAAATTCACCCGTCCCGCAACCGATTTCTAAAATCTTCCTTCCCTTCGGTAAATATTGTTGCAGCACCCCCACCCGCCGCCGCGCCACCATCGTCAGTCGCCTTCTGCCCCAGCCCCGCCGCTTTATCAACTCCTCGTCATACAGCTCCTTATTAACCGCCGCCTCCGATACCTCACGGCTCGACGATTTATACACCAGACCGCACCTGTTACATTGAACCAGATTGAATTCACGGGTGGCCCAAAGAAACCGCCGATCCTCAACCCTGCACAATGGACAGATCCATAATTTCACGATGATTTTTTCAGATAATTGGGACAAAACCTTGAACACCGACCGTGGTATGCTGTCATTTCAGCCAAGTTTGTCTCCGACCCTGCTCGGAGGGGCGAAAATCCAGACTCACGATGCTGTAATTAAGGTTTTGTTTGTAGTTTTTTTTCTTCCTATCGGGTGGCTTACTCCGAATTTTACTCTTGCTATTTATGATTCCACCGGTAATTTTATCGGTCTTTGCCCCGCCCTCTCATAAGTTTAGTTTTACCCTTCCTTTTTTGCTGATATTAATCTTTCCAGGATTATCTCCAATTAGAATCGGTAATATTCATTTCTAATTATGTTTTATGTGTGTGTTTGGGCGGGAATGACAAAGCAGATCGATTATCTATTATTTTTGTAAAATTAACTTTGTGTATTATGTATTTTTCTATCCTGTTATCATGTTAAAAAAACTCTCAGGACCCTCGGTGGTAAAAATGAAAACGCGCAGTATTTTAAGTTTATTCAAATCCGTTGAGGATAGACCACTGCCGCCAGCAGCATCCTGCCGTACTTAGTCCAAAGTATATCCGCCTCTAGTGCCCCCGAACCTTTTGGATATTCAACCGTTATGATCGGTATCCCCAGCGTCACTCCCGCGTAGGCCCCCAAAGAACCCGGATTTGCTCCCAGTTTCTTAACCGGCAGATCACAATACTGGCCCATGCGCTCCGCCAATGCTTTCCCCGGCCCATCATAGTCGATACAACTCAATGGCTCATGAAGCGTTACGATCCGATCCGGCGCGTGTTGGCGGATCACCTCTTTAATAACGCGGGATTCCGGTTCGGAAAGGGCGCTAAATCCGTAACGGGCGCTGTTTTGTCGATTGGCGGCCTCGAAATTGCGGTTCAGATCGATACCGCGGGCGTTTTGCCGCTGGTTGTGGGCCACGCCGTCGGGATTGGCTATCGGCATAATTACTAACTTTCGGCCTACCAGTAAGTTAGAATGTTGTAGCAGATAATCGTACAGCCGACGGCAAAGCGGGATGCCGGCCTGCTCGTTGCCGTGAATGGCTGCCAGGACGAAGATCACATCGCGGCCCTCACCGAGCACCATGCACTCGATAGGTCGATTTTCAAAAGAAACTCCGGCCACATAACGTTGCGAGGGCGGCGCCTTGATATATGACGGATCACCGGGAATGGTGATAATTAGGTCGCTGGTGGGTGTTTGGCAACCTGTCAACACGGCGGCTAAGCTCAGGCACATGATGATGGTATTTTGTATTTTCTTTATAGTGTGTCTATATCGTATATCACCTTTAGGATATTGCATGTCTTTCCTTGTTGGTTGCAAGTTGTTATTAATAAGTTTCATATCGCCTCCTTGCTGTTATTTTTGTTCGATTTTGGTGATTTTAAAGTAGCCCAGGGTGTTAGCCATCCCGAAGAAGTCTTCAGGATTGCCGCTGCCGACGGCAAGGGTGATATGGCCGGCGGAGAAGCCGTTGGGGGCGCGGGTGGCGTCCAAACCGATCCATTTATCGCCAATATAGACCTGCACCCAGGCATGGGGTCCGAAAACGTTATTCTTACCGCCAAATTCATCAACGTAAAGCATTCCGCTTACCACCTGGGCAGGCAGGCCCACGGCGCGGCACATAGCCGCGGTGAATACGGCGTGTTCGGAGCAGTCGCCCTGACGGCTTTCGAGGACTTCCACGGCGGTGGCATAGCCGACGGCCAGGTTTTTCTCGTCAATATAATCGTAAACGAACTTTTCGATTTTTTGGGCGGCCTGGGCGGCGTCGGTGGTTTCGCCGACGGCCTTCTGCGCCAAAGCGATGATTTCCTCGTCGTCACTTTGGAGAAATTGGGTAGGTTCCAGGGCTTGGAGGATTTTGGGATCTTTGCCTTTATAGGGGATACTGACGCCGGTTGAGGGTGAGATGGGTTTTACGGTGACTAAGATGTTGCCGGTTTCGTCGGTCCGAACGGTTTGTTGGTCGCTGGCGGGAATGTCTAATTTTTCCTTTTCCAGGGGGGTTAAATGATAGGTGATTGATTCGGCGGATTTGACGTTTTCGATGGGGCTCGGACTGGGCAAGAGGAACCTGTCGAGAAAGTCGGCGGGGTCGCTTTCGCTGAGGGCAAAGGCCTTATCGCAGGCGACTATTTCCATATTCATACCCAACAGGGGAGTAATGGACTTTTGGACGTCGAATTCCTTATCGAGGTATTCGGTCGAGACTATGGGGATGTTTAGTAGTTTCGTCGTGGTGGTGACTTCGGTCAGGGAAACCACTCTTCCTAAAAGGTCGATTTCTTTGGTGGGTCCCACCTTCACATCAACATCAGCGAAAAGCGACGACATATCAGGTGTGAAAAGTTTGATGGAATAGGTGACGCCTTCTTTGAGGCCTTTTTTCTTGGCTAACAACTCCGCCCCTTCGCTCATTAAGGCGCCTTCGGGCCAATCGATGGTTTCTTTTTTGGTGGTGCGGTCGATGGTGGTGATTTCGAGATTGCCCTGGTCGTTGATTTTTCCGGTTTTTTGGGTCTTGGAATTCATCAATCCGAGGTTTTCTATAACGCTTTCAAAGGCAAGGGGTTTGCCTTCGGGAGTTTCGATAGTGGTCTCGGTGGCGTTGATTGAGATGACCACGCCGAGCCGGCTGATGGATATGCTCACCTGATCGGTGTTGGTCACCTTATCAGGTTCGGCGGTGCGGGTATGAACGCTGTGGCCGATCTTTTGGTTGTTCAGGAAGATAGCGAAATACTCAACTTCTTTTTCGGTTTTTGTCTGCTCTTGCGCGGCACAGATGCCGGCCCAAAGTAATAAAAAAGTCAGTAAAAAAATCATTGATTTTTTGGGCATGGTCGGCCTCCTTGGCTTGATTTTCATAATTTTGTTAAGGAAAGCAGCAAGGGCTAAAGCCCCTTCTGCAAGCTAACTCATAATAGGATAGGCAAGAGCAGGCGAAGTGTCCAATGAAAAAGACGCGGCAGGGGAGTGTTTTTCGCGCCGCGGTCTTCCAGCGCGTTCATTTAGATTTTTTGCGGGTTTTGGTCTTTTTGTCGAGGGAGCAGGGGCTGAATTTTCGGACCAGTTTTTTCAGTTTTTTACAGTATATGGTGATGTTGTCGCTGCAATAGGCGTCCTGAGTAAATTCAGCGTATTTACAGGAGAAATCACATAATTTTCGGGGCTGCTTCATTTTCGGCTCCTGGGGGTCGGAGTATAAACGGACAATAGACAACGGACAACCATAAAATGACGAATGACAAAGCACGAATCCCGCCGCGCCGGGATTAAGAAGTGACGTATCAATGGGGAAAACCGAATTTTGCATTTGAAATTGGATTGGAGAGATGATGGTTCAGGGTAAACAGGTGATAGGGTCCGGAGCCTGTGCGGGGATAACAATAAGGTGGTGTCGCTTTTTCGGGGTGATGGAATTTTGGGATAATTTGAGTTTAAAGACCGCCTCTGGGGTGGATTTTACCGGTTGGCTGTTGATTTTTTTATCAGATTTTTGAAAATACCAAAAGGGCGGCAATAGACAGGAGTTGATGGATTTGTATAATATAGTCCGTCTTCGGCGGTTTTGACCGGAGCAAGGCGCAAGGTCGGTAAATGTGAAAATACAGGAACTTCCATCCTTATAATGAAAAGTAAATCGAATTATTCCGAGACAATTGTAGAGGTTTTTGTCGGCAAGCATGAGAAGGTTATAATATTGATATTCTGCCTGGCGGCCCTGGTGCGAATATTTCTTTTTAGCTGCGCCTTTCCCTTCTTCAATAATGTGGATGAGCAAGCGCACTTCGACACGGTCGTCAAGTATGCCCGGGGTTATTTGCCGCGCAAAGGTGATAACTATTTTCATCGGGAAGCGGCCGGGTTTATCGCCGTTTATAAGTCGCCGGAATATCTAGCGGATTTTACCGAGCTGGAATCGGAGGGAGAACTGCAGCCGCTGTGGTTGATTCGGGATGAAGAAGCTACGGCTTATATTATTCAGAAGACGGCAACCTGGATGACCCGAAAAAATCATGAGGCGTATTCCCCTCCGGTTTATTATGCCAGCGCGGGCGTATGGTATAATTTGGGGAAGGCATTGGGCCTAGAAGGGGGGCATTTGTTATATTGGATTCGCTTTTTAAATGTGGGGATTTATGGGCTGCTTTTGCTTTTTTCTTATTGGTTTTGCCGGGCCCTGTATAAAGACAATCTGTTTTTGCGGATCGGGGTGCCGCTTTTGCTGATTTTTTTCCCTCAGGATGTATTTTATGCTATTAACAGTGATGTTTTTTCGCCCCTGTTATTTCTGGTCGCCCTGTACTTTTTAATCCAGATTCACGATACGGAAAGAACTTTTTTGTTCTATCTGGTGACGGGATTAATGATCGCCGCTGCCTTTCTCACCAAGTTTTCAAATGTTTGCCTGCTGGTGGTGTTTTTCCTTTTTTTGTTCTCTATTATCAAAAAGTCACATGCGGCCGGGCGGTTAAGAAAACGGGGGGCGAATCTTTTTGTGCTGGTATTGACGGCGGCGGTGCCGATTACCCTTTGGTTGGGATGGAACGCATACGCCTTGGGAGACATCACGGGTTCGGCGGAAAAGCTGGAGGCCTTGCACTGGAAAGTTAAACCGCTCATAAAGATGGGGGATCACCCCCTGTTTACCGGTGGGGGGGCGATATATTTTTTGACGGATCTGATAAAAACCTTCTGGCGCGGCGAACTCGTATGGCGGGCCAAAACCCTTGCCTGGGCGGGAACGGATTTGTTTTTTGTTATTTCGTCGGGAATATTTGTTCTGGCGGCAATGATAGGTCCGTTATTATGCAAAAACTCCTGCCCGGCGGGGCACCGGCGGCTTAATTATATAAATATGTTCGTTTTATGCTTGTTCGTTTTGTTCTTGGGCGTACTTTCGGTTATGTATGATTTTGCCGACAGTTGGTATCCGTCCCAGGAAAGTCCTTATTTCACTTCGGGAAGATTAATCTCGGGCGCTTTGATCCCGTTTGTTATTTTATACCTCGACGGGCTGGGATTTTTGGCGTCCAGGATCAGCAGACGCATCAGCCCCTTGGCGGTTGTTTTTTTTATTGCAGTTTTTATTGCGGGCGCAGAAATTTATCTGACGTATGAAGTCTTCGCCAGCCCCTTCAATTGGTTTCATATGTTTTGACCAATGACAAGGTAAGATTAAAGATTAAAAATCATAATGCAAAATGGCGGTATTGCAAAGCGATGCTTTTGAGTATATGAGTATATAGATGTGTGAGTTTTTGGGGCAGCGCTGCGGATTTACCCTTAATTTGGCGGAGACGCTATAAGGTGGTGGACAACCGGCGGGTGTTTGATATAATGCGAGTTTAAGTTAATGAAATATCTTGGTAAACTTGATCTGCTTGGATCATTAATAAAAGGGACAAGTACGTGAAAGCATTGATTACCGGCGGGGCGGGATTTATCGGTTCGCATCTGGCCCAGCGCCTGATCGGGATCGGCCATGAAGTGATTGCCGTGGATGATCTGAGCACGGGTTCCTTGCAGAACATCGCGGAACTGGAGAACCATCGGCAGTTTCGGTTCGTCCATGACAGCGTCCACAACTCAGAAACGATGCACCTCTTGATCGAGCAGTGTGACGTGGTTTTTCATCTGGCGGCGGCGGTGGGGGTGCAGTTGATCGTGGAGCAGCCGGTGCGGACGATCGAGACCAATATTCACGGAACCGAAGTGGTGCTGGCGGTGGCTAATAAATTCCGTAGAAAAGTCCTGCTGGCCTCTTCGAGCGAGGTCTATGGTAAAAGCGAAGCGGTGCCCTTTCGCGAGGACGACGACACGGTCTTCGGCAGCACGCGTTTTTCGCGGTGGTCGTACGCCTGCAGCAAGGCGATCGATGAGTTCCTGGGATTGGCCTATTATGAGCAGTATCGGCTGCCGGTGGTGGTGGGGCGGTTCTTCAACACGGTGGGGCCGCGGCAGACGGGTCAATACGGTATGGTGATCCCGCGCTTTGTGGAAAAGGCCTTGAAGAATGAGCCCCTGATCATTTACGGCAACGGGCGTCAAACACGCACCTTTGCCTACGTGGGCGACGTGGTGGAAGCGGTTATCGACCTGATGAACTGTCCCGCGGCGCCGGGACGGGTTTATAATATCGGGTCCGAGCAGGAAATTTCCATCGAAGCGCTGGCGGATAAGATCATTGAGATGACGGACTCGTCGAGTGAAAAGAGATTTAAATCCTACCAGGAGGCCTACGGCAAACCGTTTGATGATTTGATGCGGCGGGCGCCGAGCCTGGAGAGGATTCGGGAGACTATCGGTTACGAACCCAGGACGTCGCTGGAAGAGACGCTGCGCTTGGTAATAGAATATATGAGAAAAAGTGACAAATGACAAAATCCAAAGGCCAAATTAACGACAAGTGACAAAGTACAAATGCCGGATAATAGGCGAATTTTGAATAACAAAATCAAGAGTTGCATGGGTGGAATGGGATTTTGATGCAGGGAGCTTAAATATGCCGACGGTAATAAAAATTACGGCGGGGAGTATTTTAGTGGAAGCCAAGTTGAATGATAGTTCGACGGCCCGAGCAGTGGCGGCGGCGCTGCCGATCGAAGGTAAGGCCCGCCGCTGGGGGGAGGAGATATATTTTGCCATACCGGTAAAGGCCGAACTGGAGCAAGGGGCCCGAGAAGTGATCCAGGCGGGTGAGTTGGGTTATTGGCCCACGGGCAGCGCTTTTTGTATGTTTTTTGGGCCGACCCCGGCGTCGCGGGCGGATGAGATTCGGGCGGCCTCGGCGGTAAACATTATCGGGACCATGCGGGGCGATTTTTCCGGATTGACCGGAGTGAAGAACGGTGAATTGGTGCTGATTGAAAGGAGTTAACTGGACTTTTGCAAAATTGCGGTTAGGCATATATTATTTAAGAAAATCGTTCTTGAGGTTTTCTTAAATAATTTCTTAACCGGTTGTCGGATAATAATTTACTTTCTGAAAAGAAAAAATTGAAAATTTATTTTTTCTTTTCCAGGTATGCCTAACCTCAATTTTGCAAAACTTTAGGAGTTAGCAAAAACCTGATATAAACAAATAAAGTCAATTCCGATAACATTCGATTTTAGTTCGTGGTAACTGGAATTTTACCAAAGTGTAATAGCCCTAACGCGAAAGGAGATCGAATTATGCTGTCGGCGACCATGGAAAGAAAAGTAGTTATGGAAAATTTAGTGACCACGGAAAAGATGTTTCGGGCGGCTTATGAAGGGGGTTTCGCCGTCGGGGCCTTCAACGTCAATAATATGGAGATTATCCAGGGGATCGTCGAGGCCTGCAAGGAAGAAAACGCGCCGCTGATCCTGCAGATATCCAAAGGGGCGCGGCAGTACGCCAACATGAGATATTTGAAGGCGTTGATCCAAGCGGCGCTAAAAGAAACGAATCTGCCCATCGTGATGCATCTGGATCATGGCGATACGTATGAATTATGCCGGCAATGCGTGGATGACGGTTTTACTTCGGTGATGATCGACGCTTCACATAAGCCGTTTGCCGAAAATGCGGCGCTGACCAGACAGGTGGTGGATTATGCCCATCAAAATAAAGTGGTAGTGGAAGCGGAGATCGGCCAATTGGGCGGGATTGAAGAAGATGTAGTAGGGGTGGCGGCCGATGATGTTATGAAACATCTGACCGACCCGGCCGAAGCGGAAGAATTCGTCAAACAGACAGGCTGTGATTCCTTGGCGGTGGCGTGCGGGACCAGTCATGGGGCGTATAAGTTCAAGAGCGAACCGAAGATAGCCTTTGATGTAATTGAACAGATCGGCAAGCGGCTGCCGGGAGTCCCCCTGGTGATGCACGGATCGAGCAGCGTGCCGCGCGAGTTCGTGGATTTGATCAATAAATATGGCGGTAATATGCCCCATACGATGGGAGTTCCCGAAGAAGTGTTAAGTAAAGCGGCGAAAACAGCGGTGTGCAAGATAAATATTGATACCGATTTACGACTGGCGCTAACCGCCAAGATTCGACAGGTATTCAGTGAACATCCTGACCAGTTTGATCCGCGCAAGTATCTGGGGCCGGGACGGGAGGCGATCAAGGAGATGGTGCGGCGCAAACTGCACGTCCTGGGCTGTGCGGGCCAGGCGGACATTTGTCGCTAGGAGCGTATTTAACAAACGCACCAAAATTATTTTCTTTATAAAACTTGCCCGAGCTGCAGTTGAATATGCCGGCCCTTGTTATAAGTGATTAAGACGCGGCCGGTACGGTCGGGGCATAATATTAAAATTTTATGGGGATTTAAGTTGGATTCTTGAGGCGTTATATCGTTTAAGGACGCCTTTTTTTATTTTTTGCATCCATTCGGCGGCTCAAGTAAAGACAATAAGTAAAAGGGCCTATAACTTGTCTTGGGCAGCGGGCCGGCCAATAATAATATTTAAGAAAGGTATTATATAAAAGCTACTTGGTGCGTAAATTAATCCGGTGATTATTCGGACGTTCGGACCGGCGGAAATGCCGCGAGCAAGAGATAATGAGGCTAAATGTGGGTAATTGTATGGCATACGGACAGATAAAGCCTCGAAAAAAATTGTGATGTATAAATAGCGGACCTGCATAGAAACAAAGGGAAGAAAAAAATAAATCAAAAGGTGCTTTCTGACTATAACTATTTTAGATTGAGCGGGATTACTTGCTTAACTTCGTCAACCTACATGCCGATTTTACCATTGTAACGTAGTTGTGACAGGCCCGTGTGAGCAATATCGGCAGCGAAGATGACGGGCCGGGAAAATTGAATCAGGCAGGATTGAAAACTTGCTTTCGTCTTCTAAAGGTAGTAATCAGATGCATAAGAAAAAAGACGTGTTGACTACCGGTGAAGTAGCGAAAATCTGTAACGTGGCGCCGCGTACGGTGTCGAAGTGGTTTGATTCGGGCCAACTCCGCGGCTATCGGATTCCCGGCAGTAAAGATCGCCGAATTCCGGTTTCCCAGTTGGTGCGCTTTATGCGGGCCCACGGCATACCGCTAAACGGATTAGACGGGGGAACCACGCGGGTTTTGATCGTTGACGACAAGCCGGAAATTACCAATACGATGTCCGAAGCCCTGGAAAAAGGCGGACGCTTCGAGGTCAAATTGGCTCAGGGCGGCTTTGACGCGGGGGTGATCGCCGAGCAGTTTCGTCCCCACATTATCTTGGTGGACATCATGCTGGAAGATATCAACGCCAAGCGCATTTGCAGCGTGATCCGGGAAAACAGCGATTTGCAGGATACGCGGATGGTAGCCCTCACTTCGGCCCTGACCGAAGGCGAAGGCCAGGCCCTGCTTCAGCAGGGCTTTGACGCCTATCTTTGCAAGCCGTTCGATATTAAGCAAGTAATTCAATGTATCGATGAGACTTTGTCGATACTACACTAAGGAGAATGTGAGAACAAATTTAGGTTTTAGGCCCGGCACTGCTTGGAGGCGGATGCTTCGGCATGTACAAAAGGGCGGTGTCAGGGATCCAAAGGACAGGGTCGTCGTTCAAGAGTTACGGCGGCCTATTTTTTGCGCCATACGCCCCGGAGCAAAGGATATATTAGTAGAAGTCCGAGAGTCTTCGCTGTGCTCGGAATGATAAAAACATGCTACAAACCCTCTCCAGCGGCCTCGGAATTATAAAATGGGATCAATTGGCGACGATGTTGACGAGGCGGTTTTTGACGACGATCACCTTGCGGACGGTTTTCCCGGCCAAATGAGACCGGACATTTTCACTCTCCAGCGCGGTCTCCTCAATGGTTTTTTCCTCACTGTCGGCCGGGACGGTGATTTTGGCGCGGGTTTTGCCGTTGATCTGGACGGCCAGCTCTACTTCCGGATCTATCGTCAGTTTGGGATTGTAGCTGGGCCAGGTTTCGTAGGCCAGGCTCACCGGATGACCGAGCCTTTGCCAGAGCTCTTCAGCGATATGAGGGGCAAAAGGCGAAAGCAGCAGAACGAAGGTCTCCATCGCCTTTTTGCTGCGTTTTTCCAGGCGCAGATATTCATTGACGAAAATCATCATCTGCGAGATAGCGGTGTTAAACGCTAAAGTTTCGATATCCTCGGTGACTTTTTTGATGGTTTTATGCAGCCGCCGCAGGGCTTCTCCTTCCGGTTGGGCATCCGTTATATTGGCGTGCACCGAACCGCCTGCGTCGATGATCATCCGCCAGGCCTTATTTAAGAAACGATAGACCCCTTCAACGTCCTGCATTCTCCAGGGTTTGACGGTCTGTAATGGTCCCATAAACATCTCGTACAGACGGAAGGAATCGGCCCCGTATTGTTCTACAACTGTGTCCGGATTGACCACATTGCCGCGGCTTTTACTCATTTTCTGATTGTCTTCGCCCAGGATCATTCCCTGGTTGACCAGTTTCACAAACGGCTCTTTGGTGCTGACCCAGCCGAGATCGTACAGCACCTTGTGCCAGAAGCGAGCGTAGAGCAGGTGCAGGACGGCATGTTCGGCGCCGCCGATGTAGAGATCGACGGGCATCCAGTATCTTTCCTTGTCTTTATCGAAGGGGGCTTGGTTATTTTTGGCATCGAGGTAGCGCAGATAATACCAGCAACTGCCGGCCCACTGGGGCATGGTATTTAGCTCCCGTTGGGCGGACCCGCCGCAGCTGGGACAGGTGGTGTTAATCCACTCGGTCAGCTTGCCTAAGGGGGGGCTGGGCACAGAATCAGGATCGTCGGAAATATCCGGGGTGAAATCATCGGTTTCCGTCAGCTCCAGTGGCAGATCTTCTTCGGGCAGGCTCACCGTGCCGCATTTTTCGCAGTGGACAATGGGGAAGGGCTCGCCCCAGTAGCGCTGCCGGCTGAAAAGCCAATCCCTAAGCTTGTAGTTCACGGCGCCGCGTCCGAGGTTTTGCTCCTCGAGCCAATCGGTGATTTTTTTCTTGAATTCGGCGGTGGTCAGGCCGTCGTAGGGGCCGCTGTTGACGGCAATGCCTTCATCCACATAACCATGCCAGTCAACGTCCTCAGGCGGTTGGACCACCTGAATGATGGGCAGATCGAATTTCTCGGCGAATTCCAGATCGCGGGTGTCGTGGGCCGGGACCGCCATAATGGCGCCGGTGCCGTAGCCCATTAATACGTAGTCGGCGACCCAGATGGGGATCCGCTCCTGGTTGACGGGATTGATAGCATAGGTGCCGATGAAAACCCCGGTCTTTTCCTTGGTGTCGGCGGTCCGTTCCAGCTCGGATTTGCGGGCCGCCTGTCGGACGTATTCCAGGACGGCCTGTCGCTGCAAATCGGTGGTTAATTCAGCCACCAGCGGGTGTTCCGGAGATAAAACCATATAAGTAGCGCCAAAAAGGGTATCGGGGCGGGTCGTATAGACTTCGATAACCTCGTCGTCTTTTCCTTCAATCGCAAAGCAAACCTCGGCGCCGGTGGATTTGCCGATCCAGTTACGCTGCATAATCTTGATTGATTCGGGCCAATCAAGCTCTTCGAGGTCTTCCAGGAGCCTCTCGGCGTACCTGGTGATGCGGAGCATCCACTGCTTGAGGGCCCGGCGGAATACCGGGTAGTTGCCCCGTTCGGAATACCCTTCGCTGTTGACCTCTTCGTTGGCGAGCACGGTTCCGAGCTTGGGACACCAGTTGACCGGGACCTCGGCTATGTAGGCCAGGCGGTGATCGTCGATGATTTGGCGCTGTTGTTGCACGGTAAGCTCTTGATATTTAAATGTTCCGACCGGCTCGCCGGCTAAGACGGAAATGGGGTGGGTGGTGTCGTAAATGATTTCACCGGTGGGACTTACCATATATTCGTGATTTTCGAGCTTCTGGATTAGTTCGCTGATTGGCCGGGCGGCGTCGGCAATGGGATCATACCAGCTGTTGAACATCTTCAGAAATATCCATTGGGTCCAGCAGTAATAATCAATGTCGGTGGTGGCCAGACGCCGCGACCAGTCATAGGAAAAGCCAAACATCTTGATCTGGCGTTCGATGTTGTTGATGTTCTTTGCGGTGGTGACCTGAGGGTGAGTGCCCGTCTGGACGGCGTATTGCTCGGCGGGCAGGCCAAAGGCGTCATAACCCATCGGGTGCAGGACGTTAAAACCCTTCATTCTTTTGTAACGAGAGACAATATCGCTGGCGGTATAACCTTCCGGGTGACCGACGTGCAAACCCTCGCTCGAGGGGTAGGGGAACATATCGAGCACGTAGAACTTGGGCTTGTCCAGCCCGTCGGGGGCGGCGAAGGTTTGGTTTTCCTGCCAATATGACTGCCATTTCTTTTCGATGGCGCTAAAATTATAACCGCTGATCTCGTTTCCTGCCATGGCACTGCGTTTCCTTTGTAGGTTTATCCCTTAATAAAATCCGAATTTGCAAGATTATATTAAATCATAATTAAAAGCAATAATTCTTTTATCCGGCTCATTATCGGTTTAATAGGGGAAAAATTTTCTCATGCCGATTGTGTTTAATCTCTGCTTATTATCAGTTTTAAATTAGGTTCGCCGTTTTGGTCCTACCAAATGGTTTACAGTTCCGATAACCAGGTCCAAAATTTACCAATTATACCTATCTTTCCTAAATTAGCGTTTACGGCAGGTCGATATCAATAGTACGAATAACCTGTAGGGCTATTTTGAGGCCGCTGAGACATTATTACCCAAAAGAAGGGAAGAAACGGTGGTATGTGCCTTTGAACAACGACGGGCGGAGAGATCCCCGGTGGAATGGCCGATAAGCATCTGGCATCCTAAAGCATCACGCTTTTTTAACGGCCATAGCGTGAACGTCTCCAGCGTGGGGGCCCTGGTGGAATTGCCTATGAAAGCGCCGGTTCGGGAAGGTCAGGACCTGGAAATAAATTTTCCCCGTTTTGAGTCGCTGGCTAAGGATAAAGGCAGTTTTTCCCGGGTAAAAAACGCCCAGGTGGTTCGAATAGATCGCAGTGATTCGTTGCTTTCGGCCACGGTAAAGGTGGGGCTGGACTTCGGCAATTCTTCAGAAGTCGGGCCGGAAACTGTCTAAAAATATCCGGGGGCGCTATTTCCGGCAATAGTTGCCCGGCAACTGCTTCAATAATCCCTTTAATTGCAGGGAGGTAATGGCCGCATTGACCTGGCTGGCGGATAATCCGGTCCGGGAGATAATCTCGTCGATGTGGGTTGGTTCATGATTAAGGCAATCCAGTGCTTTTTCTTCCAACGGCGATAGTTTGAATTGTTTAGCGTCAAAAAGGGCAGGTTCGATTTTTTGCCGGGCCTGGGCCGTTGCCTCGACAGTATGGTCCCTGACTAACTGACCAATCTGGCCCAGACCCTCCAGCACGTCCTCAATCTTTTCCACCAGTTTGGCGCCGTCCTTAATCAATTGATGAGGCCCCCAGCTGCCCGGGGCGTCAATGCGGCCTGGCACCGCCATTACCTCGCGGTTCTGCTCGGTAGCCAAGCGGGCGGTAATTAGAGCGCCGCTTTGCGGCCGTGCTTCTACCACGATGACTCCCAGAGTAAGGCCGGAAATAATGCGATTCCGCATGGGAAAAGTGGTGGCCAAAGGTTCAAAAGTTAAGGGTAATTCGCTGACCAGGGCGCCTTGTTGAGAGATCATATCGGCCAGGTCGCGGTTTTCCGAGGGGTACGCCTTAGCCAGGCCGCAGCCTAATATGGCGATGGTTCGTCCATCGGCGGCCAGGGCGCCTCGATGAGCCGCGGTATCAATGCCGCGGGCCATACCCGAGACCACGGTGAAGCCGGCGGCAGCCAATAAATGACTCAAGCGGGAGGCTTGTTCCTGGCCGTATAAACTGCAATTGCGGGAGCCGACTATGGCTATGGAAAACTCGTCGGCTTCTATAAGCCGGCCTTTGACGTATAAAACGTGCGGCGGGTCGGCAATTTCGCGGAGCAGTTTCGGGTAGTCGTCCATTTCAAAAGTGATAATCCGGACGCCCAGCCTGTCCGCCAGGGCAAGTTCCGCCTCTATATCAAGGTTGTCTCGGCTGTGAGCGATTTGTTCTGCTTTTTTGGGTCCGATCCCGCCCACCCGGGCCAACTCTCCTGCGGTTGCCCCCAGCACCTGATCTATACCGCCTAATGCTTTCAGTAGTTTTGCAAAGGTTCTTGAACCGACCTGATCCGACAAATGCAGCCGCAGCCATTTGGCGACATGTTCACGTTGTTGGGAGTTTGAATCCATGGATTAGGAAATGTTTTCCGTTAGAGATTTAATCGCATTTTTAATTTCCGTCTCAGTCAGATCATTTACCAATGTACAACTGCCCAGTGAAGTCGGTACCACAAAATGTAATTTTTTTCCACTGACTTTTTTGTCGTGCTGCATTGCTTGGTGTAATTGGTCCACAGGTAGTTCCCCGGTGACGTGAACGGGCAGATCAAAGGTCTTTAACAAGTTGACGATTCTTTCGGCCTGATCGGTTTTGAGCAGGGAACGGTTCGCCGCTAAGCGGGCGGCAGCGACCATGCCCAGAGCTACGGCCTCGCCGTGATGAAAATCACGCTCAACCAACACCGTCTCAATAGCATGGCCGATGGTGTGACCGAAGTTTAAGATGCGGCGGAGATCTGCTTCGCGTTCGTCGGCGGAGACTATTTCCGCCTTAATTCGGCAATTTCTAACCACGACCTCCGCTAAAATGTCCGGTTGCAGCTCCATTATGGCTTGGCTGTAGGCTTCGAGCATCTCGAAAAATTGCCCGTCGCGTATAACCGCGTGCTTAACCGTCTCCGCCAGGCCACAGCCCATTTCACGCCGGGGCAGGGTTTTCAGAGTTTCCGTGTCGGCATATACAAATTTTGGCTGGTAAAACGCACCGATCATATTTTTACCGCGCGGGTGGTTGATAGCGGTTTTTCCTCCGACGCTGCTGTCCACCATGGCCAGCAGGGTAGTGGGCACTTGCACAAAATTAACGCCTCGTTTGAAGGTGGCGGCAACAAAGCCGGCTAAATCACCTATGACGCCGCCGCCGAGTGCCAAAATGACATCTGATCGCTCCAGCGAGAAGTCAAACATCTTGTCATAGAGCAGCTCTGCCATCTCCAGGCGTTTACTGGATTCGCCCGGGGGGATTGAGACCAGGCGGGCCTCCAGATCAGCCGATTTCAAGTCTGAGAGCATCCGGGAACCGAATATAGCCTTTATGTTGTCGTCGGTGACGATTACGGCTCGTCGCTGCCCAAAATGTCGAAGAAAGTATTTACCCAGACGACGGAAGGTTCCTGAACCCACATATATCGGATAGCTTCGTTGCGCCAGGTCCACGAAGACTACAGTACCGGGGAATTTATCATCAAATTCGCTCGCCATGGCTTTTCCTCGTATCAAATATATAAAATAACAGATTTACCCCATCCAGGTCAAGAATTGTGCTCACAAGGGCTTCTAAGGGGCTTAAAACTCAATCCAGAGCCATAAGTAAACGAACAAAATCATATAAAAAATTGTATTAAAAATCATAGAGATGGCGCTCTTTTGGGCGGCCCAAATTTATGTTTGCTTTTTATTAAATATAATTCGAAGTTAAAATATTTAATTAAAAGAAATTATTAATATCCAATATTGACAACAAACTGTGGGGAAGGAGCAAAGCGTTTCAGAGGACAGGAGGAAATGGTGGATAAAATCGCAGTTTCTTTCTTAAACTATTGATATAAAGGAACTTATAGTTAAATTGGGCAGTTGGAGCGGGATTTTGATGTCGGCAATACTTATGCATAAGTTACGTTTTAATGGATAGGAAGATAAGTGGAATATGTGTCTAAATATTTATTCATACTATTTCAATTAGTTGTAGTAATAGCAAGCGTAATTTTATCGAATTATTTTGAAAATGTTTACGGTTGTAAGCAACTGCTCACAGGACAAAAGTGAAGGATAATGTAATTTGATTAAATAGTTAGGAATCATATGTGTTTATTTGGTAGGATTTTACAACTTTTGGTATGCCCAAAGGGAGGTAAAATCGCCCATAAAGTGGTCAAAAGGTTGATTTTTGTGCCATAAACCGTTAATATGTAGGTTTGTGTAATATTCGTCCTCCTGATATGCGCAAGGAAGCAATAACGTGAGCACCAAAACAACGATGAGGCGTAGGTCCCGCGCTATTTCCAACTACAAGGCAGCCTTGGATTTTTTATTCAGTAACACTAACTATGAGTCTGCCAAGAGGTTACGGTATAATACGGATACTTTCAGCCTCGATCGTATGAATAAATTATTAAGATATTTGGGTAATCCCCATAAAAAGCTGGCCGCTGTGCATATAGCGGGCACCAAGGGCAAAGGCTCAACCTGTATAATGCTGGCGGAAATGCTGGTCTCCAACGGCTACAAAGTGGGTCTCTATACCTCGCCGCACGTACTGAATCTTAGAGAACGCATATGCGTAAACGGGAGAATGATTAGCGAAGCGGCGATGGTTCGTCTGGTTCGGAAGGTGGCCCCGGTAGTGAAGAAAATGTGCGACGATCCTCCCACCTTCTTTGAGATATTGACGGCGATGGCGTTTTTACATTTTGTGGTAACCGAGGTGGATATTGCGGTCATAGAGACGGGGCTGGGAGGCCGCCTCGATAGTACGAATGTGTTGATCCCGGAGGCGGTGGGGATAACGAGTATTAGTATCGATCACCACCAGCAGTTGGGTGATGATATTAGCAAGATAGCCAAGGAAAAAGCGGGTATTTTCAAGGAGGGAGTGCCTGCGATATCCGTACCGCAGGATAACGAAGCGATGCGGGTCTTGAAACGGGAGGCCCATAAAATAGGGTCTCCGCTGCGTTTTACCGGTAAGGACATTGATTTTTCCTATCGGTTTGAGTCTTCCCGTAGACTGGGTCCCCACAACCGTGTCTGCGTGACCACGGAAAGCAGTAAGTTCGAGCACCTGCCGGTGCCG
>LJUC01000064.1:0-17540 GCA_001303695.1 Phycisphaerae bacterium SM23_30
GCAGGCGGTCGCGAATAGCGGCCAAGACCTGGGAATGGATGGCGTTGGAGTCGGCGAAACGCACTTCGGTTTTAGCGGGGTGGACGTTGACATCCACCCGGTGAGGCTCAAGCTGCAGGAATATAAATGCTATCGGTTGACGGTTAATCTCCAGCAGACCGCGATAGGCCTCCCGGATGGCGTGACTGATAAAGCGATCACGAATGTGTCGGCCGTTGAGAAAAATGTACTGCCACTGCGAACCGCTGCGGGATTGCCGGGGGGGGGCGATCACGCCGGTGACCTCGATGCCGCGGTCTTGGCGTCGGATCGGGAGGAGATTATCGGCCAGTTCGCTCGAAAAGAGAATGGCGATGCGTTCGCGAAGGGATTGACCGGCGGGCAGTTCGTAAACGTTGCGGCCGTTGTGGGTAAGGCTGAGATGTACCTCGGTATGGGCCAGGGCGATGCGGGTAAATTGTTCTGTGAGATGGCCCATTTCGGTGTTGGTGGTGCGAAGGAATTTGCGGCGGGCGGGGGTGTTGAAAAACAGATTGCTGACACTGACGACGCTGCCCGCGGCGGCGGCGGCCGGCGCTACGGGCCGGAGCTTACTGCCGGAAATTTCCAACTTGGCGCCTTCGATGGTATCATGGCAGCGGCTAACAATCTCCATTTGACTGACCGAAGCGATACTGGGTAAGGCCTCGCCGCGAAAACCAAAGGTACCGATAGCGTACAGGTCATCCTCGGTGGTGATTTTACTGGTGGCATGGGGGGCGACGGCCAACTCCAGATCGTCAGCGGTCATGCCGGCGCCGTCATCACTGACGCGGATTAATTTTTTGCCGCCGTCTTCCACCTCGACGGCGATCCGCAGGGCCCCCGCATCCAGGCTGTTCTCCAGCAACTCCTTCAAAACGCTGGCGGGACGTTCCACCACCTCGCCGGCGGCGATCTTATTGATCAGATGCTGTGGTAACCGTATTATTTTTGCCATTTGAAGACCCGGTAATTATTGGAGGGGAAACATGCACGCGCTTGCGGGAGCATGCCGCCCATGCCGTCATTGCCGCACAGCTTACCGGCGATCCCGATCGGGGAGCGGAAATCCGGTTTACCTTTTTTCCGGAACCTAAATAAAGGTTCAAAACCAACGGAACTCCGGATTCCGGGTCAAACCCGGAATGACAGATATATGGTCTTGCAAAATGTTATGTTTGGGGCCATTATAGCTTTGTAATTATGCAGGGTCAACAATCGGAATGACAGATGATTAAGTGCATTAATACCAATAGTTTGGAGGGGGCGGAAAGTTACGATGAACTGCTGGAACAAGCGGTGAAGCATCGTTTTGCGGGTTTGGAGCTGAGCGTCGATGCCGACCGGCGGCTCCCGCCGCGGATAAAAGGCGAAACCTGGCCGACAGCTATTGAAAAAGCGCAAAAAAAAGGTCTGGAAATATGCTCGGTTACCACCAGGGAGTATGATATTGTCGGTCTGGGCTCGTCGGCGGCAAAGGTAAGAGATATTGCTATTGAATATCTCAACAACTTTATCGTTTGTGCCGCCGAGGAGGGTAGGGGGGCGATAGTGGTGATTGCAGCCCATGAAAACAGACCTTTGGGTGCTTTGCTGGACGGTTCTTACGAGCAGACGTTTAATTTAGTTTTTGAATCACTGAAGACATTGGCGGCCCGGGCGGAAGAACATTTCGTATATCTGGCGATAGAAAATCCCGGCAGCGGTTTGTTGTTATCACCTTTAGAGCTCCGCGAGCTGATCGACGAGATCAACAATCCTTATATGGGGATTTGTCTGAATCCTCATTATGCCGAGCGTCTGGGAGATCCTCTGGATTGGCTGAACATTCTGGACCGGCGGATTATCGCAGTTCACTTACCGGTTGAACAACCTCCCCAGATCGAAGCCCAAAAGAATTACCAATCCCTGCTGACCGCCCTGGACAAACGAGGCTTCACCAATCCGATAGTTTACGTAAAAAAGAAATGATTTTAACAAATCGTCTTCTCCAATCCCGAAAGGCTGGGATTGAGGCTGCTATCTGTCGATAGTTAACAGAATGCGGTGTAATTATTGACATGTCGGCCGAGATGGTAATTACCTCTAGCGGATGATTTGATTGGGATCTGTAATTACAGGTGGCGGCGTTGTTAAACTGCTTTTATCGACGGCATTAAGATCAACTTCAGCAGTATCGACTACACCGGGATCGATTCCGCCGGGTTCATCAAAGGTCATAGGAGGCACTGTGACATCTGCTTCAACTTCTTGTATTTGCTGCAAAAGCTGGGCGGCATGGGCTTGGGCCTGATCCCGGGCCTGCTCGTAGGCCAGGCGCATGGGGCCGGCCTCTTCACGCAACGGAGCAACTTGCTCCACCGAAGCGAGGATTGTTTGGCTAAGATCGTAATGAAGGGCGTCGCTCTGCCAGAGCTGAGCCCATTCCCGGGTGGCTAACTGCGCCAGATGTTGAGCATGCTGCCGCGTGTTCCTCAAATCGGGACTGACCGCAGCACCCGCCGCTCGGTTGAAGGAATTGAGCGTTTCGCTGAAGGCCTCGACCGCCTCTTCACGCAAAGCGATATACTGTTCGTCGGCGGCCCGCAACGCGCTCAACTGCTTTGACGCTAAAGATACCAATTGATCTGTCTGCTGATCGCTTTCCCATAAGCCGTCCTGGATTTCTTTCAGAAACGTGGGGTTCTGCAGTAGCTTGATGGTGTCTTCAATTTGCTGGATATTTTCCCTCAGCTTTCCCTGTAAAAGCAGTTGATATTGTACGTTGGTATCGAGCACCGCCAATTCATTTTGCACCTTTTGCGCCCGGGCCTCCAAGGCTATGGCGCCCTCCACTTTGTCAGGTCCCTGGCCTTTGCCCCGCCGTATTTCATAAGCTTTGAGTTGCAACTGGTAGCGCTGTTGGCCCGAGGCCTGTTCGGCCTGATTCAACAAATCCACATATTCCCGCAGCAGGCGGTCGGCTTGATCCTGGACGGTTTCATATTGTTTTTGAAGGGAGTTTCTTTCGGCCAATACCTTTTGAGTTTTTGCCTCCGCTTCAGCCAACCGGCTTCTCAGGCCCTTATCCGGTTCGTCTAAGAGAGCATTTAGTTTTTCGATAGACTCTGGGGATCGACGATTTTCCAGGGCGAAGCCGACTAATTGCTCCCGAACCAGGGCGGACAATAAGCTGCTGAGTGACGCTTGTGCACTGTGAACCTGGGCGGCCTGCTGCTTTAATTGATCAGCCTTATCGCGACTGTCCATCAAGTACATGGTGCCGAGCATCAGCTCCGGTCCCACCCGTGCCTCGCGAACTTCGTTCTGCTGTGCTTTTGAGATAGCTTCCGACAGTGTCTGCTGAGCTTCCTGTAAACGTTGGTTTCTCGTCTGGATCGACGGTGCATCGCTTTGACGCTGTTGATCCAGTATTTGCAGACTGAGGGCGTACATCTGATCAGCCGCTCTCTGCAGAGCTTGAAAGTCGCCGGGACTAAGCCGCTGGGCTAACTGATCCCATTCGTTCAGGGCCTGCTCAAAATCCGACAAATCGTCGTCGGGCCGAAAAGCAACGCCAGCGGCGCCAAATTGACTCTCCCTGATTAACTTATCTGCTATTACTACGCTTTCGCTCGCCTGCTTTTGGGCGGATCTGTCGGGTGATTCACTGCAACCGGCTATCAGAGAGACAAATGCCGCCCACCCCAGCAGCATCGTCAGAACTCTATAAACCGACCCTCTCGATCTTATATCTGGCTGATACATCTGCAAATTACCTTTCATGCTGGTAGGCAGGTTTTTAGGCCAACACCCCGTTTACATTATATTTACCACAGAAAACGCCTTTTGTCAACTGATTTATCAGGGGACCGCTCATAGTTACATTATGGCGTTAATTGCCATAAACCTTTATTTTACAATGTTTTAACATCAGCATCACTTTGGCAGCGCTACTTTAGGTATCAAATATACCTATCTTGCATAAACTTGACATGCCGGTCCCTGACGGTATGATGGCATTCGGTCAATATTTCAAAAAATTTTATAGATAGGATTAATTAAATGGCATTAAAAGTAGCAGTATTACTGCCCGCCGCGGGGTCCAGCCGACGGTTTAAGGGTAAAAAGAAAAAGCAGTTCTCCGATATCGACGGCCGAGCGGTTTTTTTGCGGACCGTTGAGCAATTCGCCGACCGCGAAGATGTCTGCCAGATTGTTATGGCCATTCCCGCCGAGGATGAGGAACTTTTCAAGATTAAATGGGGCGACAGCATAGGGTTTCACGGCGTCAAGGTTATCCTGGGCGGCGCCGAGCGATACGAGACGGTGAGCAAGCTGCTGGCCGAGGTCAGAGACGATGCGGACCTGATCGCCCTGCACGACGCGGTGCGGCCCTGCGTGACCAAACCGCAGATTGATGCGGTTTTTAAGGCTGCCGCCGAGTCCGGCGCCGCCATCCTGGCCCATCGACTGGTGGGAACCATCAAAAAGGTCGGCCCAGACGGCGCTGTCTCTGAAACGGTGGATCGCCGCCCCCTGTGGGAGGCCCAGACCCCCCAAGTCTTCAAACCGGATATTATCCGCCGGGCCTACGAAAAGCGCGCCAAAATCGATGCCGACATCACCGACGATGCCCAACTGGTGGAAGCCTTGGGCATCCCGGTGAAACTGGTGGAAAGCACCCCCGGTAATATCAAAATAACCACCAACGAAGATATCGCTGTCGCCGGGGCCATCTTAAAGGCCCGGCCTCAGCCCAAACCCCAAGGCCCCGCCGGCCCCTGGGCCGCCGAACAGAGCTGGTAATCAGTAATATTTTTATGGATTAATTGGATAAATAAACAATATATATATTTATACTCCTTTTATCAATTTTATTGATAATTATAAACACACAAGGATAAAACTATGGCCGTCAAAAGCATTAAGGTCTCCAACTTTAAAAGCTTGCAAAACATCGAAGTCGAACTTGGCAAATTTAATATATTAATTGGCGCTAACGTTGCTGGGAAATCAAACTTTATAAAAGCTTTGGATTAAAATGCTGTTTTTCGATCGTATATTCATGTTATTAGATGTTATCTTAAATTTTCGTGCAAAAAATTCATTAAAGATAAATTGTAACTTTTTATATAAAACTGAAAATAATTGGAGACTTAATTATGCCCAGCGGCGCCGACGTGGTTGATTATCAGATTTTCGGGGATGATATGCAGTTGGTGGAGGTGGAGTTGGATCCGGGCGAAGGGGTGCGGGCCGAGGCCGGGGCCATGATGTATATGGACAATAGCATCGAGATGCAAACATCCACCGGCGGGGGGCTCTTTAAGGGTTTTAAGAGGATGATAACCGGCGAGAGCTTCTTCATCACCACCTTTATGTACAACGGCTCCGGCAAAGGCCGGGTGGCCTTCGGGGCGCCTTATCCGGGCAAGATTATCCCGCTGGATTTGGGCCGGGAGGGGGGTCAATTTTTATGCCAGAAGGATGCCTTTCTCTGTGCCGCCCGCGGCATTGAAATCGAGATAGCCTTCACCAAGCGGATTGGCGCGGGGCTGTTCGGCGGGGAAGGTTTTATCCTGCAAAGGCTGGTAGGCGACGGTTTGGCCTTCGTTCATGCCGGCGGCGCCATCGTCGAACGAAGGCTCCAGCCCGGTGAAAATCTCCGTGTAGATACCGGCTGTCTGGTGGCCTTCGCTCCCACGGTCGAATATGACATCCAGTTTATCGGCGGTTTTAAAAATGCCCTGTTCGGTGGGGAAGGACTATTTTTAGCCTGCCTGACCGGTCCGGGAAAGGTTTATCTGCAGAGTCTGCCGTTCTCGCGACTGGCTGATCGCATTTTCGCCGCTTCCCGCCGCAGCGTCGGCGAAAAGAAAGGCGTCGGCGGGGTCGGCGGCAGCCTGCTCGGAGGCCTCCTCCAGGGCGACAGATGACAATATTAAAAAACATGGCGGTTTTAAAAACAAAAATCGAGCGTAAAGAGTTTTATTTGTAACTAAAATTTTTTGGAGGAAACACAAATGAATCGATTGAGAAAACTCTATCTGATTGGTTTCTTGACTGTTCTTCTGGCGGTATTATTGCCCATACCGGTCCTGTCGCAGGAGATCCGCACCGCCCACGAGGAATCAAACTTTGAAAACTACACCAGTTTTGAAGAAATGTGGGATTTCCTGCAGAAGGTGCAGGCCTCGTCCACCGAGATGCTCCTGAGTGATTTCGGCAGCACTATCGAGGGACGCCGCCAGCCTTACGCGGTATTGTCTCGGCCTTTGATCACCCAGCCCTGGGAGGCGAACGCCTCCGGCAAACCCATCGTCTTGCTGGCCGCCAACGTACACGGCGGGGAGCGGACCGTTCGCGAATCGCTTTTAATGTTAACCCGCGATCTGGCCGCCGAAGGCACCGATGAAAATTACCTTTTGGATGACGTGGTAGTGATCATCGCTCCCTCGATCAACTGCGACGGTTTCGTCCGGGCCACCCGCGGCAATTCCCGCGGCATCGATATGAACCGCGATTACATCAAGCTCGAGCAGCCCGCCCTGAGTAATTTTGTGCAGAACCTCTGGCTCAAATGGCAGCCTCATATTGAACTCGACGGCCACAACGGCGGTTCCTATCCCTATAATATCTGCTACCAGGGGCCCGCCCACGCCGCCTCCGACCAGAGGCTCACCGAATTGTGTGACCAGGATATATTCCCCTTCGTCGATAAGCAAATGGAAAGGCAAGGCTACAAATCCTGGTACTACTCCGGCGGCGATCGCCAGGCCTGGCGGACCGGCCTCACCGACGCCCGCGTCAACAACGTCTATGGCGGCTTTATAAATTGTATCAGCATTTTATATGAATCCCCCGGCGGCCAGGACCGCCAAATCGGCGCAAAAAGCGGCTATGTCGCCTGTCGCGCTCTTCTGGAGTACGCCGCCGAAAATAAAGATAAACTGATGGAGTGCATCGATCGGGCCCGCCGCGAAACCATTGAGTTGGGTCAAAAGGCCGCCGGCGATATTGCCATCGCCGTGGAAAAAGGACCCCAGGATTATAAGGTCTCCTACCTGATCGCCGAAGGCCGCGGCGAAGAACGCAAGATTATTGAAGTGACTGACGCCTTATTGATGTCCATGCCGATTGTCACCAAATCCCGGCCCCGCCCTTATGCTTACATTTTGGAGCCCCGGGCCGTTAAGGCGATTGAACTTTTACATAAGCACGATATTTTGATAGAAGTGTTGCAGGAAGATACCGAACTCGACATCGAAGCCTACAAAGTAACTAATATCGACTACGCTTCTCAATACGATCATCCCGCTTCTGTTGCCGTCACCTGCGAAGACGATACCCTTAAAGAATCGCGCACCTTTCCCAAGGGCAGTTTTATCGTCCGGACCGGTCAGGTGCAGGGCCGGCTCGTCACTCACATGCTCGAACCGGAAACCAATGATAACGTCATCACCTGGAACTCCATGGACGCCCTTTTGCCTCGGGTGCCGGGCGCCGGCGGCGGTAGAGGGATGCCCGATCCGACGATCATGGCCGGTAGAGCTAGATTCGCCGACCCGAACCAGATTGCCGCTATGTTCCAAAGGGCCGGCGGCGGCCGCGCGGGCGGCAGAACCGATCCGGAAATGGCCCAGAGAATGCGCCAGTTCACCCAGAGACAACCCCGAGAAGCGATCATCCCGATCTTTAAGGTTATGACGCCGATACCTCTTCCCACCCGCATATTGAAAGACTGATACAACGGCAAAAAAAGAATAGAAAATTTGTTATTGCGTAAGTTGCTCGACACATTTAGCCGGCCGAATTTCCAATTAGTAAACGGAAAATTCGGATAATGAGAATTTTAATAAGTCTATTCCCTTAAAGGGGAATATCTCTATTCTATGGTTGACCAAAAGGGCCTTAAAGCTTTGCAATTTAGGGAGGCGAAAGAATCTGACATTGACGATTTGGTGTCTCTGGAAAGGCAATGCTTCGACACTTACTATCGAGAGCATAGATTTAACGAAGAAGATTTCATGGATTATCTGTGCCGTAAGGGTGCGATCCTGCTGGTTGCAATATTAAACTCCACCCTCATCGGCTATGCGGCGGGCTTAGTTAGAACCTCAACTTCTCAACCATCGGCCACCCTCGATAGCATTGCCGTCCTGCCGCCTTCACGCAAAAAGGGCGTTGGTGATAAGCTTATGCAGCGATTCCTTGAAGAAGTGAAAAAGCGCAGATGCAGGAAGGTTGCGCTTACCGTTGCCGTCGCCAATGAGAACGGAGTTCTTTTCTTTAAAAGGAGGGGATTTCAAAGAATTCGGCGCCTTCCGGCTTATTATGGCAAAGAATTGGATGGTATCCTCATGAAAATTGACCTTTGAACCAAAAAGAGAAGTATCATGTTCACAATTTTTAACAGATATGGGGAGTACATTTTATTTGTCATGCACTCAAATGCAGTTTATCCTTGTTCCGAAACCGGCTGCGGGAGCTTAGTTCATGGTTGAGTATTTCAAAGAGCTCCACCCTGTCATTCAGGCCTTTTTGGCGACCTGCTTTACCTGGGGCGTGACGGCGCTGGGGGCGGCGCTGGTATTTTTGGCCAAAAATGTCAGTCGAAAAATCATGGACGCCTCGCTGGGATTCGCCGCCGGGGTGATGATCGCCGCCAGCTTCTGGTCGCTGCTGGCCCCGGCCATCGAAATGTCGCAGGCGCATGCCATCGGATCATGGTTTCCTCCTGCTGCAGGTTTTGTGCTGGGTGGGGTGTTTTTAAGGATTTGCGATCGACTGATTCCTCATTTGCATCGCTTTAAGCCCCGCGACTCGGCCGAAGGCATTGCCACGCATTGGAAAAAAACCATTCTGCTGGTTTTGGCAATCACTTTGCATAATATTCCGGAAGGTCTGGCGGTGGGCGTCGCCTTCGGCGCCGTCGCCGCTGATTTGCCCTCTGCCACTCTCGCCGGTGCCGTAGCCCTGGCCCTGGGCATCGGTCTGCAGAATTTCCCGGAAGGAATGGCCGTCTCGCTGCCCTTACGCCGGGAAGGCGTCACACGTTTGAAGAGCTTCTGGTACGGTCAGCTCTCCGGCGTGGTCGAGCCTTTAGCCGGCGTCTTTGGCGCCGCCGCCGTCATAATCGCTCAACCCATCTTACCCTATGCCTTAGCCTTTGCCGCCGGCGCTATGATCTTTGTCGTCGTCGAACAAGCCATCCCCGAATCCCAGCAGGGTCAAAACACTGACCTGGCCACCCTTGGCGCCATGGCGGGCTTCACCGTCATGATGATCCTCGACGTCGCCCTCGGGTGATTGATAAAATATAAGTAGAATATTGTGAGTCACTAACAAAAAGAAAAGGTATGGAGCGGCGGGTGGCAGCCTCAAGCCCGCCGGGCATGGGGATGATTTTAAGTAACTATTATGGATAAACGCGTAATTATTACCGGCGCCACGGGTTTTATCGGCCAGGAGTTGGGCAGGCATCTGGCTGAAGCAGGCTGCGAAGTAATCGGCCTGACCCGTTCGGCGGAAAAAAATCAACGAACCGAAAGACCCCGCGTAAAATTAGTTCCTTGGGATGGTTGCACCGCTCAAGGCTGGGCGGATTATGCCGACGGAGCTTATGCTATTGTTAACCTGGCGGGGGAAAATGTAGGTTCAGGTCGCTGGACCAAACAGAAAAAAACACGCATCCTTGATAGCCGCCTGAACGCCGCCCAGGCCGTCGTTGAAGCAGTCAAATTGGCCCGACAAAAGCCTCAAGTGGTAATTCAGGCCTCCGCTATCGGTTATTACGGCGACAGCGGAGATCAATCACTCGACGAAGAATCACCCGCCGGTTCGGGTTTTTTGGCAGATGTATGTCGGCAATGGGAGCGGGCGATAAAAGCAGTCGCTGATATGGGAGTAAGGCTCGGGGTGGTTCGGATCGGGGTGGTTTTAGGGGCCGAAGGGGGGATGCTCAAGCAGGTGCTGCCCATATATCGAAAGTTTTTGGGCGGCTGCCCTGGGTCGGGGAGTAACTGGATGTCGTGGATTCATATACAGGACGTTGTCGGGGCCGTGAAGTTCCTGATGGAAAAATCAGATGCTCATGGTGCGTTTAATTTGACGGCCCCCCAGCCTGTTGTCGCAAAGGAATTTTATCAACTGCTCGGCAGTGTCATGCATCGTCCGGCCTTAGTGCCTGTTCCCGCTTTTGCCTTAAAAATGCTTCTGGGCGAGATGGCACAGGACCTGCTCTTGGCCGGTCAAAGGGCCTTGCCGGAAAAATTGCTCGACAACGATTATAAATTTCAATTTCCCCAACTAAAATCAGCTCTGCAGAGCGTTTTGAAATATTTTTTCGATCATTACTGATTTTAAGCTTGAACTTGTTTGAAATACCCCTTGTAATAAACAAGTTATTTTCCCGACAAGTAGTACATATAAGTTGTTCGGTTACAGATACTTTGAAACATCGCTGATGGCAAAGGAATTAAAGCAAGTCATTGTTGTTAAAGGAGTTAAAACATGTTTAAATCTTTTCTGTTAAAAATTGCAATGTCGGTGTTGTTAGCAGTTTTTCTCATGGGAACCGTAGCCGGCTGCGGTGATTCGGGCCAACCCACCCAAGAACCCAACGCTTCAAGCCAAGTCGAATAATCCATAAAAATCCGGCAGTTTGCATCACGAAAATATCTGCTGTTGGAGCCGAAAACCCCGTTTTCACTCCGCCCAACCAGGTCGGCAATCAGAACGCTTTGGCCTGGCTGCGGGAGAAAAATGTTGCTTACAACTGGACTTTTGCAAAATTGAGGTTTGGCATACATTATTTAAGAAAATCGTTTTTGAGATTTTCTAAAAATAATGTCTTAACTGCTTGTCGGGCAATAACTTACTGTTGGAAAAGAAAAATTAAAAAATATTTTTTCTTCTCCAAGTATGCCTAACTAAACCTCAATTTTGCAAAACTTTTGTTAGTTACAACAGTAATAGGACGCCATAACTGGAGGGGGAAGTATCGCAAAAAAAGGTGAGCTCGCTGGGGTGGGGGGGCTGCTTATGATCGGATTTTATGCAATTCTTTGCGGAGCTTTTTATCTTGCTCTTCTAGGTCTTTGATCCTGTCTTCGAGCCGGTCGATTTGGTCTTCTAATGCTTCAATCTTGCCCTCATAGCGGTCTTCGTCCCCCTCTTTTTCGTCTTGGAGCCGGAGGTATTTTTCTTCCGTTGCTTTTAAAATTATGATAAGGTTTGTGCATAGTTGCAAACGGAAAAGTCACGGATAGGGGGGTTGGGCTTTTCAGAATGCCGAGATAAAGTTATTTGCAACTGGGGCATTTACCTGTAAGCTAGAGTCCAAAATGTCTGCAGATATGATGCTTATCATGGGCTGCACCGCCTGCGGCAAGGGCAAATTGGCCTTTGAACTGGCGCGTCGGACAGGGGCTGAGATACTCAGTATCGACTCTATGAAGGTGTATCGGCGCATGGATGTCGGAACCGCCAAACCCGGCCCGGAACACCGCCGCTTGGTCAGGCATCATCTGATCGATGTGGTAGAACCGTATGAATCCTTCAGTGTAGGGCGATACGTGGAGTTGGCTGATACGGTCATTGCCGATCTCCAAAAACAACAACGTCCGATAATCGCAGTAGGGGGGACCGCCATGTACATCCGGGCCCTTATCGAAGGGCTTTTCGACGGCCCGCCGGCCGATGCCGGGCTCCGCCGCCGATTAAAAGAGCAGGCCGCCCGGCAGGGTATAGGTCTTCCTTATCAACGCCTCCTGCATATCGACCCCGCCGCGGCCAAACGCATTCACCCTCATGACCTTAAACGCATTGTAAGAGCCCTGGAAGTATATGAAATAACCGGAAGGTGCATTTCATCCTTTCATACCCATTTTCGCAGCGGTAAATTTCGCCACGCCTGGAAAATCATTTGTCTGCGGCGAGATAAGCAAGATAATAACCGACGGATAAATCAACGAGTGAAAAATATGATCGAAGGGGGGCTGGTGGATGAAGTCAAATCTCTGTTGACCGAGCCCAAAGGTCTAAGTAAACAGGCGTCCCAGGCGGTTAGTTATGCCGAGATCATCGAGTATCTACAGGGAAAAATCAACCTGGACGAAGCCGTGGAAAAAATCAAGATCAACACCCGCCGCCTGGCCAAGAGGCAGCGAACCTGGTTCCGAAGCTTCGCCCACGTCCACTCACTCGACGTGAATCCCGACGATACAACTGAACAATTAGCTGAGGTAATTATTCGGGAACAAACTTAATTTCCAGCTTATGATGCATAGATTCGGCAATTCGCCGCAATGTATTTACAGAGTAACCGCTGTAATCGGCGCTTTCTAGGCGTGAAATAACTGAAGGCGTTGTATTAACCAGCTTAGCAAATTCCTTTTGCGTTAATCCGGCCTGGTGTCTAAGGTCATATATCTGTTGAGCTATATCACTTTTTTCCCGCTCCAGTGCCAAAGAAGCTATTCGCTTTGGCTTTTTCTTAATATACTTTTTGGATAGAATTGAGACGGCATTACTATTCATTTTCTTTTTTTCTTCCTTTCCAAAAATCTTTTCCCCTTTCCGCGCTCCTTTTGTAAGTTTGCGGAGCCCATTGGCCATGATTATGTCTCCTTTCGTGGCTTTCCTAATTCGAAAGTTTCATCCGTGATTAACCTTATTAGCTATTCTTTATAGGTATGCGATTTTGGGTCTTGAATATATCTATCTCTCCTTTCGATGGCTTTTTTTATTTCCTTTTTAGGCACAGTCTTGGTTTTTTTTAGTCCATGCGATAATATGACAACCTGATTACCATGGAAAAAATATAAAATCCTATAGTTCACTCTTTGATGCTGGATTCGAAGTTCCCATATTCCTTCTTCAAGATAATCACAATGGGGCCTTCGAAGCTGGTTACCGTAGACTGACAAGCGTTCAATTTTTTCTATACATTTATCTTGCACTTTTACAGGTAATTTATCCATCCAATCTAAAAGTGGTACATAGCCATCTTTTTCCTGATAGATTTTGATATTTTTTACCATTGACACACCTCTTTATAACAAAATAGGTTTCAACTATCTCATTGTTTTGTATTAGCAATTTTGCGAAATTGCTTATAACATAAAATCATATGGATTTCAAGATAAATATCGCATTTTTGCGAATAAATACATAAATCCTTATAAAACAAATGTTTATGATAGAAAAGCATTATTTTGTCAGTAAATTGAATGAAACATAATATATATTATGGGACGTTAAGTTAATTACTTGCAGCAATGAACTTAATGAACTGTGAATCTCCTTCTCGCCCCGTCGTCTGGACACTCGATGGATTACCGTGTAAAATCACTGTTTGTTGTTCTTCGCTCCGTCACGCCGAGGCGAAGAATATCAATCGTTAGATTTTGAACAAACGAAAGGATAAATCCAATTACCAATATTACAGTAGAAATAAACCATGTCGTACAGCCCGGTAAAATTTATCCCGATTTTCAAAGAGCGCATCTGGGGTTCTGACTGTCTAAAGACCCTGTTTAATAAAGATCTACCCGCCGGTAAACGCATCGGCGAAAGCTGGGAATTGGCAGAGCTGCCTGCTAATTGCAGTATTATAGCCGATGGCCCCTGGGCGGGCGTGACTTTAAGGCAAATGCTCAATAAACACGGCCGAGATATGGGCTTTACCCAACGACAATGTGACTGCCCCTTTGGGCTTTTAATTAAGTTTCTCGACGCCGACGACGTACTCAGCGTGCAGGTGCATCCGGATGAAAAAGCCTGCCAAATGTTTCCCGGGGCCCAGATGAAAACCGAGTGCTGGTACGTGCTCCAGGCCCGCCCGGAAGCGGTCATTTATCGAGGATTAAAACCCGGAATCAGCAGGGAACATCTTGAAAAAGCCTTAAAGAAAGCAAACTTAGAGCAGATGATGCAGATATATCCGGCCCAAAAAGGCGATTTACACTTTCTCCCCGCCGGTACCCTTCACGCCCTGGGAGCCGGCGTGGTGATCGCTGAAATACAAACACCTTCCGATACCACTTTTCGATTGTATGATTGGAACCGCATCGATGAGCATGGTAGAGGCCGAGAGCTGCACGTAGAACAGGCCCTGGCCAGCATCCATTATACCGATACCCCCCCTGCTGAAGAATCCCACGATGAGGTTAATGTAGTTGACGACTCTTCATCCGGATTACTCTCTATAGGCGCTCTACTTGGACGAATAAATTTGCTGATTGACTGTCCATACTTTTGTGTTGGGCATCTTTCAACGGCGCCGGCGGAGAAACGCCAGTTTGAACTTGCCTTCCCTGTAGTCATGATAGTATTGGCCGGCGGCGGAATGATCGGCAATCCCCGGCAACCACAATTTGCCTGCCGATTCGACCCCGGCGATACCCTTTTATTGCCGACTATGGAAAGAGGTTTTATCGCAACCGAACAGTCAGGTGAGTGTCTTCTGGTATGCCTGGGACCGAAGAAAGTACCCTGAAAAATATTGTTTAAGCACTCCCGGGCTTTGCTACGGGACGCCATGTGCTCTTTAACAAAGTTAATGGGCGGCATGCCCTTGTGAGCCATAGGCGTGCTGATTCCTGATAAAAGATTATGGAAAGACTGCAAAAAGTCATGGCTGAAGCGGGCATCGGCTCCCGCCGACACTGCGAAGAAATGATTCGCCAGGGATTGGTCAAGGTCAACGGCACGGTTGTGGAAAAACTCCCCGTCCTGGTCGAATCCCGGCACGATACCATTGTGGTCGCCGGCCGCAAACTGAAATTTGAACCCAAAGTCTATTACCTGCTCCATAAGCCTAAAAAGGTGGTATGCACCAATTACGATCCCCAGGGGCGCACCCGGGCTGTTGACCTTCTGAACCGGATTAAACAGCGTGTGTATCCGGTGGGCCGACTGGACGCTGATTCCAAAGGGCTGTTAATTATGACTAACGACGGCGAATTGGCTCATCAGTTGACCCATCCCCGCTATGGCGTTGCCAAAACCTATCTCGCCGAGATTGCCGGTTCCGTTGATGCCGCCGATATCGAAAAACTGCAAACGGGAATATACTTGCCCCATGGTAAGGCTTCCATGACCAGGATAAAAATCCTGCGCCGCGGGCCCCAAAGGTCCCTGCTGGAAATCACCCTGCGGGAGGGCCGCAATCGGCAGATCCGGAAAATGCTGGCCCGGCTGGGCCATCCGGTGCGGCAGTTAACACGCATAAAAATTGGCAAACTGACCCTGCGCGGCCTGGGGCCGGGTAAGTTCCGTCCCTTAAAACCGGTTGAAATCAACGCCCTCCGCAAACTCTCGCAGCCGGTCAAGGCGAAGACTAAAACAACTCGAAATAAAAAAAGGTAAAATTGTGAAACCGCAGATGAACGCTGATTTAACCGGATGGGGTGGTTTGTGGTGCCGATTCGGCGGGCGCCCTTATACAAAGCCCGGAGGTGTTCGGTCTCGAACATTAAAGCAGTTTCAAGCAAGCTTGAAGATGCTGATGTTGGTATTCTTATTATCAATTATATTTACCCTGGGTTGTTCGACACCGGCCGGTAATCAAGTTCAGGAACAATTGGAGCTGGCACAGTATTATTTTGGAGAAAAGCAATTTGAAAAAGCCGTTCCCTTATACCAGTCGGCCTTGGATAAAATGCCCGACGAGCCGCCCCAAGATGAAGTTCTCTATTACCTGGCCGATTCCTTGCAGAGGCTGGGCCGCTGGCGCCTGGCGGATCGATATCTGGCGCGCTGTTTCGATGATTTCCCCGATTCAAAATGGGCCCCTCAGGCTCGGCGGCGTTTTGGCGGAAGAACCTGGCGCCTGCAATGGGCCGTATATGAAAAACTGGACCAGGCGATTGAAATGGTGGCCCAACTGGCAAAATCAGGTCAATCAAGCGATTGGTCCCCGCTGAGGAGCAACGGTAATTTGCTTTATGTCGTTCGCAGCGGCCGCTATGATAACTATGCTCAGGCCCAAGACGCCCTGGAACAAACCCGCAACGAACCAAGGCCCGCTGCAATTGTAATCGCCAGCCTCATGGAGTTGCCGCGCCGGCAGGATAAATGAACATGCGCCAAAAAGAAAGTCAATTACCCCCCCTACCGAACCCTATAGTCGATATTATCGATCAATTATTTCAGCAACGGCCCCGCTTGAATCAGGCCCGGGACGGACTAATCGCTGTCTATCGGGCCCTGGCCCAAACGTTCGAGGCCGGCGGCGTCCTTTACCTGTGCGGCAACGGCGGCAGCTTCGCCGATGCTCTGCATATCAAAGGCGAACTGGCCAAGAGTTTTGAAAAACCCCGCCCCCTCGCCGATCCCAAACTCATCAAACAGTTGCAAAAAAAAGATCCGGGACCGGAACTTATCAAACAACTGGAACAGGGTCTGCCTGTGATTGTCCTGGGCGAATCACATAGCCTGCGCAGCGCTTATGAAAATGATAAACAGACTCAATTTAGTTATGCCCAGGAGCTCAACGCCTTTGCCGCTCATCTAAAGACGGGCGTTCTGATGGGCATCAGCACCAGCGGCCGCGCCCAAAACGTGATCGCCGCTCTGACTCTGGCCCGCGCCTACCAACTTACCACCATTAGTTTTACCGGCCCGGCCGGCGGCCCAATGGCCCTATTGGCCGACATCGACTGGCGCGCTCCCGGCAACACGACCGCCGAGATCCAGGAAAACCAGCCCCCGCTTTACCACGCCCTCTGCCGTATGATTGAAACCCACTTTTTCGGATAAATAGTAAACGGCATGGGCAAAGCCCATCCCGCCATCTTTATTTCGGATAAATAACGCGTAGGGCAAAGCCCCAACCTGCTTACTAATAATAACTCGTTGAAAAAGTTGGGTGGCACCCTCAAGCAAAGCTTGGGGGTGCTCAGGTTCCGATATTTCAGCGCCACCAAACAAGTACGAAGACGTCATCCCGCCTTCAGTTAAAGGTGCTCCCTTGCATATACTGATTCTGGAAGCTTATGACGGAGGCAGCCACGGACATTTTCTCAACAGCCTGATCGCTCACAGCCGCCAGCGTTTCACCCGTTTCGGTTTGCCCGCGCGCAAATGGAAGTGGCGCATGCGCGGCTCGGCCCTGTATTTCGCCAGCCAGGTGAAGCAGGCCTGTAATACCCAAAAACTCTCCATCGAAGAAATCAACCTTATTTTCACCTCCGATATGACTTCCGTCGCCGATCTGCGCGCCCTGCTGCCGGAACCGTTCAAACATAAGCCGATAGTATGTTACTTTCACGAGAACCAACTGACCTATCCCCTGCCCCATGAATCGCAGCGCGACTATCAGTACGGCTTTACCAATATCACCAGTTGCCTGGCCGCCGATGCGGTCTGGTTCAATTCGCGTTATCACCGGGAAAGTTTTCTTGACGCTGCCGCCGAACTGTTAAAGAAAATGCCCGATTATGTTCCGAAAAACATAACAGAAACTATCCGCAACCGGTCGAAGGTTATGCCGTTGGGTTTGCCGGAAACTTTATTTGAACTCCCCCCCTCCC
>LJUC01000064.1:17560-29713 GCA_001303695.1 Phycisphaerae bacterium SM23_30
CCCCCCCTTTTGCCGGACGTCCCCCCCCCGCCGAAACACAAACCTCTACTACTCACCAACCTGATCCCCCTGCTGTTTTATGGAATCATCGCTGGGAGTACGATAAAAATCCGGATGAATTTTTCGAGACCCTTTTCGACTTGCACCGAGCCGGGATTGATTTTCGCCTGATAGTGGCGGGTCAAACCTTCCGCATCGCCCCGCCCATATTTGCCGCGGCCCGTAAAACGCTATCTGATAAAATTGATCATTTCGGCTACGTCGCCGAACGTGCCGAATACGAAAAAATATTAGCACGTGCCGACATTATTGTTTCAACCGCACGGCACGAATTCTTCGGATTATCGATCCTCGAAGCCATTGCCGCCCGCTGTTACCCCTTGCTGCCCAACAGGTTAAGTTATCCCGAACTAATCCCTGCCTCCCTCCGCCATCAACATCTATATCAATCCCCTGCCGAACTTCGCGAAAAACTGACCAACCTCTGCCATAACGGCGTTCCCTCCCTATCGCCCGATCTTTACGAATCGGTAACCGCCCTGGCATGGCCCCATTTAATCGGAAGATATGACGAAGCCTTTGAAAAATTTAAGGATCGAGAGAAAAATTTACCGCCCCTGGTTTAATATCGGTAGGCAACTTCTAAAACCCTGTATGGTGGAGCTTTGCCCCACGCGTTAGCTGTATCCTGATTTAACGATGTTTAGAAAGCCAATTTTTTACCCATTGGCGGGCCTGGGTTTTGGTTTGCACCTGGTTTTCCAGTTGGGCCAGGTAGAGTTCCTCGGCCAACTGCCCTACCATCGGTCCGGGGGTGGCCCCCAGGCGGATAAGTTCGTGGCCGTCGAGCAGCCGCGGCGGTGCAATAGGTTCATCGCCTAATTCTTTGATCTGCCGACGCAGTCGCCGCAAAGGTGCAAGGCTTTGACCTTTGGCCTTAAGATAACAGCGCGTTAAAAGTATTAAAGGCTCAAACAAAGGTTCCGCCAACCACTTTTTCAAGTGACCTCTGGTAACAGGGATATTCTCTAAGAACCGGGCGCGGTTATCCACCAGCCAGCGGATTTGTTTACGCAAATCATTGCTGACGCGTAAATCTCGACATGTTTGGCCCACATTTCTCGCCTCGCATTCCGCCAGCAGGGCCGCCAAAGCCAGAGCAAAGCTGCAGCGAACCGGCAGCCGCCCTAAAATCTCGATACCAAATTCCAATCGCCTGGGTTCTACCGAGACCAAAATTGGAGCCAGCAGACCGCTTTCATACGCCATTTGCATCCCTCGGGCCCGGTTCGGATCCACCAGAATGTGTTCCAGTTCAATCGCGATTCTTTCCGGGCTGACCCGTTTAATCTTGGGAGCATACTTGATAAGGGCCTGCCAGGTGTGCTTTTCAATGGGAAAATCAAACCGACCGGCAAAACGAATCGCCCGCAGCATCCGCAGATGGTCCTCGGCAAAACGGGCTTCGGGATCGCCTATCGCTCGAATCACTCCTGTCCGCAAATCCTCTTGACCGCCCACATAATCGATCACTTTTTCGGCCAGAGGATCAAAAAACATCCCGTTTATGGTGAAATCGCGTCTTTCGGCGTCGGCGCGGGCCTCGGTGAAAACCACCTTTGCCGGTCGGCGGCCGTCACGGTAAGAAACGTCGCTGCGAAAAGTCGCCACCTCCACTTGCCGACCCCCTATCAGCACCATCACCACGCCGAACTGCGCCCCCACCGTCAGCGTCCGGGGAAAAAGCCTCACTACTGTTTCCGGCGCGGCGTTGGTTGCTACGTCGTAATCCTTAGGCGTCTGGCCCAGCAGCATATCACGCACGCACCCCCCTGCCAATAAAGCCTCGTAATCGAACCGCCGCAGGCGCTTGATAACCTTGAGCATCGCCTGACGGGCCGGGATCGGTCTCTGTTCGTTGGCTTTTCGTTTACCGGGCAACAATCTTCTCCAAAAATGTAACCGCCATACTGCCGTATTCTCGTCGATCCGAATGGTGCAAATGACCATAGCATCGCCGCAGTTCGACTCGACGCTCGTGCCGAACCACCGCCACCGCCTTATCCATAAGATGATCGCCCAGCCCCGTCAGCAGCAATCCCAGCTTTGAATCGACCGTTGCCTGTCGCGACAGAGCGTAAGGCGGATCGACAAACGCCAGGTGAAATTGACACTCTTCGGCATTTTTATCATCGGCTTTTGGCAGACCGTCGGCTACGTATTTAAAGGCGTCAGCCTGTATAACCGTCGTGCGGTCCTGGAAGTTCAGCTTGGCGATATTTTTCTTCAGTCGCTTAACGGCATCCCGTCCCTTTTCCACCATCAGGGCATATCCCGCCCCGCGACTTAGTGCCTCCAGACCCAGCGACCCCGTTCCACAAAAAAGATCCATCACCTGCACGCCCGATATATGCCCCTCTAAAATGGCGAAAACCGCTTCCTTGACTCGATCCGTAATAGGCCGCGTGGCAAAATCACGCGGGGAAAGAAGAGACGCTCTTGCTTTGCTGCCGGCTATGATCCTCATGAGGTATTTTGTACCACGACACAGCCTTATTTACAAGACCCTCCCCTGCTAAAAAATCAATTTTGCTAAACTTTAAACTTAAATCAGCATCACATCAAAGTCTATAACTGGGCCGCTGCTCGGATTGATCGAAGTATTGCCCACCAGCACCTTGTCGATAGAACTGTGTGCCGCCACCCCGAACAGAATCCCGTTATTATTATTCTCAACATATCCAAATTTAACTCTGCCGATAGTGCCGGTGGCGGTGTTGTTGGTCGGATCAAGGAAATTACCTAGATCGTTCGGTTCCACGCCGGCCGCTACATAACTGTTGCTGAAGGTTCTGTTTACGACGATGCTTCCCAAATGCCCGCCGGGATACAGATAATCAGCCGCCTCCCCTGATCCGCCCGGTCGGCCGTCGTTGCCCAAATCGTAGCCCGCCAGGATACGAGAGTCCTCCACGTTTAGTTTAACCTTCAGTGAATTAAGGTTATTTCTAACGCTGATATCGGCGCCCTGCAGATTATTAAAGATGGCTTGACCAATGTTATCAGCCCGCACCGCCCCGCTGAAAGTAACACGGGCGGCGCTGATCTTGTTCAAATCACCTTGCGCGATAAAGCTGCCGCCGACACTCGTACCTTTCAGTGTGACCTTATTTATAAATTCATCCACCCGGACGGTGCCGTCAAAGGCGCCTCCGTTGATCCTGAAGGTCTTAATGCTGTCGGCTTCAATCGTGCCGTCGCCGTAACCGGACGCCCGGAAACGGGCAATATCACCGTTCACGCTGACGTCACTGCCGTCGCCCACCAGGCCCAGGTCAAGCTTGATACCTTTGTGGAAAATGCCGTCTATACTTATATCGGCCCCGTCCGCCAGCCCGGCCACGATGAGTTTGTCGGCCAGCGTGCTTAGCTCGATCGCCTCCCCAACGGCCCCTTCGCCATCTACCACCACATTCTTCAACACAATTTGCTTCATGGCGCCGGCGACAATTTGTCCTAGATTTGTGCCCTGGCGCGAACTCACCAGCAGGGAACTGTTCTCGGTGGTGTCGTATAATTCAATCCTCTTAATCTCGCTGCCGGATGCCGCCCCGTTCTTCAGCACCACCAAAGCGTAACCCGGACCGGAAAGCTTGACCGTAACCCAGTTATCATAGTTGCCGTCCACCGGAAAAACTTGCTTGGTGTTACTGAAGGTGGCACTCTTGCCTACTTCAAGGGGATAATCACTGTCGCCGGTAAGTTCCACATAACTTAGGATCGGATTATTGCCGGTGGGATCGTTGGTGAGGATGGTGACATACCAAACGGCATCCTCGTACTTGCTTTGCGGGGAAAAAAGCACCGGCACCGTTAGCTCACTACCAGGTAACAGCGTGATGTCATCGAAGGTATTGTCCGGATCAAGCCGCTTGGCGCCGGCAATATTCATAATAAATGGCGCCGTACGCTTCTCAATATTAGCGATCTGGTCTATGGAAAGCGACTGCCAGGGTTCGGTGATCACAATGGCTTCTACGATGAGATCGCTGGCTCCACTATTGGTAATGCTAAAGGAATACTCGGCGGTCTGATAGTGGGCAATTAACGGCTCTCCCTGGGCCGCCGTGAAGTTGATCATCCCATGAGGAGTGCTCATTTCGTCATCGGTTATGCTTCCCACGCCCGGTTCAGCCCCTACCCCTTGTAGGTTGATCAGCCACTCTTCGCCCAGAGTCGGGCAGGTAATCCACACTGAACCCATATAAGACTGACTGTCATCTGGTAGGAAGGTAACCGTGATCTGCTCCGTGGCGCCCGCTGAAAGAATAAAATCGGTGGCCGAACCCGGATCCGGCTCAAACACGTCATCCGGATCGCTCAATTCCTCCCAATTCACTACTAAATCATCCGTGCCGTGATTGATCAGCGTTATCGTATGCTGCGCCGATTGAAACACCGGTAAAATCCCGAAATCAATCAGATTATCGCCTACATCGCCCTGTGAATCCTTCACTTCCAGTTCCAGGTCTATCGCGTGCCCGTTCAGTTTGATTTCGTAGATGTTGGCGGGTTGATCTAAATGGTTGCTGCGAATCAACAATGTCTGCGAATAAATACCCGCTTCTTGTGGGTTGAAGTAAACATATACCGACAGCGAATCATCCGGCGCCAGCGTGCGAAAATCATCCGGGGCGGGGGTAATATCCGGCACCACAAAATAGGGAGTCTGCCATTCATTTATGACAAAACTTTTCAAAATCAAATCTGCCCCACCCACGTTTTGGATGGCAAAAGTTTGATATGTCATTTCCCCGATCTGGACCGTACCATATTGGAGTTTGTTGTCGTTGGCAATGCCGGAAGTCTCCGTGACTGATATGATTGGCACCCGCGGCACCGCCTGGCCCACTAAATCTACCAGATACGGCCGACCCTCCCCCCAAACCGGATCGTTGCTGCTGATTCGTATCCGCGTCTCTAAATCCTCGACGTCCGGCGGATAGTTCGGATCCTCCGGATCATCCGGTTCCGGATAATACGTCACCGTTATCAATTGTATCTCACCGGGCTCCAACACCTCATTTTTCAGCTTCGGCGTGATGTCTATCTCCGGATTACCATCCTCTTCCCATACTTTATACACCGTCAAGGCCGTGCTGCCCTCATTGGTGATGGTGAACGTCACCTCGCCTTGATTACCCATTATCACCCGACCCATCTCCAGCCGATCATCATTGGCCGTCCCGGAATTCTCATAGACCGCAATCGCCGCATGGCTGATTCCCCGGCCCGACAATGCCGCCACTACCAAAGGCTCGTCCGGATCGTCGCTGGCAATATGCAACACGTCGTTATAAAAACCCAGATCATCCGGGGCCAACACTATCTGCAGCGTTAAAAATTCGTTCGGCGCCAGCGTTACATCATCGGAGGCTCGCTTCTTATTGATGGTCCCCAGCAAAGTATTAACACCGTTGACATCGGTCAGAACCGCCTGGCTGATGCTGAAATTGTTATCCAAAAAGTACCACTGGTTGATCGTCAAGGGATCATCGCCCTCGTTGGTAATAACCAGCTTCTTCCCCGCCGAAACTTCGTCTATATATACATTGCCGAATTTCAATTCCAGCGGCTCAACGTCTATGTCCGCCCGGCTTAAAACCTCCACATTCATGTTCAACTCGTAAAAGTGACCGAAAGGATGTCTAGGATTATCCGCCGGCATCTTTTCCGGATCGGAACTGTGCACCACTACCGCCGCCGTGTATCTGCCCGGTTCCACGCCGGCCGGATCAAATATGATCGATATGTTCTTCCGCTGCTCGCCCGCCTCCAACACCAAAGGATAATCATCGTGCATCAGCGTAAATGCCCCCTCCGGCAGGCGGCCCGTCCCCCCGATCAGAATGTCATGGATCGCCAAATCGCTCGGGCCTTCATTCAATATGTCAAAACTTTCGATCACCGGATTGTCACGCACAATTCCAAAATCCAGAATATCATCGTTCGGCACCCCGGATTCCTCCGTAACGCTCATGTAACCCAGGTTAAAGTGGGGCCGAAATTCCCGAATCCCATCCGACCACAAATGATTCATATGATAACTTACGATCGGATAACCGCTCGGCTTAATGATCATGTCATATCCGCTTAGCGAACTCCAATTATTATCGTTCTGCACGTTCTCGGTATTCATAACTCCCCAGGTGTCATCGCCCTCATAACGCTGGGCGTAAACCTGACCGTCATCACTCAGTTCATTGGAATCGGTGTACGCCACTATCGGCATCTGCCACGGACTGCTAACCAATTGCGCCTGATAATAGACATCGTTGGTCACGCCCGGAGAAAAGCCGGTGTCCACCCACACCTCCGCCACATCATCAGGATCCGCCGGGTTCAAGAACGCGTCCCACCGCCACACCACAATATCCAGTAGCGTCCGGTCCGCATTCCAATATCTGTACGGAACCACCTCAACCCACGGATGGATATCCGCCCGGTCGTTATCGCTGTCGTCAGCGGGATTGGTATTGATCCAGTCCACCTCCGTACGCTGCATGGCCGCCCACAACATCGCATCGCCCCCGATCGCCAGATCCTCCAGACGGTACATATATTCCCCGTTCGGCAGCTCATATCGCGGATCCACCCTGCCGCCCAAAAATGGCTCCAGACCTATAAAATCTATCAGGGCGGTCGAGTCTATATCATAGCCGTAAGGCACCCATTCTTCTATTTCACTTTCCAACTCAAATATGCTCGCCGTCTGATAACCATCATCAAATTCCTCGTCTTCCCAGCTATATACGGTCCCGTCCGTGTAAATATCAGTCTCGTTTTCATATACCTTTAGGTTAACCGCCTGATTCGTAATCCCCACCGCAAAATGACGCTTCCCACCTTCCGCACCTTTCGGCAGCAGCGTCGCTATCGGCTTGATCGCATTGGTCAACGGCGTCGTCAACACCGTCAAATTGTCCAACCACAGCTCATCGGTTTCCGAGGTTCCATCAAGCTCTATTTTGATCGTGTGCTTGCCCTTGGGAATATCATGCGCCGTCGCCCACAAACAGGTATATTCGGTATTTCGATCATCTTCATTGTCCCCCCGGTAATTCCACCAACCGTATATAATTCTCGAATCAACCGGGCCTACTTCACTCTCCGTGTTATAGGGCACTCCATCTACCATAATGCTCATGGCCCTAAAATCATCGCTGTCCAGGCGATAGCGAAAGCCGACCACCAGATCGCCCGGCTCCTCTTGGTACATATCCTCTATAATGTAACTCTGCCGGCCCACCTCCGCCATCGAGGTATGGATGCAGGCCCCAAAATCATATACTCCTTCTCGGACATCATCATCCGGATTAGGATCGGGCCCCACCGCGTCATTGCCTCCGTAGGCACCCTCTGAACCTTCAGCCGCATCGTCAGGGCCCACGTCGCCCCCCGCCGGGATATATTCCCAATCGCCGATGCCGATCGGAAAATCCAGCTTCACGTTATCCAGTTTCATGGTGGATATTCCGTCTTTGAGACGGTGCATCTCCACATCATCGATGCGAATATACGCCACATCTTCTACGTCGTAACCATTTAACCTGCCTTCAAATATCAGTAAATATTCTGCTACCGATGGGTTCGTCAGCGGTTCGATCCCGAATATCGCCCGCCCCGTAACCCAGTCCGGCGCCTGCGGCCCCGCGCCGGCGGCCATATCATCTATCGTGTCCAACAACCACAGGGTCTCCCCGTCGTGCAGATACACATCGAGGATCAACGAATCATCGGCCTCGATGCTGGCGTTTGTCTCAAACTGATAGGAATATTTTATCACCATCTCGTCGGTGCTGTCCCAGGTGAACCAGTATCTTAATGCGGTTTTCTGTTCCTCGCTCCCTGCCAGCCCGATGCCGTACACCAGCTCCAGCGCATTATCGCCTGGCTCTCCGCTGGAGCCGCCGTCGATTAGATAATTGTAGTCTGTAATAAAGTTGGTTTGCACAAACTGCCAGGAACCGCCCCCTACCGGATCGCCGTTGTCAAAGGCTTCTGTCTCTTCCGCATCTACGTCGCTGGCGGACAATAACACATCAACCACCAATTTGTAATCCACCCCTGCCTCTTCTCCCTGCGGGCCCGGCAGGGGACTCAAAACGTTCGTAACGGGATTCATTATCCCTAAACCCGACAGCGAAATGCTGTGCCAACCGTAGGTATGGGACGCCCCTCCGGAGGCCGCCACCTCGTCTTCATGTATCGTTAACACCGGAACCCCGGGCGCCGCCGGCTCCTCGATCGTTATTATTATGTCAAGGGTTTCACCAGGATCAGTATCGGCCCCCGTCTCCAGGAAATACATCAATTCCACGTCTAAAAAACTGTCCTGGATCATCGTAAATTCATACTCATATCGTCCTCGTATTTCACCCATCGACGTAAACCCGTTGCCTAAAGTCATTACCAACGCTCCATCGCCCGTACCCTCGGGACCGGCGTCGGCGTCCCAATAGCCTCCCACCTGATCGTTCGGATCCGGAAACGGCCTCAAGTCCTGATATACCCATTCGGTCGGCGGATCGCTGTTAAAGCTGAACTGAGTTTGATGTACCAAACTTAACTCCACGTCGTCCAGCTTGACGGTCCCTAGCCCCGCCCCCGCACCCCGGCGGTGAACTGCCACGTTATCTATATGAACCAAACCCTTATCCCCCGTCTCGTAACCGGTATATACCCCTTCAAAAATCAACGTGTAATCACCCGCCCCCAGTTGACCCAGAACGGTGCTGGTATCGAAGACCACCGGATCCAGCCAGCCGGTTGACTCCGCCCGGCCCGGACTGACCAGCTCAGGCACTGAACCTATTAACCAGCGGGGATTGACCCCGTCATCCAGGTACACGTTCAAGCCTAATATATCGTCAACATCCACCCCGGCGCGCGTTTGAAACTCATAGTCAAACTTGATTACTGCTTCACCCTCATTGTCCCAAGTAATCTCGTAGCCTAATTCACCCCTCAAGGTTGCTTCTCCAGCTTCGTTGTCGCCCAGGACTATCTCCAGAGCATGGTCGCCGATCATGCCGCTGCGCCCGATGTCGCTCTGGTAAAGGTAACTGGTATTGCCGGTAACGTCGGTAAAACTCCAATCCCCTCCCCCCACCGGATCCCCGTCGTCGAGCTCATCTAAAATTTCCGGAACGGCCTCGCTGCTGGACAATCTGCCCTCCACCGCTAAAGTGTATGAGCCGGCTTCAAGAAGAATCATATTATCAACCGTTGCCGGCAGGTTCAGCCAGCCGCTGTTCGGGGCCGTACCTGAAGTGGTGATCTGATCCGTCAAAATTGTTAATAAAGGCGTCCCCGGTTCCGATTGACTTTCGATGGTCGCTGTTACATCCAGCACCGTTAGACTGGTATCTTCGCCGCTTATCCCAATTAAATAGGATAAATCAACGTCCACATATTGTGCCTTCTCTAGGGTGAAGTCATACATGAATCGTCCTGCCAAATCCTGCAGAGATGTCTGGCCGTCCCCAATGGTCATTACCAGGGCCCCGTCACCGGCGACATGCTCCCCGCCGTTCGCGTCCCAGACTCCGTTTACATAACTGCCCGGATCATTGACGTCTGCATATTCCCATTCTTGACCCAGCGGATCAAAGATAAAATCGAAAAATGTACCCGCCTCCTCCGGCACCACCCGTTGATACACGGAAAAATTATCCAGCCTCACCGCCCCCTCTTGATTGCCTAGTACAAATATATCGTCCAAACGCACCATCGCCGTCCCTGATGTGGTCCCTATAAATTGTACATCGTCAATCCGAATCTCCAACTTGCCACCGGGAAACGGTTGGCTATGGTTCAATCGGGCCACAATTTGCACCGTATATTGTTCTCCCGCCTCCAAATCACCGAGATCAATCTGGCCTGTGGACCGCCAGGATAGATTCTGGTTTGTGTTTAGCACTATCGGCCGATAACCCACAACTAGGTCTTCGGAATCGTATAAATACAATAACAAACTACACACATCACCTCCTTGCAGCGCGCTGCCCCGGAGTATGTTGTATGAAAACTCAACGCTCAGTCCCGTACTGGCATCCACTTGTACCGAATGCTCATAGATACCCTCCAGATTCATCTCTTCATCCGCCTCATTGCCCAGCGTCATCAACAACCCCCCGTCTCCTACCCCCTCCGAACCGGAATCGAGGTTCCAAACCCCCGAAGTGTCGCCGGAAAAACTCCAGTCTTCATTATCTTCGGCAAAGTGAAATTCCTCCCCGTACAGCCGGTTGCTTGATAACCACGCCTCTATCGCTATCGTGTGACCCCCCGACGCCAGACCCCACAATTCCCGAATATCAAACTCCGGATCGCCCTCCTCTCGATCCTCCAGTGTTATCGTTACTTGCTCCCAGCCGCCTTGATTCCAGAGGGTCATACCCGGATAAGGGTCGGTTGGACCGCCCACTTCCGGCGCCGGAATTGTATAACTGATATATTCCATCTCTTGCCGCGGATCTTCTGCCGCTAATTCATCAGGATCCGTGTCACTGGTGACATTTATTCCGTCAATCTTCACCACCAGAGTGATCGTCTCGCCTTCCCCGATATTCCCGTCGGTCAGGCACTGAAACCAGAATGATATCTCCGCCGCCCCGCCCATCTCGAAATCACGCAGAAACGAACCCCGCAAATCCGTCTCCACCACTACTTCCGACCCTAGCGTTATGACCAATCCCCCGCTCTCTAAATTTTCCCCCGGCGCCGGAGGCACCCGCGTTTCCGGGTTCGGCAAAGGCGTATTGTCTTGCCGGTCGGCATTGTCATCATAATAACCGTCCACCGTGTCGTTCGGATCTACTCCCGCCGGATCTTCCTTATCTACGTCCTCGTAGTACCATCCTTGTATCTGGGGAGAACCGTTGAAATCGGCGCCGAAGCTCTCTTCCGTCGTAATAACATTGATGTTATCCAGCTTTAGGATGCCCTCGCTGTCTTTGGCCTCAATCGGATTGCGGTCGATCAACACCCCGGAAACCCGCAGCTTATAGGTCTCCGGCGGCAGGGTCTCTATGGCCGTGCCGCTGCTCAACGTAATCGTCATATATTCTATGTCTGATCCCCCCACGCTCGCAGACTCCACCTGATAGTCCCCCAACTCATTCAAAAAATAAACAATGTCCTCTGTCTGTATCTCCTCTGGATCTACTTCTTCCCCTTCTTCTATCACGTCTGCCTCATCCACGATCGTCACCAGCAAATCCAGCGTGTCGTTCCCGCTTAAAGTGCCCGCCCCTTCGATGGCAAACGCCAGTTCTACGCTCACCGACCCCTCGCCGTGTAAGGTAAACTCATGCTCATAGGAACCCGTGTACGTTATCGATGACTGATTGGAAAACAGACCGTCCTGAAGACTTATCTGCAAACCCCCGTCCGAACCGGTAATACCCCCCTCCGCGTCCCATTGCCCGCTGGCATAGGCGGCCATCTCCTCTTCCACCACGTACACCCAGTCGCCTAATTCGGCTTCACCCGGCTCCGCGGGAAACCTGCCCTCCACGTCCGGCGCCGTTACCATATTCACCAGCCGTACCCCCACCGAATGTTCCCCTCGCTCGCCCTCCTCCAGCAAACCCTTTACCTCGCCCATCAATTCCTTGAAGTCCAGCGACACTTCCGTTGATCCGTCATATCCGAGAACTCGACCCGCTTGGGCTATGGCCAGCGGCGTGTTCGGATTGGCGTCGGTGGGATCGGCATCCACCAGCTGACCATCCACCACTAAATAAAGGTGCGTATCCGTATTCAACGACTCTAACGCGTACATCATCTCCGCTACAATATATCCGTCCCCCACCAGCCGAAAAAGATTCTCCAATTGGGCCGCCATCCGCGTGCTGGTATAGGCGCCGTAATTCCTCTCTTCTGTTCCCGAAGGATCATCTGGATTGGGAATCGCAAAAGTCACCGTCAAGCCGTTATCTATTATCGCTTCTTCTACTACGTTACCGTCTTCATCGAGAACCTCAGGTCGATACCCCGCCCCGCTGGCGTCATTGAACTCCGACGACATAAAATCATAAAAATCACTGTTACTCGTGTAGGTCTCAGGATCGTATAGCCAGTCGCCCA
>LJUC01000065.1 GCA_001303695.1 Phycisphaerae bacterium SM23_30
GAGTATTTTTGAGATAAGCCCGCAGAAAACATCTAACCTGGCGGTGGGCGAGCCGGTCATTGCTCTTTTGACGGTTAGTAAGAGAAACGAAACAACCTATTCTTTTAATCAAACCTTGCAGGGTCGGCTGGGTGAGAGGATCAGCTTGCTGCGCAACGATATTCGGCCGCGGCCGCCTCGGGTGCATATCAAAAATGAGGACGGTTCGTACGAACGGACCTACACGCTGGAGTACGGCTGAGGCGATACCTGTTCGCTCTTGTGGCAAGAGCCTCAAAACGTCGAGGGACCCTTCATTGTCACCCTGGATATCGCCGGGCCGTTTAAGATTGAGACCAAATCCTATCAGATTAAGAAACAACTTAAGTAGGGTGTTTGTTTATACTGATTGAATAATACCTAAATAGAAATAACTGAAAGAGGGATCTATATGTTTGTGTGGGGTACGGCAAACATACTCGTTTTTCCCCACATTTCAAGGAGGCCGATCATGAGATGTCATAGGGTAATGGTTATATGCGTGTCAATGGTGTGTTTTCTTAGCGGCAGAATCCAAGGTCAACAGCAACAGCAAACAAAACTGAATTTCGCCGCAACCCTGCCGGATGGTACAATGGTAGAACTGATGGGATTGCGCTGTTTCAGCTTTATGGGTAGTGGAGAGGATTATCCCTGGTGGCGCCCGGATGGTTCAAATATAGCCGCACCTCCTGATACCCGTAGAGACCTGACAAGTGAAAGAAGGTCGATCCATTATCTATTTGTGGTTCGAATTAAAGGATCAAAAGATCATAGTTTCAAAGCCGCTGGCCTATGGAACGAAGATTCAAACTTGCAAAACGTCATCCGGAAAGGGCCCGGATACGAAGAAGATGATCTACGCCGTTTTATCCTGAGATTTTCACCGGAGGCAAAAGATGCAACCCTACAACTCGAAATGGCTATCGGCGCATGGAAAGTGGTGGAAAACAATTGGAGCCTTACTGAATATTCGACTCCATATAGCCATTTTTTTGTGAGCCGCGAGCCTGTAATCATGCGGTGCCCTGAACAAGAAGGCAATGATGTAGTCGCCGAAATCACCCAGACCAGACGAGATGATGCCACCAGGCTGATAGCGATTGATCGAGAAAAAAACATCCATACATCAGATATAAAAAGGGGAGGGGAAAGCGCAGACTTGTTGAGATATATTCATCGATTTGTAGATTTAGAAATAAAAAACATCGATCACTTGGAATTTCAGAAACGTTCCTTTGATTATAGGATAATTTTCGAGAATGTGTCTTTGCAACCCGGACATGAAACTCAAGTTCAAGTAAAAATCGAAAAGACTGGCTCGTTATTGAACAGGCAACTTCCAGAGTTTGATGATATAAAGATTAACTTTTCTCCTGCCGCAGAAAAACAAAAAGCCATACTTATCTGTTTCTTCGACCTGAACCAGCGGCCGTCACGGCATTGTATAACGGAACTGGCTAAAAAGGTGGAGAAACTGTCGCAAGAGAATATTACCGTTGTTGCAGTGCAGGCCTCGAAAGTAGCTGACAAAGCCTCCAAGGAATGGTTAACTCAGAATAACATACCCTTTCCCGTCGGCATGATTGAAGGGGATGAAGAAAAGGTTAAATTCAATTGGGGCGTGCAGGGATTGCCCTGGCTGATATTGACAGATAAGGATCATATTGTTCGGGTGGAGGGATTTGCAGTAGATGAGCTGGAGGAGAAAATAAAGGTACTTACAGCAGCTTCGGAAAAACAAAATAATACTCAGCAGCAGGTGACGGCGGCGGAATTGGTGCGGGCAGTGCGGGAGAGTGAAAATTGGATCCACCGGATCGACAGCTTGCTGATACGTATTGATTACAAATGGACTACAACGCCGCAAGAGATTGCTGTCCGAAAAGAGAATTTGAAAAAGCAGTTTCCCAACATTACTTTTGATCCGAATCGGTTCCCGGAATTGTTGCCCAGTTCCCTCGGAATACTGGAACTTGCTTTTGACCAAAACCGATTGAGATATTTAATCGACGAGCCAGTGAGTTGGCATAATTTGAGGATTTGGGATGGTAAGGAGTATATGGGCCGTGAGAAGTATTATACTCACGAGCAAGATACATATATTTTAGATTCAACGGTTATGGGGCATGCTCGCTGGGTATTATCAGATATGAGTTGGCCCAGAGCCCAGCTACATTCGTTCTGGTGGAATCCCCAGTACGTCGAAGGGCATACGGACTTCTGGGGCCGCCCTGAAGATTTTGTGATCACCGGGCGTTCCAACTATCGAGGGATTGAATGTTATATCCTGGAATTTGAAAGGTTGGACGATCCTGATGGAACCACCCGGTGGTATGTAGGTATAAATGATCGACTTTTGCATGGTCGAATAGGCCTTTGGAAAGGCAAGCCGAACGTTGAACATTGGACTCTCGATTACCAGGAAGTTCTTCCTGGCTGTTGGTTTCCGATGACGCAAGGTTATAAACATTTTGGCCGAGACGAAGAGAGTAACACATATTTAAGGTCTCACCGTGATCTGAATGTTAATGAGGTGCTTGTCAATGAGAAGTTGCCCGGCGAATTATTTCAAATGGAATTTCAGGACGGTGTAGAAGTACAAGACTCACGAACCGGTGAACTAAGAATCTATACATATAAAGCTCCTCCGCCATCATTGATTGGACAACGTCTATCGGATTTTGAGAGCATCAAGATAGATTTTTCCTCTCAAATTACCAAAAACAAGTCAATAGTAGTTTGCTTCTTTGACCTGAGCCAACGCCCCTCGCGTTATTATATGACAGAATTAACTAAAAAGGCTGATGAATTAACAAAAAAGAATGTGGTATTAGTCGGCGTGCAGGCGTCTAAAGTAGATGGCCAAGTACTTAAGGAATGGGTGAACAAAAACAACATAACCTTCCCCGTCGGCATGATTGAAGGCGATGAGGAAAAGGTTAGATTCGATTGGGGAGTAAAAGCCTTACCGTGGTTGATCTTGACGGATAAAGAACATATTGTGCGCGCGGAAGGATTTGGAGTGGATGATATAGAAAAAAAGCTAAAAGAGATTAAGCTTTAGCGGTCTAAACCCGCCCGAGTAATGCTTGGGCATGCCCCCCAAATATAAAAAAAGATGGTATTTGCGGAGTTTATCCTGAACGTTCCGTTAGTACAAACAAGTACGTGAGTTTAAGATTCTTAGCTGCGCTCCGAATGACAACAAGTAATTGTCAAGCGAAGGTCCCAGGAATTACATTTTAAATTTTATTGGGGATGGGCGACGCGACCCAAAAAGAGGATGGCGCCGGTTTTGACATCGCGGATCATAAACACAAAGGGGTGGTCGGCGCGGAAGACCGGCGGCGGGGTGGGGATAGCGGTGACGCCGACGATGATGCCGGTGGCGGCGGCGGCCTCGGTGCCTTCTTCATTGACCTCGACAAAGGCCTTGTGCACGACGGCGGAGATGAAGAGATCATTTTTACCGTTGATGCCGGAGAAATCGGCCTTACCCGGCTCGAAGGCGTCGGGCATCCCCATTTTTTTGAGCACGTCGGCCAGGCCGAACTCACAGGTTTGCTTGAACCGCGGCAGGTAAACCAGGACTTCACGCCTGCGGATATCTTTAAGCCATTGGTCCAGGTTTTCGGCGGTAAGCGATTTTTCCAGAGCTTCCAGGCCATCGACCCTTTTAGGCAGCAGCACCACCATGCTCAGATCTTCGCCTTTATAAGGCAATTCCAGGATTTGCAGATCATCCGCAGAGGCGTAATTGAACCTGCTTTTTTGATGCATCATCGGCACGTCAATTTTTTCATCCGGGGCGATATAAAAGGGTGCGTCTTTGGTGTTTTTCTTTTCAAATTGCAGGGCCCAATCGCCTTTAAAATAAATGGCGTTGGTCAGCACCAGCCGGGTCAGGGCATTGAGGGCGCCGGGCTTGATCAAGTCTTTGATCTTTTTATTGGTCTGATCCTCCACCCAGGCGTTGATGGTTCGGCGGGTATTTTCTCTTTCAGCATCATTTACAAAATCAACCTCCTTGAGACCGGCGCCGTAGTATTTCTGCGTCAGGTCCAAATATTCCTGCAGAAAACCGTAGCCTTGCTGGCCCCACAGGGCGTTGGCGATGCTGAGCTGATAGTCGCCTTTCTGGCCCTGGTCGTTGAGTTGTTTGATCAAGGCGCCGAAAGGCGTGTGCCATTGAACGGGGGGTATAAATGCATACTTTATCTTTTCGAGCTTACCGGCAAGGTCATACCTTTCTGTTTTACTGGGAGCCGGCACATGTAAAATCTCTGCCATTTGATACCGAGTTTCCCCCCCGGCACCGGCATAGGTCATCGACAACGCAGATGACAGGCTATACGGCGAGAAAAACAGATTGCCTTCCTGCCCCTTTAGCCGGGCATACAGATCCCAGGCAAAAGTATTGTTGCCTTTCACCACGGAATTAACCCTGGGTGATTGACGTTGCATCTGTTTTGGATTGACTTTTGTTTGCCCCAAGACAAGACAGGGGCCAGCTAAAATCAGCAACAACATCATCGAAATAAACTTCAATCCACGCATAATTACCTCCTGATTTTGTTTTATATTAAGGTTGAAATATACTGTTTTTAAGCATTCACTCTATCTGTTAAGACACTCGTACAAGATTATGGTTGTGTAAAAAATATGTAAAGAAACGAGATTCTCCGGCCTGCATCTTCAAAATGATAATATAAGATTATTTTAGGTTATGCTTTTCGGCCCACCACGGCGATTTTATAGCGGTCGGCAAGCTTAATGGTTTCGGGCAGGTCGAGGATGAGGGTTCTTTCGGCTTCGACGGCGACGCAGGCGGCCTTGTTTTTTTTGAGATTTTCGATGGTGTCGGGGCCGATGGTGGGCACATCGAAACGCATATCCTGATGGGGTTTGGCCGCCTTGATCAGCGTCCAGCCGCCGGAGCGGCACAGATGACCCACACGCTCGATCATTTCGTCGGTACCCTCGATAGCTTCGACGGCGATGATTTCCCGCTCCTTGACGGCGATGGCCTGGCCGATATCCAGATCGCCCATCCTTTTAACAATTTCCCAGCCGAACTCGATGTCGGCCTGCACGGCGGTGCTGGGTTGACATTTGGTCATCACGCCGTCTCGGGCCAGGTGCTCTCGGCAATACTGCACTGAATCTTCCAAAATAATACCTCCCACGGCCAATTCATCCGCCAGGGCCGTCAGCAGAGAATCATTGCGCTTATCTTTGCTTTTTAATCTTCCGTACCATATCCGAAACGCCCGCCGGTCGGGCAGATACCACAGGATACGAGCGGGGGTGTAAATCCTTTGTTTGGCCACCCGACCGACCATAATCGTTCGGGTCGCCCCTTGGGAGCGCAGTTTTTTTATCCATCTACCCGGCCGCGCCAGAGGCACCCAGTGAAAACTATCTACGTGCTGGGCTAAAGCGGCCTCGGCCTGATCTTTCAAGGCGGCACACACCACCTGCAATCCCGCCGCCCGGGCGCCGTCGGCGACCAGAAACGGCAGTCTTCCCTGCCCGGCGATCAAACCCAGGGTATTGGTCTGTGTTTTGTGGATAGCCGACATTAATAAGGGCCAAGTTTTTTATCAATCATTTACATATATAACAATAGAGTTTCCTGGTTTCACATGCTTATGCTTCGTAAAAGCATGCCCCCGATGGGGGCATCAAAAGTAGGGGCGGTGTGCGAAACGCTGGTACCAATACTGATAATCGCCCTTTTCCGGTCTTAGCTGCTTTTAATCAAATCGTGGAGAGATTTCTCCAGTTCTCTAAGTTTTTTGCGGAATTCCGGCAGGTCTTTCAGAAGTGTCAGGCTTCGTTTGGCTCTGGTAATGGGCAGGGCGGGTGATCCGACCACGGCCTGGCCTTCCGGGATATCGTTGGTCACTCCGGCCTGGGCGCCGACTTTAACGTTGTCGCCAATGGTGATGTGACCGACCACGCCCACCTGGCCGCCAAAGACGCAATATTTACCTACTTTAACGCTGCCGGCAATTCCCACCTGGGCTACCAACAGGCTGTACGGGCCAATTTGAGTATTATGGCCGATGGCAATCAGGTTACTGAACTTACTGCCGCGGCCAATTACCGTATCGCCGAGCGTGCCGCGATCAATGGCACAATTGGCCCCGATTTCCACGTCATCCTCGATGATCACTCCGCCTATCTGGGGGATCTTATGATGCACCCCATTGTGAGTGGCGTAACCGAAACCATCCTGGCCGATGACGGTGCCCGAATGAATCGTCACCCGATCCCCGACGCTGCATCCGTCATAAATCGTTACATTGGGGTAAATTATGCATTCTTTGCCGATTTTGGTCCCCGGCCCGATGGTACAATTTGAATATATACAGGAATTATCGCCTACCTCACAATCCGCGGATATCACGGTAAAATCATGAATATCGACGTCTTTGCCGATCTGAGCGGTGGGGGCGACCCCGGCCCGTTCGCTGATTCCGACCTTCTCGTGCTCCCGGTAGCCATAGAGCAAAACTACAATCTGCATAAACGCATAATATGAGTCACTGCATCGAATCACCGTTCCATTGACATCGCTGATGTCTTCAGGCACGACGATGGCCGATGCGGCTGAAGAGCGCATCTCCTTTTCGTACTTGAGGTTAGCTAAAAAACTCACATCCCCGGGGCCCGCTTCTTTGAGGGTGGCGGCGCCGTTTATCACCAGGTCAGGATCACCGGAGACGGTCCCGCCGACATGCTCGGCCAATTCTCTCACCGTTTTTGCCACAAACCTTACCTCGCCTGGGGTGTCAGCAAATTCAAACGTACAAAGCAATTATAGTTACCCGCGGAATCCCGTCAATATGCTGATCGGCTTATCAGTACTGAAAACCCGTTTTGTATAAAATAATGATTATTTATAAATCTTGACATTTTTTTCGTCGTCTGCTATGATAGTTAACCGATTGCTTCATGCACATACAATTTATGCTAAAGGAGGCTCGAAAAAAGGAAAATGCCAATCTTTTGCATATTTCAAGACATCGCGCAAAGTATTGTGATAACTAAAGTTTCGATTTAAAATAGGCCGATTATTTGGGTTAGGAGAGAAAAATTAAATTATCCAAACGGTCAGGGAAGAAACCCTGCTCAGAATGTTCAGCTCCCAATCTGTCGGTTTACAGGTAAGGTTCTCAAAAGGAGGATTCTGGGCTAAGTAAAAAATACCGGTCGCAGGGTTGTCTTGCGCCATTAACTAACAACTCACGCGAAAAACTATAACTTTTTAGATATGGAGGTACGCATATGAAAGCGAAAAAACTGTTAATCTGGACGTGGGTGGGACTGGTTCTGCTGGTTTTCACCGGGGCGGCGCGGGCCGATTCATTCTTTGATATTCTGACACCGGCTGATTGGGAGGAAAATCTGTACGCCGGCCACCTCAGAACCATGACGGAACTTGAGTGGGGAGATTATATGTTCGATTGGAATAATCCTGATTTCGTGGAAGGTGAGCCTTATCTGTTTAACGAATATCAGTCGCCCGGGCTATATGTTTACGAGGGAAGCGATCCCGATTGGCCCGATGATAGCGGTCTGGTGATGTACTGGGGAAATGAGGATTTGCCCACCGGGAGCTATTCCGCCGCCTGGATGTACGACTATAAGGAAGACCCGGATCTGTCGAACTCAACCATCACGATCACGGTGGTTCCGCCCCAATTCGATCCGGCACTCATACCGCCAAGTCAAATCAACGTAGTCTCTGTGGGCATGCAGGACATCAACGGCAATAAACGAGCCTGGTACTGGAACTGTCCGGTGCCTATTGCCTGGAACATTCCCACAAAGATTACCATCAACACGGCGATGGCCGGGCCCGGGGCCGCCAATCCCGCGGCCAGCTCCTATATGAGTAATCCTTTATTTGATATCACCAAGGTTCAATTCATCATTGTTGATGAAAACGCCCAATGGGTCGGCGGTGGAAAACCGGTGCCCCTTCCGGGTACGACCGTAGCCAAACCGTGGAACTTATGGGAAAACCTCTCGGTCAATCCGAATCCCACCAATCCCATCGCGGCGGGGATAAACATCGATATCCACCAGGATATAAGTCCCAATGATACCGGGGGGGTGCTGCCTAACGATTTCCACATCGAAGGCAGCATCGAATCAGGCGATCCCAATGATCCGGCCATTCCCGGCAGCGGCGAATGGTCCGACCCGCCCGTCTTAACAAAACACATTGACTTTGACGGCATGTTCCCCTTCTTCAAATATAAAATTGTACCCGATCCGAGCAAGCCCGGGGAGAATTGGTACAAATTCGTAGCCGATTGGTACGGGGCGGAGATACCCCACTGCCACATTTTACATTTGGGTCTGGAGCCCTCCGGGAAATGGAGGATTTATACCCATTCCCGGATTTAGAGTCGAGGACGGCATCGTGGTGCCGCCTGACCCGGGGATGCCTCCGCACCAATCTCTCTTGCTTCGGAATGGTAACGGCAACGGCGTTCCCGAGGAAGGCGAGATCAACGTAAAGATCATCCAGATGGATCTGGTTTCTGTTCCGCCAATAGAAATTAAACATGAGCTGGGCGATGATCCGTTAAGTCAGCTTCGTCTGGGAGGTATGCAAGAAAGCCTGCCCTGGGTACCGGTTTGGCTGAACAATGATCCCATCAGCCCCGGCAATCCCTTGGATTTCCCGGCCGAGAGTTTCTTCGACATAACTTTTGAAGTGGAGATTCCTCCGCCGACTGACCACCCCTATCTGGAACATTCGATAGTGGTGGAGTCGGGCGGATTACTCATTGCCCGGGAGTTATTGGCATTTGTGGGCAATGATGGCATTACTCAGGAGGAACGCTGGGTCTGGGAGCTTCATGAAGCACACTGGTTCGACAGTGATCTGGGCGACGCCCCCGACAGCACCAATAGTTGGTTTGCACCAATGACCGCCTATCCGTGGGGTACACCGGCTAGTTTCCCAACGGTTTATGGTATGGGTTCCCCGCCGCACGGTCCGATTCACTGGTTCCCGTTCCAGATGGCATATTTGGGTAATAATGTCACCATGGAAGTCGAGGCGGACCTGCCGCCGGATATGGACCCGACCACGAATATCATTCCGCCGCCGAATCAGTCGGACCTGGATGTGGCCGATGACGGGGTGCTGAATATTCCATTAAATTTGCCCAGATGTATCCCCGTTAGTTTTCGATATAACGTTAATATCGTAAACGTACCGGCGGGCGCCACCCTCTATGCCAACGTCTGGTTCGACTGGGATCGCAGCGGCGACTGGAATCAGAAGCACACCTGCATTAATCCCGGCGACGCCCCGGAATGGGCGGTGCAGAATCAGGATGTACTGGCGGCTATCGGCATGGCGGCGCCGGCGGCGGGCATCTATACCATCACCACCCCCAAGTTTTTGCCCTGGCATCCCCCGGGTGCCGACCGCAGGCTGCCCATCTGGATGCGGATCACGCTTTCGGAGACGCCCTGGGTCGGCAGTGCGCCCCCCACCGGAGGTCTGCCCGATGCCGGTTCCGGCCCGCCAGGCGGTTACCTATACGGCGAGACCGAGGATTACTTCTTTATTCCCAAGAAGATATGCTGTATTGATTGTCCGGACTTCAACGGCGACGGCATTGTCAATATGATTGATTTTGCCTACTTTGCCGCCGCCTGGTTAAAAACCTGTGTGATTAATTAGCAGCCCCATACACAGACCTACTCACGACATAGAGACGGTTGATGAGCCGTCTCTATGTCTTTTTTTTACCGTTATAGAAGGGTCAAGAATCAGAGCATTTTCGAGGGGCATTTTATTATGGTCAGGGGTGATTTTTTGAAATATATGCCCTAATTTATACGTTATCCATATGAAATAGCGACACAGGACGATCCCTATTTGGAAAGACGTAAAAAAAAGCAATTAGTCGATCAAGACCTTCACCGGCAGGTTACAGAGGGGGGGCGATTCACGCCGGCCTTACTGTTGTTGTTTGTGGGCAGCGGCTGTTCGGCCTTGATCTATGAAGTCGTCTGGTTTCACCTGCTGCGACTAGTGATCGGGGCGTCGGCGATCTCACTGGCTGTTTTATTGGCCAGTTTCATGGGGGGGATGTTTCTGGGCAGTCTGGCTTTTCCCCGCCTGATCGCTCCTAAACGGCACCCCTTGCGCGTTTATGCCTGCCTGGAGCTGGGGATCGGGATAATCGGGATAGCACTTTTGTGGCTGCTGCCTTACGTGAACCATATTTACGTGTCATGGGTGGGCCACGGGCCTTTAGGAGTCCTGCTGCGGGCGGTGGTGGCCCTGGTCTGCCTGCTGCCGCCTACCATCCTGATGGGGGCCACGCTGCCGGCCATCTCGCGCTGGATGGAATCCACCCAGACGGGTATCTCCCAAATGGGATTCTTTTATGGCGCCAATATTGTCGGGGCGGTGGCGGGGACTCTTTTAGCCGGCTTTTACCTGCTGCGTTTTTACGACACGGTGATAGCCACCTACTTTGCGGCCACGCTGAACGCCCTGGTGGTGATCGTGGCGTTAATTCTGGCAGGACGGGGCACTTTCAAGCCGGCCTTTGCCCTTGAGCGAGAGGGATTATCCTTTCCCACGTATCCTGCGGTATATATAGCCATCGCTCTATCGGGATTGACGGCCCTGGGGGCGGAGGTGCTTTGGACGCGGCTGCTTTCCCTTTTGTTTGGCCCGACGGTCTATACGTTTTCTATAATTCTGGCGGTCTTCCTGGCCGGGTTGGGGCTGGGCAGCAGCTTCGGTTCGCTGCTGGCGCGATTTATTCGAGATGCAAGGATCGCCCTGGGCTGGTGTCAACTTTTATTAGTAGCCTGTATACCGGCGGCGGCGTATATGATAACCGAAAAGTTACCATACTGGGATGTGAATCCGGATCATTTTGGGGATATAACACAAAAGTGCATTCACGATCTGATCAGATGCATGGTGGCGCTGGGGCCGACGACATTTTTCTGGGGGGCGAGCTTTCCTTTGGCCTTGGCAGCAGCGGGGTCAGAAGGTCAGGATCCCGGTCGGCTGGTGGGCGGGATTTATGCCGCTAACACGGTGGGCGCCATCGCGGGGGCGTTAGTGTTCAGTTTGGTAATAACTCCTATATGGGACACTCAGATCGCACAACAAGGTTTAACGATAATCGCAGCGGTATCGGCGGTTTTAATGTTTTTATCCTGCTTTTTCTCGCCCAGAGCGGGGCATTCACGCGCCACCTCCGGCGCGGGGAGAATCCGGTTGATCTCCAGGGCGGCGGGATTTTTAGTAACGGTTTTGATACTCGGATTGGCGGGCCTGATGATGTTCTTGGTTCCGCCGGTCCCCAAAGAATTAATCGCTTACGGACGTATGACGGAGAGGTGGCAAGAGGATTTGAAATACCTCTATGTGGAAGAAGGAATAAGCGCCTCGGTGGCGGTTTCACAGTTGCCCGAGGACATCACCAACTTTCACGTCAGCGGCAAGGTGGTAGCTTCATCGGATGAACTTGATATGCGGCTTCAGCGGATGCTGGGACATCTGCCGGGATTGATCCATCCGCAGCCGAAGTCGATACTGGTGGTGGGCTGCGGCGCCGGGGTGACGGCGGGGACGTTTGTTATCTATCCCGAGGTGGAGAGGATCGTAATTTGCGAAATCGAACCGCGGGTGCTGGACGGCGCTGAAAAATGGTTCGCAAAAGAGAACTACGACGTCTTAAAATATCCCCGGACGGTGCGGATTTACGATGATGCCCGCCACTTTCTGACCACCACCAAAGAAAAATTCGACATCATTACTTCCGACCCCATTCATCCCTGGGTGCGGGGGGCGGCGGCGTTGTATTCGGCGGAGTTTTTTGATTTGTGCAAACAACATCTAAATCCGGGGGGGATCGTTACCCAATGGGTGCCTTTTTATGAGACCAGCGAGGCGGCCGTCAAGAGCGAAATAGCCACCTTCATGCAGGCCTTTCCTTACGGCACGGTCTGGAACAGCGATATTGCCGAGGAAGGGTATGATGTGGTCATGCTGGGACAGATCAATCCGATGCTTATCGACGTCGATGCCCTGCAGGTGCGTCTGGAAGATAATCCACAGATACTCACTTCCCTGGAAGATGTCGAATTGGGTTCGGCGGTATATCTGCTGGGCACTTACCTGGGCCAGGGACCCGATTTGACCGCTTGGCTGCGCGACGCCCAGATCAATCGCGACCGCAGTCTGCGGCTGCAATATCTGGCCGGCCTGGCCCTGGATTACTATGAAACAGGATCCATCTTTCAATCGGCGCTCCAGCACCGCCGCTATCCGGATAATTTATTTATCGCCACCCTCGAGAGCGAAGCAGCTTTGAGGACGATAATCAAATAGGCCGTGATTTTCCTAAAAATGATTCTGCTTCTGAAAGCGCCTCTGCGCCTTCAACAGTAAGGCGCCGCCCGATCTATTGCTTACCGGGTAAAAAAACTCCGCTTTCGCAGGCATGTCGAGAGCGGAGTTTTTTGTAATACCAATTGTTTTTAATTCCTGCTTATCTCCATAAGGTTAAATACCATCCTCCAGCCCTGTCGGGCTGAAGACCGCCTCCCCCTAACGTATTTATCACAATCGGCATAATTTTGATTTTAACCAAAAAGCAGTTATTCTTTGCAGCAGGCAATGGATGCCGCCTGTTGGTCGAATCAATCAGTTTTGGATGATGTCGTCTTCGGGATCGGGTTCGACCAGGAGCTCCTGTTCGAATTCCTGACCATCGACCGTCAAGAGTACCCGGTATTTTCCGGGCCAGACCAGCGGGCCGCCGCCGCGGGGACCGGTTTTCAGGTCCCAGACGACCTTTTGCAGACCGGCCGTGCGCGGGCCATTCAATATCCGCAGTGGTTCGCCGTTCAGGTCGGTTATCAGCAATCTGACGCGGCCGGCATCTTCCTTGAGCTTATAGTAAATCACCGAGCCGAAGGGAGGGTTCTCGCCGACGAGTTCGCCGGGTTCCGGTTCGGACTCTTCTTCGGGCTCATTCCAGAGCACCGCCGGGTGGGGCTTGAACAGGTGGACATCGGCTTCAAACACCTCGTCGTTTAGCTGCTGGAGCCAGGAGATATCGAGGGCCCAGAGACTGCGGCCATGGGTGCCGGCCACCAGTTCGCCGGCGGCGTCGCTGATATCGAAATCGTGGATGGCCACGGTGGGCAGATTATTGTTCATCTTGATCCAACTGCCGCCGCGATCCACAGAGACGAAACCGAAGAACTCGGTGCCGCAATAAAGGATATTGGGATTTTTGGTATCCTCCCGCAGGCAGCGGGTAGAGCCGAACTGGGGTAGGTTGCTGTTGATGCAGGTCCAGGTTTCACCAAAATCTTCCGTAACATAGACAAAGGGCCGCTCGTCGTCGGAGCGATGACCGTCGAAAGCCACGTAGCAGCGACCTTCTTCAAAGCGGGAGGCCTCCAGGGTAGAAACGTAGCAATCAACGGGTATGCCGGTGTTGTCATGGATCGGTTTCCAGTTGAAGCCGCCGTCGCGGGTCACCCACAATCCTCCGTCATCGGCGCCGGCATAAATCACGTCGGGATTGAGCGGCGAAACGGTAATAGCCGTTCCATGACCGCCATCGGTAAGGGTAATTTTCGGTGAGATGATGAACATATCGGCGCCGTAATATGAGGATTTTAATACGTAGTTAAACGCTGCAAAAAAGATCTTCGGGTTATGGGGCGAGAGGACAAAATCTGTCTTCCAGGCGCCGCTGAGCCGCTCGCCTTCCGGGCCTTCGCGGGGTCTTCTTAATCTGGCATTTTCCGGTCCTCCTCTCCGGCGGAGGTTGCCGTTTTGGCTTTCGGTATAGATGATGGTGGGATCGGTGGGATCGATCTGGACGACGAAGCCGTCGCCGCCGCCTACGGAGCGGAAATCCTGGTTTCTGGGGCCATATTGGCCGCGGGTCAGGGCCGGGCCATACCAGGTGCCGTTGTCCTGCAGGCCGCCGCCGACGTAATAAAGCCGGCGTGTATCAACCTCAACATCGTAGAACTGGCCGATGGCAAACTTCTTTATCGCCGTGAACGTGAGGCCGCCGTCAAAACTTTCGCCCAGGCCGCCGTCGTTACCCACCAGGACATGATTGCCGTCGCGATGGTCGATCCACAAGGCGTGATGATCAACGTGCACTCCCCGTCCGGCACGTTCCAGGGTTACACAGCCGTCGGTGGAACGGGTCATATTGGTGCCCAGCACAATGACGTTGTCGGGATTGGAAGGATCCACCCGGATCTGACTGTAATACATGGGCCGCGGGGCGCTGTCGTTGACCTTGGTCCAGTTTTCGCCGCCGTCGGTGGATTTATAAATCCCGTTGTCTCTCTGTCGTATCTCCGAGGTCTGTTGGGCGGCGCCGGTAATCAAGTAAACAATGCTGGGATCGGCGCGGAAATAATCGATGCCGGTTCGTCCCATGTCACCTTCGGGCAGGCCGTTTTCAGGGCCCAGGCGCCTGAAGGTTTCACCGCCGTCGGTGGTCTTCCAGATGCCGCTGCCGGGTCCGTGGCTCATGGCCGGCTCGCCGCTGTCATAAATATCGCGCTGTACCTGCCAGGTGGCGACAAGCAGGGTGTCGGGGTCTTTGGGATTCATCTGCAATTCAATGACGCCGGTTTGGTCATCGACGTAGAGGATTTTTTCCCAGGTTTGACCGCCGTCGGCGGTCTTGTAGAGGCCGCGTTCCTCGTTAGGCCCCCAGGTACGGCCCATGGCGCCGACATAGACTATGTCGGGATTGGTCGGGTGAATGGCCAAACGCCCGATATGGCGGGTCTCCTGAAGGCCCATGCAGGTCCAGGTTTCGCCGCCGTCGGTCGATCTATAGACGCCCTTGCCGTAAATAGTGGAATTGCGGGGATTATGTTCACCCGTGCCCACCCAGACGATGTTAGGATTGGACTGGGAGACGGCTACGTCGCCGATGGAGTTGACCTCTTCGTACTGGAATTGTCCTTTGAAGGTCTTGCCGCCGTCGGTGGTCTTCCAAAGACCTCCGGAAGCCGTGGCCGCCCAATAAATATCCGGATTTGATTCCACCACCGCCAGTCTGATAATACGTCCCCCCATCGAACCCGGGCCGATGGAACGCCAATGCATGGTATCGATCCAACTTGAATCGAGTGTGCGAGCAATCGCTCCTTCCGGCGCTTTTTCGGCCCGTTCGGCAATGACCCGCTGGGCCGAAGCGATGCTCGGCAGTAGTGTCAATCCCACCAGGCACAGGCCCAACATCAAACCGATGGTAAGTCTCCTCCTCGTAGTAAGATGTACAAACATGTGTTACCTCCTTTCGTCCATATTAAATGGAATGAGTAAATAAAATAAAGACTTAAAAATTCGATAATCAGGTTCGTTATCATCAGAATACCAAAATTTTATAAAAAAAACAACGATTATCTTTGGGGCGAATTACGGAGTTTTCCCGCCCTGCTGCTCAGATGCGGTTTTTCATAAAAGGCAAGCGGGTAAAAATCATATAAGGTCTTTATACAAAATGTTTTACGCCAATTATTCCTTTAAGATTGCTACATAAAAAAACTCCGCCCGCGGTTTTTCGCCGTGGGACGGAGGTTTGATTATAAGAATACCGGTATTTTTGATTTATCTTGGTGCGAAAGGCTTAATTCAAAAGCGTTTCGAATTGGTGCGTTAATTCGATCTGCATAAACATTTGCTGATCGACGGTCTCCTTTTTTTCGACACCGGCCTCCTGGGCAATTTTTTCTGAAGTGATAATCAAAGTAAGCTTGGTCTTGGTGTTATCGCGTAACACCTGGCCGGTAGTCAGGTCCAGCAAACTCTCGCCGGTGATCTCGGGGGGCTGCATATCGCTTTTTTCAATAAGTATGGGCCGGATGGGATCTTCGGGGCGGGGCGGATCGGGCCATCCTTCCGGCAGTATGTAAACCGCCTGGCCGGTCATCGTAACCGCCAGGCCCGGGTGGCCCAGAGGCGTTTGAGTATTTTGGGCCCGGAAAGTTTTTTCCAAAGCCTGGGCCTTATTCCACTCAGACCGCACAGGAAACAGCTTTGTAGCTTGACCACCGGTCTGCACTCCGCTCTGCAAAAACTCTCTTTCATGCGTGATCTTGAGCCGGTTTTCCTGGAGCAGACGCGCCACTATCACAGAGGCGCCTTCCTGGATGCCCAGCTCTTTTCGCAACTGCTCCAGGTCCATGATCCCCCTGACGGTGGTATCCGGCCCTAAAACGATCCGGTAGCTGGCGCCGGCCAGGGCTGGCTCATTAGCCTCAGAAGACTCCGTTTTTTCCCGAGTACTGCGGTAAGTGATTAAATTCTCCTGATTCTCCAATTTTCTCTTATCCGTAACGTTCACCTGCTCAAAGGTCACTTTCATAATCATCGAACCATCACTGTTGACCGATTCCACCTCCCGGCTTAATACCACTTCCTCAGTGAACTCTCGAGAAGAGGGCATGGCCTGGGGCTGACCGGGGGTTTCCACCCAGCTATTATATAAGTCCTGCCGGACAAAGCGCACCTTCTCCACCTGGCCCGGTTGATATGTTGGCGGGCTCACTTCGATCTTACTATCCGAGGGAGGGCAGCCCAGGACCATCAGCATCAACACTCCCACCATCAGCAATAACAAGCTACTTGACTTTTTCATAACAACTTACTCCTGCATAAATTATTTCCGTCACTTATCTAAATACTCGATAGTCTTATCCACGACGTAATAGACTTTTCGTTGGGGCCTATTTGTCGTTGAGGTAGTGGGCGGCGGCTCTACGCCGGGAAAGATCACTTCGGCGGTCAATTTCTCCTGCAGCTTCACCAGGTGCCCCCGGTTCAGGGAAAAGGTTATCTCACCCTCACCGGCAGGGATCGATTTTATCTCCACTTCTCCCCGGGCCCGGTTGCCGGTTAAGCGGGCGTACTCCGGCAGGGGGCGGTCCAGGGCGCCGCTCGTTTTGAACGATACAACTGCGAGATGATTATTTTTTTCTTTTTTGATATTTTCGAGCTTAAAGGTTTTTTGGGCCATAACCGGCACCGCCCGCGGCGTCTCCACCGGTTCATAGCTTATCCATTTCTGATCCGGCTGGGGCTTTGCCTCCAACCAGGCGGAGTACATCCCTAAGGCCACATATTCCCGCAAATGGCTTGGCGAAAGCAGGTGAGCCGCCTGGTAGCCCCCTGCGGTCTCGTCCAGAATGGGCCCGGTGGAAATCCGCTCCACCCGCTGATCCATATCAAAAACCTTAACCACCCGCCCTTTTTGATCCAGCACGGCGGTGTAGCCGGCGCCCTTGAGGCCGGCAAAACATTGACGAAATCGCTGTTTAATATCCCGAGTTCCACCGGCGGCGGTCTCGGAGTTGTGCTGGCTGCTGTCAAAGGAAGCCGAGACCGTCAGGCTCTTCATCGAGGCCTTGATCGAATCAATGGTCACCCGAATAGTCGCCGAACCCTCTTCATCCACCTTGATGACCTCGTATTTCAGCACCATTTCGCTATTATGATAATCGGCGCCTGGAAAGGGCGGCATCTTCAGGTCGCTGATCAGATGCACCTTCTGCGTATAAGCAGCACCCTCTTTCGGGCGCAGCGACAACTGATTCACCTCCTTACAACCGTAAAAAGACAGGCTCAGTAATAACAACAATCCCACCCCGAGGTAATTGATTAGGCGAGACCGTCTCATCCAACCTCCTTAAAAGATTTAGATTTTATCAACCGCTATAAAAATGACAACCGGAGTATTGTATCCGATCATCATGCTCAAAGCAACCGCTTATTTTTCAGTTATTTAGAGCAGGCTAAGATTCGAAGTTAATAAGGTGGTTTCAATTGCTCGGCCTGAGGTAATTCTTTGAGGCTATTAATCCCGAAGACTTCCAGGAATTTTCTGGTAGTCCCATACAAAAGCGGTCGGCCCAAAACTTCGGCCCGGCCCACAATTTTGACCATTCCTTTCTCACAAAGCTGCCGGATCATTTCTCCGCAGCCCACCCCGCGAATGGCCTCCACATCCACCCGTATAATCGGCTGTTTATAGGCGATAATCGCCAGGGTTTCCAGGGCCGCCGGCGTCAGTTTGGTCTCCTGGCGCACCTTAACCAGCTTTCGCAGCCAAATGTTGAACTTACTCAGGGTCAGCATCTGGTAGCCTCCGGCGATGGCTTCAATGCGAAAGGCACAATTCATCCGCTGATACTTTTCATTAAGCTGCTCTATGTGCTGCTTAATCTGGCTGATCCCGCCCGTGCCCACCATTTCCGCAAGTTTCTTACCGGTGATGGGTTCATCGCCGGCAAAAAGTATCGCCTCGATCACCTGGGCCGAGGTGATCTGATCCGGCTCGTCTGAGGGCGAATCCAGCTCTTGCGACAGGTCGCGGGCGGCGCTGGTGCCGGCATAGGGTTCGAGGGGAGGTGATTCGTCCGGTGATAATTGGTTTTTGATTTTTTGCTGCCTGGAGCCCGAAGCGGCAGAAATCGACGGGGGCTCCAACTCTGTCTGCAATTTTGCCGCCGACGATAAAGGGGTCTCCGGCAATTTTATATGTTCCTCTATAAAATCGCCTCGGGGTCCGTTTTCGTTGCCGGGTTGGTCGTTTCCCTTCTCCATGGTCAATTCAGAAAGCCTCCGGTTAATTACTTACTAAAGTTTTGCCAAAGTCCGGTTACTTATTTATCGGCAAGCTGAATTTAAACAAAAGAACTAAAACCGTATTTATCTTCAAACGTTGGTTTCCGCTGTCCGTTATCTATTGTCCCATGTTGGCCGCCTGTTGTCCAAGGTTATTTGTCCATTTCGCCCCGTCCGCGCGGACGCGTCAGCCTATCGATCGCCGGGACCAGGCTATTCATCAGCAATATGGCGGCGCAACAGGGAATGGAGATATCCGAATAAAGGCGAAAAACGGTGGTCAAAAGCCCTGCGCCAGCGCCGAAAATCATCTGTCCCCGCACCGTTATGGGCCGGCTGGTCATATCGCTGGTTAACACCAGGGCCCCTAAAAGCAACGCCCCGCTGAAAAGGTGGTAGTTCAGATAGGTAAACCCAGCGGCCAAGCCCCCATCGATGATGGGCCATAAAAAAATATTGGAGCTGGGTTCGCTGGTTACGATTCCTATGGGCAACAACATAGCCCCCAAATAGGCACCGGCGATGAAAGTCGCCGGAAGCTGCCAAGACAGATATCCCCTATAAATCAGAAACAAGCCGACCAAGATTAAAGCCACCGAACAGGTCTGCCCCACCCCCCCCGGCACCGCCCCCACCAGACAATGCTCCAGTGAAGGGAGCCGATCCAATATATACTGCCCTATTTGAGCCACCGAGTCCACAAACTCCATTTCCCAAAAGCGCCGCAAAGTTTCTTCCGGCTGGAGCAGCAGAAATCCATCGAATCCATCTTCCGGCAACGAGGAAAACCAGTCTATCTGAAACCAGGCTATCCTATTCTCTGGGACGGCATTAATATTACCGGTCAGAATATGGTTGCGCCCCAAGAGCGGTCCGTGGGGAGCGTAAAACCAATCCCCAAATAATATTTGCACTATCAACCGCCCCGCCAGGGCCGGATGCCAGATATAATAACCCAACCCGCCAAATAAATGCTTGGCGAACACCACCGCCGCTACCGCTCCCACTACCGGTACGTACCACGGACAGCTAACCGGCAGCATAAATGCCAAAAGCAGTCCCATCGCCAGGCTGTGCGGCATACTGCCGGATACCTTGGAAAATATCACTCTTTTGCAGATGCCTTCCGCCAGGCCCGCCGCCGCCGCCGCCAGGATCATTAACTTCAGGGCATGATAACCAAAAAATATCGCTCCCGCCGCCGCCGGCAGTATCAGCACCGCCAATTGCGTGCGCATGATCCGCTGCGCCGATTCCGGCACCGGCCGATAGGGCGGCAGCGGCAACAATAATTCTTTATCGTTAGGCATCGTTTATCACGGAATTAATATTTTTATCGTTCCGCAGTATTTCTTTGGCGGTCCGGATCTGCTCCATAATGGGCAGATGCGAGGGACAGATATAAGAGCAGATCCCGCATTCCACGCACGCATCGATCGATAATTGTCGCGTCCGGTGGTATTGCCTTGATTGGGCCAGTTTAAAAAGCCGCATCGGATCGATTCCCGACGGACAATCAGCGATACACCAGCCGCAGCGAACACAGTTGTGCGGCTGATCCCGCTTGACCCGACGCACCACCGTATAACTCTCACTGGTCTGGGTTACGACCGCCTTTTGGGCGTCGATCGCCTTTCCCGCCAGCGAAGAACCCTCCGCCACACACGCCACGTCTTGATAAATCCCGGCCCTGGTCAACAGCTCCTGCAAAGGCAGCCCTAAAGGAACTAAAAAATGCCCGGGGCGTTTTACCCCGTCTCCGCTGATGGTAATCACCCGTTCGGTGGGCATCTCGCCGGTGAGGACCGCTCTTTCCACCTGACGGAGCAACTGAATCTCAAAAACCACCGCCTGATCCTGTCGCACACCTCGCCTTCCCAACTGTTTTTGTTTTTTCAGCGTGCGCAATACCGATCCGCTGCGGCCCTGTGGGTATTTCTCACTGACCGCCACGCATTTAACCTCCCATTCCTGGGCCGAGGTCATATTAATATTAAAACCATGGGGATAAGCCATAATCGCTTCATCGGCTTGCAGGAAGGTCTTTAAAATCGCCAGACCGGTAAACACCTGCTCCGGCCAGCGAGCCAAGATCGCCAAGCAGCCGTTCAAGGTGGCTTCCAAAGGCGTTGCGTTCGCCACCACCACTTTAATCTCATTGTGCGACAGTTCCTTAAGCCAAGCCGCCAAGGGTCGAGCACCTTCGGTGGTGACAATTCCCGCCCGTTCGATCTTATCCCACACCGTCCGCCGCTGCTTCAAACCGCGACGTTCATTGGCCGAGCGAATTTCATCCTTGGCCTGCTCTATCTCCTCGGCGGAAACCTTATAAACGGATTTACTTTTACCTACATAATCACGCGCCGAGATGGCGGAAAACTGTTCCAACACCAAAGCTTTTTGCTCCGTTTTCCCGGCGGCCCAGATGCCGGCGTCGCCGGGGGCCGTCTCACCTTTGACCACCCCCGGCCGCGGCGCGTACAGGCAGTATCCCCCGCCGCGGGCCAGTAATGTTCCCCGGGGGACCTGTTGACCTGCGGTTACCACCACTTCCATCTCGGTGCTGCCGTCAATGGTCAGCGGCAGGTACAAATTCCCGTCGTAATCAACTGATCCAATATGATCCGGAGCGGGAATCTCGCCCAGCGGCGCCAGATATATCCCGCCGTCGAAATCTCGATCAATCTGTGAAGTTAATAATCCCATCCATTTATCCTGCCGCCTGATTTTTCCCTTTTTGCCGTAATATCGGATCGACAATTTCCACTTTGGTCTTGAGTTGTAATTCCTGCTGTAGTTGCAGCATTCGCCGTCTAATTTGACGTTCTTTCAGGATCGCTTCCAATTCACCCCGAACCTTCGTCATCTCCATCTCATCGGCTGGTATGACCTGGGTCAACTCCACCAGGCCCCACCATTCGTGATCCGCCCCTTTGTCGAAGTATCTGATAATTTGACCGCGTTGGCCTACTTTTTCCAGCCTAAAGGCCGCCTCGCGCAAGGCCGGGGGTATTTGTTCATCGTTCTGCGTGAAAGGTCCCCAAAGCCCGCCGCGGCTCAGGGTCGCTTCATCCTCCGACATCTGACTTACCACTTCCGCGAAACTTTCCCCTGCCGCCAATCGTTTCTGCGCCTGCTCGATCCGCCGCAGGCTGCTCACCAACAGCACTCTTACCTCCACCTTCCGACCGTGCTGACGCTCAAACTCTTGCGCTATCATCTCCTCATCTATCGCCACGTTAGGGTCCACCAGTCGCCGCAGCAGCGCCTGACGCCGCACAATCAAATCAAACTCCGCCCGCGTCATCCCTCGATTCTCCAGCATATAGTCCAGCAGCGCCAATTGCTCCCGAGGCGTCTGGTGCGGCGCCATATCCTGTAAAATGCGATCCCATTCCTGGTCGATTAAATCTTCCGAGGATGTTATCTGCTTTTGTCGGGCCCGCTGCCGCACGGCTTCCAATACAATCAACTCATCCAAAATCCTCCGACCCCTCCCCTGCCATAATATTTGAGCCACTTCACTTTTTCGTATGGGTTTTCCGTTCACCCAGGCCACTATGGGATCATCCGCGGACTCAACCTCCTGTAACTCCATTTGAGATTGGGCTTTTAAAACCGATCCTGATCCCGACGGCACCGCACCTTCACACCCGACCAACATCGTTATTAATAAAGTGATTAAATTTATTCTTAAAACCATGGTCCTAGATTATTTTTTCAGCGCCAAACAAAAGGATCGTGATCTTTTCGGCTGATCGAAACGGCCACGTCTTTAGCTTCCCGACGCAATTTTTGGGCTATCTTCGGTAAAACAACCCGTTCCGACACGGAATGCCCGACGCACATGGTAGTAACCCGGGCCTCCTGTAATTCCAGGGCGTGATGATGTTTCAGTTCGCCGGTCAGGTAAAAATCGCAGCCCTGTTTTATCACTTCCCGGAAGATCATCCCGCAGGAACCGGCGGCCACCGCCGCCCGTTTGACCCGGCCGCGAGCCGGGCCGACAACACCGACCGTCTTTACCTTTAATTTCTTCTTGATGGTCTCCAGCAGTATATCGATTTTAGCAGGCTTTGGCAAATCGCCAAACCGACCCAAACCGGCGTCGCCGGGGCTATCCATCAAAGGGAAGACATCATAGGCGACCTCCTCATAACTATGCGCTGTAATCATGGCTCTAATGACCGCGGCGAGCTTTGCGGCCGGTAAGATCGCCTCCAGACGAAATTCGTCCGCCTGCTCAAAACGTCCCGCCCGGCCCACGGTGGGGCGAGTAGATTCACTCCCTTCAAAGGTTCCCGTGCCCCGGCAGCGAAAGCTGCATTTGCTGTAGTTGCCGATCTGTCCGGCCCCGGCGGCAAAAATCGCCGCGCCGACCTTTTCCAGGTCTCCCTCCGGCAGAAAAACCACCAGCTTAAACATATTACCGGTTGAGGTGGCCGGCGGGATCAATACCTGAGCGTCCTTGATTCCCACTATTTCCGCCAAAACATCATTAACACCTCCCCGCACCGAATCCAACGCCGTGTGGAGGGCATAAAGCGCCATATTGTCGCGTATTACCTCATGCAGAAACGGCGACAGACCCTCACCGGCCACCACCTTTTTCAACGGCTCCCAAATAGGCGGGTGATAGGCGACAATCAAATTAACTTTTTTATTCCTGGCCTCTTTAAAAACCGACCGGGTCAGGTCAACCGTCAGCATAATCTTTTTGATCGGCGTCTCATAATCGCCCACCAACAATCCCACATTATCCCCATCCTCCGCTAAAGACCGCGGCGCTATACCTTCCAGGACGTCGGTTATCTCTTTTAGTTTCATATTATTCTTTACATTCCGTTGCCGCCGCCTGTTTATATAAATCATGCAGTTTTTTATAAACAGGTCCGGGTTTGTCTTTGCCTACCGCGTGCCGTTCGATGCGGCAGACGGGCATCAATTCCATAATGCTGTTGGTCAGAAACACCTCCTGGGCCGAGAGTAAATCTTTAATATGCAGCTCTTTTTCCTCACATTCGACGCCCTTTTCCCCCGCCAGCTCCAGCACCGTTTTACGGGCGATGCCCGGCAGAACCGGCGTATCCACCGGCGGCGTCCGCAGCCGGCCTTTGGTCACCACAAAGACATTGCTCACACAACCTTCGGCTAATTGATTGTGAACGGTAAACCACAGGGCCTCGCCGGCCTTTTTCCGCTGGGCCTGCTGCAGGGCCAATAATCGAGCCAGATAATTGATCGTTTTGTGTTTGAGGGTGGGGTCCTCCGGGTTCTGTTTAAAATTGCTGATAATCACCGTCATGCCGCGTCGATAATATTCGGCCGGATAGCCGACCATCGGTCCGGAAGTTATGAACATAATACTTTGACCGGGACTGTCGGCGTCGGTATTTTTAATACTGCCGCGCGTCAAGGTCAGCCGCAGTCGGGAGTCCTGCAGGCCGTTGGCTTCCAAAAGCACCTCGATCCAGCCGCCCAGCTCCTCACGTTTTTGAGTTATATTAATCTGCAGCTCCCGGGCTGAGTGGTAAAGCCGATCAAGGTGATCGGCCAGCCGAAACACCCTGCCGCCGTAGCTCCGCATGGTCTCGAACAGCCCCACCCCATGCAATAGCCCCCCATCGTAAATGCTCACCCGGGCCTCGTCGGCCGGCACTAATCGATCATTAAAAAAAACGTATTCACTCATATCATCTATTAACTTGCGATATTCTATCTATTTATCCTTAGTTTTTGTAGCCCACAACGCCTGGACCAAAGCCCCTGCCTTGGCCAGGGTCTCATCATATTCCGCCTGGGGCTCACTGTCGGCAACAATGGCGCCTCCGGCCTGCACGTAGGCCTTGCCGCCCGCCAGAATAATCGTTCGAATGGCGATATTCAAATCCATATCGCCGTTGATCCCGATCCAGCCGATACTGCCGGTATAGACGCTCCGGGCCGTCGGCTCCAGCTCGTCGATAATCTCCATCGAGCGGATCTTCGGGGCCCCGGTGATCGAGCCGCCGGGAAAGGTCGCCCGCAGAACATCGCCGTTGCTGACGTTTTCCCGCAGCTCACCTGCTATGGTCGCCACCGTATGCAGCACCGTGGGATGCTCTTCGATTTCTCTTTCGGCCAACACCTTAACCGTCCCGTATCGACAGACCCGGCCCAGGTCGTTGCGTTCCAGGTCGATAATCATATTCAGTTCGGCCCGGTCCTTATCCGAATCCAGCAGCCATTGGCGATTTTTTTGATCCTCTGCTTCATTGGCGCCGCGCGGGGCCGTGCCTTTAATCGGCTTGGTTGTGATTGTCTCGCCCCGCCGCAAGAGAAACAGCTCCGGCGAGGCGCTGACCACCGCATGATTCGCCCCCGGCAGCAGCGCCGAAAAACCCGCCGGATTGTGATGAGCCAGGTATTCATATAAAACCGCCGGGCTTTCTTTATATTCACAGGCGAAACGCTGCGAAATATTCACCTCGAAAATATCCCCCGCCTTGATATACTCAATCGAGCGGGCCACCTTGGCTAAATACGCCTCCGGCGCAATGTTCCGCTCCATCCGCCCCACCAGTTGAGCCGCTTGAGGAATCGTAACTGCCGGACCGCTATCAGACTTTTTAAGCAGGTTTTTCCCCTCGGCGCCGGCCTCACATACCACCCGCAAGCGGGCCAGCCGCCCCGGCACAGCCTCTTTCTGCCCTGGATACTCCAGGGCCAGCAGATACCCCCGGCTTTGCTCTTGGTCCCACGCCGCTATCGCATCGTAAAAACCAAAGCGAAGCAGCGGCAGCGGGATGTCATGTTCCACCTCGTCGGGCAGCCGTTCGATATAACGGCCTAAATCATAACTGAGATAACCCACCCAGCCGCCCGCAAAAGGCGTCGGCAGATCAGCCTCTCCTTTCAATTGATACCTACGACAAGACTGATCCAAAAGCGTAAAAGGATCGCCCTGCTCGTCTTGTTTGAAAATCACCACTTCCGCCGGCGCCAATCCCAGATAGCTGAATCGCCCCGCCCCCCGCCAGCCAAAATCCCCCAGCATAAAAATCCCCTCCCGACCGGCCAACCGCCCCAACAATACCGGCAACGGCGCCATCCGCTCCACC
>LJUC01000066.1 GCA_001303695.1 Phycisphaerae bacterium SM23_30
CGAGGCTCTGCTTTTGGGGGCCGTTTTCAATTCTCTCTGTTTCATTTTAATAACCGGACTTCTATTAATAATTTACGCCTTATTTATCTGCCGCTTTCGACGCTTTCGACGTCCTGGCCGTTCAGGCAGGTCGCGGCCGTGATCGTGTGCCATTGTCTGCCTCTAAACCACCGAATGCTCATGGTTACTAAATAAAGTTGATCGATCTCCTGGCTGGCCACGCCTACCTCCCATTGGAAGGTTATATCTCCGTCTTCGATTTCACCCAGGCTGGTCCGCTGTTCAAGAAACTGATTGATGCCCATAGCGTCGATCAGGGTCAATTGGCGGTCCAGCAATTGCCAGGCGCGGTCGTATTGCTGGTTGAGCCGGGTACGGACCAGGCAGCGGCTGCTCAAGCCGGTGATGGCGGTGATGCCGCCGGCCAGGATAATGGTGGCCACCAGGGCCTCGATCAAGGTAAACGCCCTTTGAGTATGTTTTCGGTGGAGAGCCATTGTGCATCCAGATCAAAAGTGTCGGGTATCACGTCCTCGATGGTGCCCCGAATCAGGTGGGGCCGGGCGGTGGAGGAAGAAATACTCAGGGTATAATGTCTGAATCCGTCGCCGATCTGCACTACGGCCAGATCGGCGGTGCCGTTGGGGGCGAAAATTATGACATTGTTATTATAATTTAAAGATTCGGTAAGGATCCGATAGGGCCTTATCTGGATATTCTCAAACATCATTGACTCCGGCAGTTGCGCCGGACGACAAAACAGGTTATTTATGACCCTTTCTTCCAGGAGGATGCCCTGTTCATCGGCGATATCGATCGCCAGAAAAAAACCGCCGGTCTCCGGATCGAGATACATCTTGCAGGGCTGGTTTCTTTCGATGGCGACGATGCGGGCGTACAGGGCCGTCTGCAACAGTTCGGCGGCCGCCTTTTCGGCCACCCTTTTCTGGTAGGAACGCAGGTACAGACCGCCGGAAGCCCCGGCCATCATGGCGATCAATACCACCACCACCAGGATCTCCGTCAGCGTAAAACCTTTATGGGGGTCTTTTGCCGCTGGGGTATTTTTAGTTGTTGTAAATATCCGCATTTTCTCTATCGCCGCCGGCCACGCCGTCGGCGCCGTAACTAATAATGTCATACTCACCGTCGCTGAGGGTGGCGGGAAAATGATAAACGTAAGGATTATCCCAGGGATCGTATAAATCGTGTTCTCTAACATAGGGACCGTCCCAGACCTCCAACAGGTCGGACGGCGCTACTCGCAGGGCATCGAGCCCCCCGTCCCCCTCGGTGGGGAAGCGGCCGCAATCCAGCAGAAACTCCGCCAGAGAATTCTCCAGCTTGGCTATCCCGGTGCGGGCCAGGTTCGCTTTGGCCTTGACGAATTTACTGTAGATTTGCGGCGTGATCATGGTGGCCAGCATGGTGATGATGATCACCACCACCAGTATTTCCACCAGGGTGAAACCTTTGCGCTGACGATAACGTTTCATGGTTCTATACCTCTTCGTTAAGAATTTAAAATCCGCCCACCACACTTTGCATACTCATTATAGGCAGCAGCGTGGAAACGATAATAAAGCCTATCACCACCGCCAGCATCAACACCAACACGGCCGGCATGACGGCCATAAAACGGGCGATAGCGGCGTCGGCGTCGGCGTCAAAGGTGTCGGCGGCGATGAGCAGCAGTTCGTCGAGTTTGCCCGTTTGCTCGCCCACCGAGACTATCTGCACCAAAAGTTGCGGGAAACGGCCCGAATGCTCCAGCGGTTCGGCCAGGGCCTCCCCGACTTTGACCTTTTCCGCAACCGTGTCTATCTCCCGGCCCAATACCTCATTGCCCAGCGTGTCGCGCACCACCTGCAGGGCCTCGAGAATGATTATCCCTCCTTTGGTGAGCGAGCCGAGCGTCCGGGCGAAGCGGCCCACCGCGATACTCCGTAAAACCGATCCCAGCACCGGTATCTTTAATTTAAAACCATCCCAACTAACTCTGCCCGAGCTGGTATCTATCCATTTCTTAAATGCATACCCCAGCACCACCAGCACCACCAGCAGCGGCACGCTGTAATAATAATTATTGATAAAACCGCTTAATCCCAACAGGATTCGGGTCGGCCAGGGCAGGGTCAGGTCGGCGCTGGCGATGGTGTTGATGATGCTGGGCAACAGCCAGGTGATGATCACAATCACCGCCAGGATGCCCAGAGTCAGGATAAACATAGGATAAGCCGCGGCGTTCTTCATGCTGGATTTGATCTTTTCGTCCCGGGTGAGCAATTGGGCCAGCTGCTGCGAGGTCTCGTCGAGCAGCCCCCCGGTTTCTCCCACCCTCACCAGGGCGCAGTGCAGCGGACGAAAGATTTTCGGATGTTGGCCCATGGCCTCCGAGAGCGAATCCCCGGAACTGACGGATTGCTCCAGGTTGACGATAAGTTTGATCAAGGCCGGTTTATCGGATTGTCGGCGAATGACCTGCAGACAATCCAGCATCGGCAGACCCGCCCGGATAGCGGCGCTGAGCTGATTAATAAAGGCCAATACGTCTTTGCTGGAGACCTTTCCGATGCTGAAGGTGAAAGTCTTGGGGCGGGGGACGTCCAGGGTCTGCCTTTGGGGTTTGACCGTGGTTTTTTCCGCAGCGGCGATCAGGTTAGTGACAAAATGTCCCTTACTCCCTAATGCGGCTAATGCGGAACGACGGTCGATGGCCTCCAACGATCCGCTGATGGGTTGGCCGGTGTCGGTAACCGCCTGATATTGAAACTGGGACACGGTTGCTATCGCCTCCGAAAATTTTACGACGCCGTCATAGCGCCGAATGGTTAAAATATAAACGGTACTTTTACAAAATTAGTTTTGGGCATACCTAAGTAAAGAATTTTTTATTCCCAAATTTCATTGCTAATAAACGCAAGCCTATAAACAATAAGGATTTATAATCGCTTCCCGCCGGCCTCCTTAATCAAAAATTTATCCCAAAAATGCCCATAACCAATTTTGCCAAACTCCTAAGTCAAGCGCCTATATCTCATCAAGTCCCTGGGTGACGCGCAGAACCTCTTCCGGGGTGGTGATGCCTTGTAACACCTTATCGATTCCGTCATAACGCATGGGCTTATGGTCGGGGGGGGCGGCCTTGGCAATCTGATCCGCGTCGGCCCGATTGGAAATCAACGGTCGTAGTTGATCGGTGATCCGCAGCAGTTCAAACAGGCCCGTCCGACCCTTCATGCCGCTCTGCATGCACTCAGGGCAGCCCACGCCGCGGTACAGGGTTGTTCCCGGCGGAATTAAATCGGCGGCGCCGAGGTTTTTGAGGAGATTTTCATCGGGTTGATAGGGTTTTTTGCAGGTGCGACAGATCTTGCGGACCAGCCTCTGGGCTATCACTATCTCCATAGAACTGGCCAACAAAAACGGCTCGGCGCCCATATCGATCAAGCGGGTGACGGCGCCGGGGGCGTCGTTGGTATGCAGGGTGGAAAAGACCAGGTGTCCGGTTAAGGCTGATCGAATGGAAATGTCGGCGGTCTCCAGGTCGCGAATCTCCCCCACCATGATAATATCGGGGTCCTGACGTACGATATGGCGTAAGCCGCTGGCGAAGGTCAGGCCCCGTTTGGGATTGACCGGCATCTGTATAATACCCTCAAGCTGATATTCGACGGGGTCCTCGATGGTGATTATCTTTTTACTGGGGGTGTAGATCCTGTTAAGGGCGGCATAAAGAGTGGTGGTCTTTCCGGAACCGGTCGGGCCCGTCTCCAGGATCAAACCATGTGATTTATACAGACTGTTGTCGAAGCCTTTGAGTACTTTAGGACTCATGCCCAGGTCGCCCAGACCGATCAGCGAGGCGGAGCGATCCAGCAATCTCATGGTGATGGATTCGCCGAAGACCGTGGGCACGGTGGAGACCCGGATATCGACCTTGCCGGTATGCCCCATAAATTCAATATGGCCGTCCTGGGGTATAAAACGTTCGGCAATGTTCATACCGGCCATGATTTTGACCCGCGAAGTGATGGCGGCCTGCAGGCGCTTGGGTGAAGGGGCTTTCTCAAAAAGCATGCCGTCCACGCGATATTTGATCTTGAGCTGGTGCTCGAAAGGCTCGATGTGGACGTCGCTGGCGCGGGCGTCGATGGCCTCCAAGAGGACCAGATTGACCAGGTTTACCAGCGAGGGTTCGCGGGCCAGCTCATGGAGCTTGGCGGCGGAATATTCGCCGTTTTCATCCCCCTCTTGCACTTGATCGGCGGGGGCCAGGTTCTCCAGCATCCGGGCCACGTTACTGCCGTAAAATTTGATCACCACCTGCTCCATCTGCAGCGGATGACCAAAATAACGCTTGATCGTCATCCCGGTGACCATCCGTAAATCCTCGACGGCCTGGGTGTCAAAAGGATCGGCCATCGCCAGGCCCAGTTGTCCATCTTCCTGCCATAATGGCAGAATATTGTATTTGCTGACCAACTCCGCCGGTACCAGTGAAATAGTCTGGGGATTTACCGAAATGTTGGATAAATCAATCCGCTCAATGCCCGCCTGCAGCGCAAGTGCTTCATTTAACTGTATTTGCGATATGTATCCTAAGTCCAGCAGGATCTCGCCCAGACGCCGGCGGCTGGTCTTCTGCTCGTTAAGGGCCTCCTGCAGTTGGTTATCATCTAAAAAGGATTTTTCGCAAAGAATTTGACCTAATTTTTCTATCTGTAACTGGCTCGTCATGGGTAATTTCACTTCTCCTAATCCGTTATGCTTCGCATAATTCCCTTAAGATAAAAGACTTACAACGAAATGCAGGGAGGTCCGTCACACTGCATCCTCATTATACGCCTTTATACTATAATTATGTTTTTATCAAAATATGAGACCGAACTCACGCAATAATTCTCTTATCAATAATAACGCTAAAAATAATATCTTATTGCCGAAAAACGGCGGTAAGTAACCCCTCAACCGTAAGTGAACTGTCGGCCCCGGATAGGTTTTCCCCGCCACGTAGATAAATGCAACTATGAAACGGTTGTGCCCTCATGCGATCATATCGCAATCTCCGGGTTGTTATATGCCTAAAGTTTATTTTGCTCACCTAGCTGCCCCAGGGAAAATCGGGGTGTTCTTGCAAGAGCTTCTCCACGCGCTGCTCGATAATTTCATCCTTATTTTTCTTCCACTCGGCAATGTCTTCTTTCCTCTGCTCAAGATAATTCCAGCTGGATCGGTATTCGCTTCGAGTCAGGTACCTGCGGTCTTGTCTATTTTCCAGCCATTCTTCCATCTGCTCTACTTCATACTCTTCTTCTTTAACAATCACCTCAAATAGCTTTGCCACATGCCCGGTAAGTTTCTTTTGGGCTTCAACGTAGGCCTGACGCTTCGAATGTTTCACCTGCTCCAGCCCACTTTGAATCTTCAAGCGCAGGCGAATTTTCTCCAGACTAAACTGAGCCGCTTTGGGATCCCGCTCCATCTGCTGGATAACAGGCCCATAAAGTTCCTTAAGGGCGCGAACCTGATCGGAGAAATAACGCGGGTGTTCTCCTCTTAGTTTTTCCAGACGATTCGCCAGTTCCGCTTCATGTTCCTTCAGAAATTTCAACAGCTCTTCGGTGCTGATCTGATCCGACCAGCTACGACGCCTTTGCTCACTCTCCCGCTGCCCCGCTTCTCGGCGGTCCCGGGGCGCAAAATATGAGGAGCGATTCCGATCTCTCGCCGGCGTTAAACTGCATAAAGCAATCCCCATAATCAGAACCGCCGGTAAAGACAGTTTTCTAACCATTACTTAGCTCCTTACAGAGTAAATTTCATATTTTCGATAGATGCGATCTTTTAATTGAAGTTTTATAAAATTCCGGTTTTAATATCTAAAGTTTTGTAAAAGTCCGGTAAATAAAAAAGCCCGGTTCGACCGCTTGCTCATTGGCAGAGCCGAGGACCGGCCCATAGTGTTTGGCTAACGTCAATGGAATCCGGCTCCAGTTCGCTGTCTGATCCCAGGATGTCATCTACTTTCCAATCCACCTCAGACCAGCATTTCAAAACTTCACTTAAGACCATATCGCTAACTTCTTGATCGACTTCGTTTTCCTGAATTAGGACCTGTTGCCAGTAAACACCGGTATCGTAATCCGAAGGCGGCATCCCGGTCTTTTGCGGCATCAAATATATAATCAGGCCCAGCGCTATGATCAACGAGGCGGCCAGGACCGCCGCCCGGGACGGCCATCCAAAATCCCTGCGCTTGTACTCGGATCGCTCCGGCGCCTGCCGCACCCTTGCTTCGGTCCGGTCCAATACCTCCGGGTCAACCTGGATCTGGTCCAGCCGGCGCATCAAATCATCGCCCTGCTTTATTTCCTCAAGGGCGGCCCGCGCCTGATCTTCACCAAGAGCCAATTGCACCGGCAAATCATATAACTCTTTATCGTACGATCGGTTAAAATTTGCTTGCCTGCGTTCAGATCGGGCCGGTTCCCGTCGCACTCTTGCTTCGGCCCGGTCCAGTATCGCCGGGTCAACCCGTATCCGATCAAGCCGGCGCATCAGATCGTCGCCCTGTTGGATGTCCTCCACGGCGGCCCGCAGCTGATCTTCGCCCGGATAAAGCTGCGCCAATAAATTACGTAATTCCTTATCATTAATATTCATAGCTTTTTATCCTCTCGGCCCGCTTCCTATGATTTCTTTTAAACACTTCAACCCCCGGTGCACCTTCGACAAGGCCGTGCCTACGGGTATCTGATAATGTTCTGCAATCTCCTTAAAACTTAGCTGGCCATAATGGCGCAGGATAATGATTTCTCGGTCCGTTGAGGGCAATTGCCGCAAAGCCTCCTGCAATTGATCTATTTGCTCGGTCTGTTGCGCTTTCTGGCAGGCAGTCGCTTCCTTTGAGGCCAGGGCGTCCCCCAGACCTTTGTGTTCATCTTGCAGGGAAATGACTCCGCCTCGAATTTTACGCCGCCGGGCCTCATTCCGGACCAGATTAGCCGCCACCCGAAAGAGCCAACCTTCAAATCGACCCTCGTGACGGTACTGGTGGATATTCTCTATGAGCTTGACAAATAACTCTTGCAGAAGATCTTCGGCGTCCAAAGTCGAGTTGTTCATGCGAAGAAAATATCGGTATAGCTGCGGTCCGAATTGACGGACCAGCCATACGATAGCTTCCCGATCGCCGTTTTGACACCTGGCTATCTGCTCGGCCAGCAGATCTTGCTCCATTATCTCTTCTCCACAAATAAAGACACGTCAAAGACCCAATTATTGCTTAAAAACGCCGCAAAATAAACCCGCCGGCCCAGGGAAACTTTCCCTATCCGCACTTTTGTGGCCCTGGAGAATCTAAATCATTTATCGACAAAGTTTTACGCGAAAAAATCCTTGTTGACTTTCCCGGGAGAAACGGGCTTTGATGTGGTTTAATAATTTTTTTAGCAATAAATTTTTTTTTCAGTTGTTGTATATATGAAAAGAAACATGGGTGGATAATAGCTGCTATGTTTGCGCCATCTAAAAACCACGCATAAATAGAAATGTAATTTCATCCCTTTTTTCCAGAAAGGCGATAATGAACTGGCAAAACGAAAAGGACCGAAAGACGCTTTATTCGTTGGGCTTCTTGGCCCTGGCGGTGCTGTTGACGGGCTTCACCGCCGCCGAGGTGATTAGCATCGCCCGCGGGACCGGCTCCGCTCCCCTGCTGACCAAAGATACCCTGGAGCAAATCAGCCCCGACCGAGAAAAAATCCAACAATATTTCGACGATTATAAAACGGCCGCCCGGCAGTTGACCCGGAACAATATGTTTGTACCTCCGCCCGACACCTCCGAAGAGCCGGGCGACTGCACCGCCATCTTCGGTAATGAAGCCCGCATCGGCAATCGTTGGGTTAAAACCGGCGATAGGATCGGCGCCGCCGAAGTGGTCGCCGTCGAACCCACCCGGATCACCCTCCTGTTCGAAGACAGAAGAATAACCCGCAGCCCCGTTTTAAAACTCGAAGATAATTCCCGAAGATCGTCAACTTCCGGATTTTCCTTGCGGGACCAATCTCGAAACACCGGAGCGAACCGCAGCCGGACGGGCAGGAGAAGGTAGTATGACAAGCCGAGGCAGAGAGAGGCTTTAACTCCGTTCAGATGAGAAAGGAAATAGCGATGTTAAAAAGACAACATACCAGAGCGCTGGGGTTTTCAGGTACCGGTTTGACTATTATTTTTATTTTATTAGTAAGTCTGTTGATAACCGTTGAGGCCTTAGGGCAGGGACGCGGACGCTCCCGGCGATCCTCCCCGGGGTCGGGATCGGGAACCACTCCCGCCCCGCGCTCGGAAATTAACTTAAATGAAATCTCTTATAAGATTGCGTACGAAACTTACCGCCCAACCAATGGCAAAAACAACTGGGAAATATACCTAATAAACGCCGACGGCAGTAATCCGGTCAATCTCACCAATACGCCCGAGATAAACGAGTTTTATCCTCACGCTTCGCCCGACGGCACCAAAATATGTTTTGTGGCCGATGAAGGAACTGACCGCCGGAATAGAAGCCGAAATGTCTATTATATTAACATCGACGGCAGCAGACGAACCCTGGTGGCCCAAAACGGCCGGCAACCCTGCTGGAGTCCCGACGGAAAATCCCTCGCCTATCTAAAAGGCGAATACAGCCGCTACAGCTCCGACGCAGCCTCAAACCGGGGGCTATATATCTATAATCTTGAAACCAAAAAACACCGACAACACCCAAATCAACGGTTAAGTCACCTGTTTAATCTCTGCTGGTCATCGGACGGTAAATGGTTTACCGCCACCTCCCGGGGTTGGGGCAGCGGCAATATTGCTATTGGGATTGATGGAACCGGCGATAAGTCTTTGGGTATCAGAGGTTGTCGGCCGGACATCAGTCCCGACGGCCAAAAACTCTCCTGGGGCCGCACCGATTACGATCTGCAGATCGGCAATCTCGATCTCTCGTCCCGACGACCCGTCACCAACGAAAAAACGGTAGTATCTTGCCAAAGAGGCTATAAAGTGTATCATGTGGACTGGTCGCCGGACGGCAAATACCTGACCTTTAGCTATGGTCCTTCCCGAGGCAGCCAGGCGGTCGGCTCCAGAGCGGCGGGCTGGAATATCTGTGTGTATGATATCGCCGCCGACAAATGGGTGCAGGTTACTACCGACGGCAACCACAACAAGGAACCTGACTGGGTGCCGGTAAAGACTCAGAACCCTCCGGCCCCCGCCCCGCAGAAGAATTAACGGCCCTGGGAGTTCCGATGGGATTGAGATGTGCTAAGCTTGCCGCGGCGCTTTGTTCTTTGATCTTGGCAGGCGCGCTGGCCTCCGGTTGTCGGCGCGTGGAAAATCAAGGTCCTCGTAAAACCGCCGAAACGCCCCCTGTGATAACCACCGCCTCCGGTATCGAAATGGTTGAGATTCCCGGCGGCTGGTTTGATATGGGCAGCGCCCGGGGACCCTCCGACGAAACCCCCCTGCACAAGGTATGGGTCAATTCCTTTTTGATAGACCGCTACGAAGTAACCCAGGAACAATACGTGCGCTTTGAAATATCCGACTTCTCTCATTTCAAAGACCCCAAACGCCCCGTAGAGCAGCAGACCTGGGTCGATGCCGCCCGTTACTGCAACGAACGTTCCTATCGGGAGGGCCTGGATTTTTGCTATGATGAAGAGACCTGGGAGTGCAACTTTCAGGCCGACGGCTACCGGCTGCCCACCGAGGCCGAATGGGAATATGCTTGCCGGGCCGGCACCGAAACGTCATACTTCTTTGGTGACAATGCCCGGCGACTGGCCGATTACGCCTGCTTTAAGGGCAGTTCGTCCGACCAGACCCAAGCGGTTGGGTCGAAAAAACCCAATCCCTGGGGCCTTTATGATATCTACGGCAATGTGGCCGAATGGTGTAATGACTTTTACGATCCGGATTACTACCGGCAGAGCCCGGAAAGAAACCCCCGCGGCCCCGAGGAGGGCGAGCTGAGGGTCTTACGCGGCGGGGCCTGGAACTCCAGCCCCGACAGCTGCCGATCCGCCTATCGCCTCGGCGATGCCTCGGTCAACGACGATTGCCTGGCCAGCGACGCCATTGGTTTCCGCTGCGTGAGAAATGCCCCCCGAGAGGATTTCCCCCGGCCCACCCCGGGCGCCGCGCAACCCATAGAGAAACGGAAAGAGCAACCCATGACCCAAACAGTAAAAACCGGATTGGTTTATGACGATATTTACCTCGAACATCAAACCGGGGAGGGTTTTCCGGAAACCCCTTTGAGGCTGCCGGCGATCATCAACCGTTTGAAACAAGATGGTTTATATGAGTCGTTACAACTTTTAGGTCCGGAATCGCAATCCGAGGCCCTGGAATGGATACGGACGGTGCACACCAACGAATACATCGAACGGGCCCGAAACAGCTGCCAGCAAGGATTGAGGTATCTGGACACCCCGGATATGCCCATCTCCCGGCGCTCCTACGAGGTGGCGTTGGCGGCGGTCTCAGGGGTGCTCTCGGCGGTCGATGCGGTGATGGCCGGGGAAATTAAAAATGCCTTCTGCGCGGTGCGTCCCCCGGGTCACCATGCCATGCCCGGTGAAGCCATGGGTTTTTGTATGTTCAACAACGTGGCTATTGCCGCCCGCTATATTCAGCAGCAATACGGACTTGCCAAAGTGCTCATCGCGGATTGGGACGTGCACCACGGCAACGGCACCCAGGCGATGTTTTATGATGACCCGACCGTGCTGTATTTTGGGACCCATCAGTATCCCTTCTATCCCGGCACCGGCGCGGCAGCGGAAAAAGGCATGGCCCAGGGTTATAATTATACCATCAACGTCCCTTTGCCGCCCGGTTCCGGCGACGCTGAGTATAAAAGCGCCTTCCTGGAAAAACTCGTACCGGCGGCGGATTCTTTTCAACCGGACTTCGTCCTGATCTCGGCCGGCTTTGACGCCCATGAAGGCGACCTGCTGGGCGGGATGAAGGTCACCACCGCCGGTTACGCCGAACTGTCCCGGATTGTCAAGGATATTGCCGAAAAACATTGTCAGGGCCGATTGATCTCCCTGCTGGAGGGCGGATACAACCTCGAGCTTCAGGCCGAGGCCGTCGCCGCCCATATGCAGGTCCTGATGAAGTAAAAACATTAACGCCCTAACAAAACCGCAAAAATGGTCAACCTGAGCGAAGCGAAGGATCTCATGACGTTCCTGGACGAGATTTTTCGCTTCGCTTCAAATGACAGCAATGGAAGTTGCTGTTTTTTTAGAGGCGCCCGGATACATGCTTTTTCAGACCTGGATATTCTTACCTTTCTTTCTGGTGGCCTACGCGGTCTATCTGGCCCTCAAAAGAACCAGGTTCGGCAATCTGTGGATCTTGATTGCGTCCTATGTGTTCTATGGCTGGTTTCATCCGCTGTTTCTGCTGTTGATCGCCTATTCCACAACGATCGATTATTTTCTAACCGCCCTCATGGCCAAAAGCCGCCGCCCCAGGTTATGGCTGACGTTAAGCATCGTAAACAGCCTGGGTTTGCTGAGCTTTTTCAAGTACGGCAACTTCATTACCCTAAAGCTCAACGACCTGTTACTGGCGCTGGGCGGTTCCCACATTATCGAAATGCCCGGCCTGCTCTTTCCGGTGGGCATATCGTTTTATCTGTTTAAATCAATCGGTTACGTGATCGATTGTTATCGCGGCGAGGTGGAGCGGGAAAAAAACTTCATCCGCCACGCCGTCTTTGTCAGTTTCTTTCCCATCCTGGTGATGGGCCCTATCGAAAGGGCTCAAAACCTTTTCCGGCAACTACGCGACACGCCCCGCATCACGGCCCCGGACGTCGCCGACGGGCTGAGCCTGTTTCTCGTCGGACTGTTCAAAAAACTGGCCCTGGCCGACTACCTGGGACTTTATGTCGATAAGATCTACGATGCGCCCGCCGACCACCAGGCGCCGGCCTTGATGCTGGCGACCTTCGCCTTCACCTGGCAGATTTACTTTGACTTTGGCGGCTACACCGATATGGCCCGCGGACTCGCCCGCATGATGGGCTTTCGCATTATGCTCAACTTCCATCATCCGTACCTCGCCGACGGCCTGGGCGACTTTTGGCGCCGCTGGCACATCAGCCTCTCCAGCTGGTTTCGGGATTATCTTTACATCCCTCTGGGCGGCAACCGCAAGGGAAATTTCGCTACTTATCGCAACTTATTTCTGACGATGCTGCTGTCCGGTTTATGGCACGCCGGTTTAGGCCACGGCGCCACCCTGACCTTTGTCGTCTGGGGCGTAGTCCACGGCCTGGGCCTGATGCTGACAAGAAAACTGGAACGAAGCCCCTTCTACCGCGATAAAATCCCCAGAATCATCAAGCAAATGGCCGTTTTCATCTTCGTCGCCTTCGCCTGGATCTTTTTCAGGGCCGCCGGCTTGGACGACGCCGGCCTGATCATCGCCAGGATCTTCTCCGCCGGCTGGGCCGACCCGCAGTTCCCCCTTTTGATGGTGTTTTTAATATTTGCCCTCTGGCTGTATCAATTCGCCGTCGAATCCCGGATTAGACGATTTGTTAATATAGCGCCGGTCCGCGTCGGTGCCGTGGTTTTTATGATACTTTATTTAACTCTGTTCGCCTCCTCCGGCGTCCGGAGTTTTATCTACATGCAATTTTGATTCTTTAACCGGATAACAGGATATGCCGCACTCATCCCATGAGATACGATTATCACCGCGCGAGTGGATCATAACGCTGGTTATAATCGCCGGACTGTTTTATTTGATCCCCGTAGGCTGGCAGCGCCTCGAAAGCCTTGAAACCAATCCTGATTATCGCATCCCCTACGAGTTGAGCAGCGATTATTGGTTGTTCAGCCGCTATTGTCGTTCGGTTTGTGCCGCAGATAAGATGCCGGTCATCGGCGATTCGGTCATCTGGGGTCAATACGTCAAACCCGATCAAACTTTGACGCATTATCTCAACGAGTTGGCCGGCGCGGATCTTTACGCCAATCTCGGAGTGGACGGCACCCATCCGATGGTCCTGGCCGGACTGATCGAATACTACGGAAAGGCGATCAAAGATAAAGATGTCATTTTGCATTTGAACCTTTTATGGATGACTTCCCCCCGCGCCGACCTGCAGATCGAAAAGGAATTCGCCTTCAATCACCCCCGCCTGGCCCCGCAATTTATCCCCCCTATCCCCTGCTATACCGCCTCGGTTTCGGAAAAAATCGGCATCATCATGGAGCGCCGCGTTCCCTTCTTCAGTTGGCTCAACCACCTGCACAGGGCCTATTACGACAACCAAAACCTGCAAAACTGGACCTTGGAAAATCCCTACGCCTGCCCCTTCGCACCGGTCACCTTTGAGCTTATCCCCCCCGGCGGCCGGGAACGCCAAAAGCCTATACCCTGGACCGAAAAAACCGCCGCCCCCCAGGCCTTTCCCTGGGTTGAACCGGATACCTCCCTGCAGTGGCAGGCCTTTCTGCGCCTGGTCAAGACGCTGCAAAAAAGAAACAACCGGCTATTTATCATCGTCGGTCCCTTCAATGAACATATGCTTGATGACCAAAGCCGCAAAACATACACGGCGATTAAAAACAAAGTGGAAACCTGCCTCCAGGAAAAAAATCTCCCCTGTTACCTGCCGCCCCCCCTGCCCCCCTCACTCTACGCTGACGCCAGCCATCCCCTCCCCGCCGGCTACGCCCAACTCGCCCATCAACTATTCGAACTCTTGAACCGGTAGGATAGACCGCAACCTCTAGACATAATCCCGGCGCCTCGCCTGTACTTGTACCAAAAATGAAATTTGGATTCTGATCCGCGTAATATCTATTTGATATCCAACTTACTCCATGACTTAACTAAAACCACTGTCGAAACCGCCGCCGTCGCCGTCAAAATTATGGCCGGCGTCTGCCTGGCGTAAATCCAGTAACCCGTCGCAAACAAAGCGCTATAGACCGCCAGGCAGCCGAACACCATGCACAAGATGCCCATGGGTACGTCCCAACCTTTGCCGGATTCGTCAATCGGATCATTATCAGCCCGGGCCCGCTGCAGCACCGCCTTCCAGCCGGGCCCGCCCGGCCGCACCAGGCGATAGAAACTTCGTAATTTCTCCGGGGCGGTTGGTTTGGTAAGCAACGTGATCAGAATCCAGGTAAAAGTGGTAATGGCCACGCCTAAAACCAGCTTTTGCCAGGTTTGCAGCCCGCCCCCTGCCAGAAGAGCCTCCGCCTTCGGAACCCCTCCAGCGATGAGCTTTTTTGTGGCTTCCAAACCAAGTATAACCTTCTCCTGAATAAAGAAAAATAAGGCCGCGCCAAACGATACGATCATAGCGGTGAGTTCACTGTAGGGATTTATCCGCCACCAGAACCAGCGCAGAATGAACAGCAATCCCGTACCGGCCCCGATCGCCAGGATAAGATCAAAGGCTTGCTTGGCGTTCTCCAGATATTTCGCCAGAACACACGCCAGCAACATCAAAATCAAAGTGGAAAACCGTCCCACCAAAACCAATTCCTTTTCTGAAGCGCCTGTTCTCAGGAAACGCTTGTAAAAATCATTAACCACATAGGAAGAACCCCAATTTAAATGCGTGGATATGGTGGACATATAAGCCGCAATTAAAGATGCCACCACCAGCCCTAATAATCCCGCCGGCAGGAAGGTAAGCATCGCCGGATAGGCTAGGTCGTCTCTTAAAACCATCTCATCGACCTCGGGAAAGGCGGCTCTTAAAGATGCAAGATCGGGATAGACCACCATCGAACACAACGCCACAATTATCCAGGGCCAGGGACGCAACGCGTAATGCGCCGCATTAAATAACAGCGTCGCCCCCATGGCGTTCTTTTCGTCCTTCGCCGCCAGCATACGCTGCACCAGGTATCCCCCCCCGCCGGGCTCCGAACCGGGATACCACACGCTCCACCACTGCACCGCCAGCGGTATGATAAATACCGAAACCATCAAATCGGTTTGTGAAAAATCAGGTAAGATGCCGAGTCTGCCCTGCAGATTGGGATGCGAAAGAAGATTCGCTAACCCTCCCACGTCCGTATGCCTCAATGAAATAATGGCCGCCATGATCGCCCCGAACATCGCAATCCCAAATTGGATAAAATCGGTAATCAACACCCCCCGCAGCCCGCCCAGCGTGCTATAGACCACCGTCACCACCGCCGCGATAGCCACCGTCTCCCAGGGCCCCAATCCCAGCAGCACCCCCCCGATCTTGATCGCCGCCAGCGTCACCGTCGCCATGATGACCACATTGAAAAAAACGCCTAAATAAAGGGCCCGAAAACCCCGCAGAAAAGCCGCCGGCTTCCCGCTGTAACGCAGCTCGTAAAATTCAATATCCGTCATCACCCCGGAACGACGCCATAGCTTGGCATATACGAATACCGTCAGCATCCCCGTCAACAGAAACGCCCACCATACCCAGTTGCCCGCCACCCCTTTCTGGCGAACTATGTCAGTGACCAGATTGGGCGTGTCGGTGGAAAAAGTGGTTGCCACCATGGATACCCCCAGCAGCCACCACGGCATGTTCCGCCCCGAGAGAAAAAATTCCGATGAACTTTTTCCCGCTTTTTTGGTGACAATAACGCCTACCGCCAGTGAAATGACAAAAAATCCAAACACACAACCCCAATCAACAGGTTCCAAAATAGTACCAAGAAGCATGCGGCTACTCCCAAATATGGTGACTCATGTCAGGCGGGACTCTGTCCCACACGTTGGCTGTTAAACCATTGGATATACGCGGCATAGGATAGCTGAAGATCGAAATAACGGCAAGCTCAGATTGAGGCCAGATGCGATTATTGGTTTAAGACGAGCAGCGTAGATTACTGCTCGGGGCTTATTTCGAAATGTAGATTAAAGCTGATTACTTGATTGCGGGGCGTTTTTGGGTAATATAGTAGGATTGACTGGATAGCATGGTTTTTGAACAGGGAATTTGATAGTGAATATCCTTGAGACGTTATCCCAGCGGGGGCTGGTCAGCCAGAAGTCGGATGCCCAACTGGCGCGGGTCCTGGAAAAGCCGGCCACCTTATATATCGGCTTTGATCCCACCGCCGAAAGCATGCATATCGGTAACTTACTGCAAATAATAATGTTATCGCACTTTCAGCGGCACGGCCACCGCCCCATCTGCGTCGTCGGCGGCGGCACCGCCATGATCGGCGACCCCTCCGGAAAAAGCGAAGAACGAAACCTCCTCGGCCCCGAAACCATCGAACGCAACATGATCGGCATGAAACGCCAGCTCCAGCGATTCCTCGACTTCGACGGCGGACCCAACTCCGCCCTTATGGTCAACAACGCCGAATGGCTCGGAAAATTCACCTTCATCGAATTCCTCCGCGACGTCGGCAAACATTTCCGCCTCGGCGAGATGCTGGGCAAGGAATCGGTGCGTAAACGTCTCCACAGCGAGGCGGGGCTAAGCTTTACCGAGTTTTGTTACCAATTGCTGCAGGCCTATGATTTCCTCCATCTCAGCCGCCAATATGACTGCATCCTCCAGGCCGGCGGCGACGATCAGTGGGGCAACATCATCGCCGGCATCGAACTGGCCCGAAAACTGGACCATCGGCAGCTCTACGCCCTGACCTCCCCCCTGATCACCACCGCCGCCGGACAAAAGTTCGGAAAAACCGAAACCGGCACCGTCTGGCTCGACCCCGATAAAACCAGACCCTATGACTTCTATCAATACTGGATCCGCACCGACGACCGGGACGTGGTAAAATTGCTCAAATACTTCACCTTCCTGCCCATAGACCAAATCGCCCAACTGGAAAAGCTGGTGCACGCCGAACCCGAAAAACGCCAGGCCCAAAAAATATTAGCCCAAGAAGTCACCAAACTGGTGCACGGCCCCGAACCCGCCGCCCTGGCCCAAAAGGCCGCCCAGATCCTGTTCGGCGAAAAGATCGCCGGCCTCTCCGACGGCGACCTGAACAGCATCTTCGCCGATGTGCCCAGCACATACTTTGATGAGGAACGTCTTGTTGAAGGAATCGATTTGAGTGATGCATTGTGTGAGACTAAAATTTGCCCTTCCCGTTCGACCGCCAAAAAATTGATTAGAAGTGGCGGTGTGTACCTGAATAACGAACGCGTGAACGTTATTGATTATAAGCTAACCCATAAAGCACTGGCTTCTGAAAATATTTTAGTTCTGCGAACCGGTAAAAAGAAATATCATTTGTGTAAAAAAAGAAGCAAAGGAACTTAGCCATGCAGTTGCCCTGGACCGATCAACCCCAAAAATATGTCGGGCTCTACGTGATTGATTTCGGCGACCAATGCGCCGTAGGCTACAC
>LJUC01000067.1 GCA_001303695.1 Phycisphaerae bacterium SM23_30
GCCACCATCAAGGCCCGCGGCTTACTGGTGAGTTGGCTGATCAGTTCTTCACCAAGGTTGGTCTTGGCCGTTGATCGCGTTACAATCAAACCCGCCGAGATCGAAATGATAAAGGCCGGTATCTGGCTCACCAGACCATCACCAATGGTCAATTTGGTGAAGACCTCGAAACATTGGTTCCATGACATGTTATACTTGAGCATGCCGATCCCCAGCCCGCCGATGATATTGACCAGCGTGATAATTACTCCGGCGATGGCGTCGCCCCGCACAAATTTACTGGCCCCATCCATCGCCCCATAAAAGTCGGCCTCGTTGGCAATCACTTCCCGGCGGCGCCGGGCCTCGGCCTCGTTGATCAAACCGGCGTTTAGATCGGCATCAATCGCCATTTGCTTACCCGGCATCCCGTCCAAGGTAAACCGGGCCGCCACTTCACTGATCCGCGTGGCCCCTTTGGTAATCACGACAAATTGAATAACTATCAGAATAATAAATATGATCAGGCCCACCGCCAGCGATCCTCCCGCTACAAAATCACCAAAGGCTTCGATCACGTGGCCCGCCGCCGATGTCGCTCCGGCGCCTTGTTCACCCGCCGTCAAGATCAACCGCGTCGTAGCGCAGTTAAGCACCAGTCGAAACAGCGTCGCCGCCAGCAACAGCGAAGGAAATACTGAAAACTCCAACGGACTAGTAACATAAATCGTCGTCAGCATCACAACCGCCGCAAAAGCCAGATTGGCCGCCAGCAGTACATCCATCAGCGTCGTGGGCAGTGGAATCAGCATCACAAAAATCAAGCTCACCGACGCAATCGGAAAAATCAGTTCCCGACTGTCATGCAAACGTTGCAGCCATCGGGATCGAGTTATTACTGTCGCTGTTGCCATACTTTTCGTTATTTCTTAATGTTTTTTATTTCTAATTTTCTTCTACCCGGTTGCTTTCCTTCGATATCCTTTGCCGGCCAACTCAAAGATATATGCCAAAACCTCCGCCACCGCTTTGTACAATTGTGGAGGTATGTAATCACCCACCTCGCAAGCTTTGTACAACGCTTGCGCCAGCGGCTTACGTTCAACAATAGGCACCCCGTGTTCATCGGCCAGGTCGCGAATACGCAGGGCGATAAATCCCGCTCCCTTAGCCACCACCTTGGGCGCCGGCATCTCGTTATGATCGTATTTCAGGGCCACCGCCAACTCTGTCGGATTGGTTATCACCACATCGGCCTTGGGCACCGCCTGGCTCATCCGCTGCATTGCCAATTGCCGCGCCACCCCCCGACGCCGCTGCCGCATGGTCGGATCGCCTTCCATGCGTTTCAGTTCTTCCTTGAGTTCTTCCTTGGTCATCCGCAGATCCTGATAATGCTGCCATCTCTGATAGGCATAATCGAACAGGGCCAATATAACCAACACCACCGCGATCCTTAGCCCCAGAATAAAAACTAACTGTGCGCTATGGCTGATTACTTCCCTAAAAGTCGTCTCCGATAAACCCACTAACTGGGGGATAAATCCCTTAATCGTAATATAAGCGACCGTAGTAATAATGCCGACCTTGGCGAAACTCATAAATACCCGCATGGCAGTGCGCTTGGAAAAAATTCTTCTTATGCCTTTAATAGGTGAAATTTTGTCGAGGGTAGGCATAAGCGAATGTGCGGAAAAGACAAATCCGACCTGGGCCAAATTGCCCGCCACCGCCACCACGACTATAATCAGAAAAAATGGCAGCAGCATCGCCGATCCATGTCGTAAAAAAGTCCGCCAGGCAAAATCGAGTGTTGTCCAGCCGCTGGTGGGCGTTTCCTGCAGGATTAGTGACTGTTGGGTTAGTGCCATAAAACCACGCAGAATACTTGAACCATACCAGTTTAAAATTAACAACCCTGCCAACAGTCCTATCGCCGCTGACAGATCAACGCTGCGGGCCACCTGTCCTTTTTCCCGGGCTTCCTGCAGCCGCCGCGGGGTGGGAGCTTCGGTCTTTTCACCCGTATCAACCGGCATTTATCTCTTTCTCTTTTCGTTTCTCGACTTTTAACTTAAATAAACAACACGCCAATTTCGCGTAACACTGCCACTATATTCTCTTCTAACAGCCAACACGCCGCTCCCAGAGAAGCGATCAATATCGTCAACGCCAGGGTTATGCGTACGGGAAATCCCGCCGCCAGAATGTTCAACTGCGGCATGGTGCGGGAAATAAATCCCAGGGCCAGGGTGGCCAAAAAAATCGCCGCCAAGGCCGGACCTGCAATCCGAATCCCCAACCCAAATGCCGCCGTAATGGTGGCCACGAAAAGTTCTAACGCACCCGCTGCTATGCCCGAGGCCATCAGGGGAACCGTCTCAAAAGTTTGCACGAGCGATTGGATCAATATCAGATGCCCGTTCATAAGCACATAGATCAAAGTGGCTAAGAGCACATAAAATTGTGATAGTACGGTAGTGCTGGCTTCGCTGTTGGGATCAATCAGATGCGCCAAACTCCAACCCATTTGTTGGCTCACCAACTCCGCCCCTACCCGCACTCCCGTAAACATCAGGGAAAGGGCAAATCCCATACTGATGCCAATAAGTATCTCATTTCCCACCGCCGCTACCAAGCCGAATAGGTTATTGGGAACCGCTCCAATCATCGACACCTGCGGAAATATTGCTCCGCTGAGAACCACAGCGGTTAATATCTTCACCTTCGCCGGAATGCTCGCCGATCCCATCAAGGGCGCTAAAATCAGCAGCCCTCCCACCCGAAACAAAACCAACGCAAAAGCCGGCGCCTGATCAAATAATAATTTTATCGCTTCCAGCATCACATCTGTCATTCCTGCGAAAGCAGGAATCCAATTGTTAGGTGGGGCTTTACCCCACGCGTTTTAACAACAGTACGAAATTACTTACTATCTCGCTAAACATATATCACCCACATCTACTTACTTTTTGTCTTCGTGTCTTTGTGACATACTACCTTTTCATGGCACCACCATCGGACTGAACATCTCGGCGGCAAAATTCATCATCCGATTCAGTATCCACGGCATAAAAAACGCCGCCGCCAATATCATCGCTATGATCTTAGGCACAAATGTCAGCGTCATTTCCTGAACCTGGGTGACTGCCTGCATGATCGAAATCAAAACCCCAACTACCAAACCGACACACAACATCGGCATGGCAATTATCAAGGCCGTCATTAATGCCTGGCGTCCCAGGTCAAGAGCCATTCCTGTATCCATTGGTCGTATCCTTTATCAATCCTATGGTTAAAAGTCTTTATATAGGCGGATTATTGGTAAAACTCTGTAACAGCGAACCCACCACCAGATGCCAGCCATCCACCAGCACAAATAAAAGCAGCTTAAAAGGCAGCGAGATCAATATCGGCGGCAGCATCATCATCCCCATCGACATCAAAATCGAGGCGATCACCATATCGATAATCAAAAAGGGCAGATAAATATAAAAACCCATAATGAACGCCTGTTTCAGTTCACTGGTGATAAACGCCGGCACCAGCGCCGTCATGGTTACGTCCTCCCACAGCAGCGTCCCTTCACGAATCTTCTCCTGCACCGCCCAGGAAGGACTATTAAATTCCATAAACATATATACGTCTTCGCTGTTGCCGGTATTTTCGATCTGGGTAATCATGAAGTGACGCATATGCGTCCGGGCCCGGCCCCACGCCTCATCAAAGGTAATGGGTTCTTTTCCTTCGTCAGGATTTACGTAAGGCTGAATAGCGTCGGCATTGATGCGGCTCCAAGTCGGCGCCATCACCGCCAGCGACATAAACAACGCCAAACCGGTTATAACCTGCGCCGGCGGCAACTGCTGTGTCGCCATCGCCTGACGTAAAAGCGCCAACACCACCACAATCCGAGTAAAGCAGGTGGTCATCACTAATATCGCCGGCGCCAGCGACAACACTGTCATCAATAGTAGTATTTCGAGAGTGCCCGACAGCCTCTCCGGCGTAGCGGCCTCATCGATATACGCCGCCGGATCCGTCAAAAGAGTCGGCTGGCCTGGGCTCACCTCACCGGCCGATCCTAAACCATTAGAAAGTGTTTGCCCCCCCGCATCGCTCACCAATGCCAACAGCACCAAGAGAATTAGTAAATAAAATGTTTTAACCGTCATCCGTGACATTAACCGAGCCATCCTTTAGCTCACATTTTCCTATACCGTTTAGAGATTGCCTTATCTAACAGCCCTTTATTTCTGCTAAGGGCGAAACCGCATCCGCGCCAACCCTTTAACTTTATCTAAAAGCGAGGACAACTCGCCTTTGGCCTGGTACCATGGTTGATTCCGTTCCTGAGCAAAGTTATCCTCTTGTCCCTTAATCACTCTCGCCTCGTCATAATATTCACCTTCCTGACGGATAAGTTTTCCAAAGGTATTACTGATCGACTGTGGCTGTTGCTGTTCCAATAGCCCTGTCAACTCCGCCACCTCATCAGGATCATCGATGGTGTGCAGAGCCGTCATCTGGTTTGGGCTTAATCCCAACAGCAGCATGCGACTCCCCAATTTAACCAGACATAACGACTGCTTCGGATTTATACTGTTACGCGCCACCACTTCGATACCTGTCGGCCCCGTACTGAGTCTTTCTCCCATCACCAACCTTCGGAATATATAAGTACCGCCAATAATCAACGCCAAAACGATCAACAACGAACCAAAAGTCCGCCAGCCAGAGGAAAAATCTCTGCTTCCGCCGCTGATCTTCGGATTATTAACCTGATAAGGTCGCGCTCCTACCCCGGTCTTTTCCAAATCTGCCGGTTTTTCGGTGGTGTCATCTACCGCACTTGCGTCTTGCGTTTTATTATCGGCGCCTTTCGCTGATAAAGTAGTATTGGCGGATATGTTATTTTGGGCCCGGCCCACTGCTGTACCCAAAAAGATAACCACCACGACTAAACCGAGTAAAATTGCTGCTTCCGCGTGAAATGTTTTACGACGATCGACCATGGGTACCTCATGCCTGGCTTTATGGGTCTTCTGCGTTTTTTAGTTCTCGGCAGTTATAAGCTTTTTATATTAATCAAGTTGTTTTGATCGGCGGCCACGGCGCCGGCCTGCTGATCGCTGCTTATTCTTGAGTCATTCTCTCGCTCACTCCGGGGACAATTTCATTCAAACGAACGCAAAAATTATCATTCACCACAAGTATCTCCCCCCGGGCCACTAGTTGCTCATTTACGAACACATCGACCGGATCGCCCGCCAGTTTATCAAGTTCCACCACGGAGCCTTCCGTCAGATTTAGAACCTGTTCCACCGTCAACTCGGATCGTCCCAACTCAACCTTAACATCAAGTTCCACATCATTGAGTAACTCGATGCTGCTGGCCGCCGCCTCGGCGAGCATGTTGGTGAAATCCGGCAACTCCGGCGCCTCGACGCTGCCCTCGTCCGCCGCCGCTTCGTTTTCGTAAGCGACGCTTTCAGTTTCTTCTGTCGATGTTTCCGGAGCTTCTTCTACCGGTTCCGGAGCCTCTTCTGTCTTTACTTCACTATCGGAAACCTCAACGTCAGTTGCCTCTTGTTCTTCTTGTTTTTCTTCTTCCGACACTTTTATCCCATTCTTTTGTTGAGTTAATTGTTTAGCTGTTATAGCCGCTGCTGTAGGTCTTCCAGTCGGTGATCAAAACCGTCTCAATAAGCTCTTTACCGATTATCTTCTCTACCGCGGTCTTTATTTCACGTTTTATCACTTGCTTATCCGGTTCTTTCAGCTGATCCAGTTGCGCCGACGCCACCAGCGTGCGAATGCTGTCTAAGATTTCTGCTTTATTCGCTTCCACCCGGGTTTTGACATCATCCTCCTTGATCTTTTTCACTTTGATGGAGACATCCATAGTAACCACCAGCGTGGTTCTGCCGGCCATGTGATTATCAACCGAGAATTTTTCCGCCAAGGCAATCTCCGCTTCATCCTTGGCGGGCGTCTCGGCCGTCCCTTCTATCGGACTGCTTCCTTCCGCGGGACTGGGTTTGCTGAATACCTTAAACGCAACAATGGTGCTGCCTTCCATCAGTAAAACCCCCAGGATTATTATAATCGTCTTTAAAGGCAGTTTGTGCTTGGGATTCTGTTCCATACCGATTGGGTTATTTTGTTCTGCCATCTTATTACGTCCTGATTAAATGGTTCCTTAACCATCAATAATGCCTTGAGGCTTTTCTTGCGGTTTCCCGGTAAATTTATCCACCAGACTTTCCGTAACGATAATCGAGGCCCGATCATTTAAAGCGCGGGTGGCGTCGTCATAGGCCTGCACCCGCAACGGTTCATTATCGCCGCAGGCCTCCACAGTTATCCGCTCTTCGCGGATGCCTTGACCGACCAGGTGTGCCTTGACAGCTAGCCCTCGGGCGTAGGATAGCTCATCCAGACTTCTAAAGGGTTGATAGCGCTCCGGCGGTATGAGGGCGGTGTGGCCGCGCACGCGAATCTTGGTGTTCATACCCCGGATAGTTTCGGCAAAAATATTCAATTGCTCTTTGCCGCCCTCCAGAAGTTCCGCTTTGCCGATCTCAAAGCTGATCTGACCGCCGATGCTGAATTCCAATCCTTCGCGTACGGTCTTGACGCTGGGATTTTCACCTTCGATACCTTGATCGGAGCTCTTACCTATCTGGAGCTGAAACTTACGCATGATCAAATTCATTAAATCTTGCTGGTTCGTATTGGCCGGGGGCGTGTCCCGGGATATCCAACCTGCCCCGCCTTGGTAACCAAAGGCGCGCTTGATCGATTCCATAGCTTTTTGATATCTTTGATTCTGCTTCAGTTCACTCATGGACACTAAAATCACAAAAAAGCAGAGCAAAAGACTCATCATGTCGCCGAAGGTTACCATCCATTCCGGCGCTCCCCCCCCGCCTGATTCTTTCTTCTTGCGGGCCATCGCTTTATTCTTGCTCTTCCTGATTCTCTTTACGCATGCCCGGCGGCAGAAAGGTCTTGAGTTTCTGCTCTACAATCCGGGGATTATCGCCCGACTGTATGCTCATGACTCCTTTGATGATAATGGTCTTGAACAACAGCTCTTCATCGTTGCGGGCCCCCAGCTTATCGGCGATCGGCAGCGCAAACATGTTCGCGAACATCGATCCGTACAATGTCGTCAAAAGGGCCAACGCCATGCCGGGACCAATCTTGTCCGGATCCTGCATGTTCATCAACATGACCACCAGACCAACCAGCGTGCCGATCATGCCATAAGCGGGAGCATATCGGCCGATGGAATCAAAAATGCCCTTGCCGCGATCATGGCGCTCCCCTATCGCCTCTAATTCGTTATACATGATCTGCTCGATTAGGTCCGGATCGGTGCCATCGACCGCCATCTGAATACCCTTAATAATAAAGGGATCCTCCGCCTCCTTGGTCGCGTTCTCCAGCGAAAGTATCCCGTCGCGGCGGGCAATCTCCGCATAACCCACCAGATCATCAATCAGCTTTTGCGTGGAATGCTCCTTATGAAACAGGGCCTTGGTAAAAAACTTGCCCGTCTTTAAAAACAACGCCAAAGGCGTACTTATCATCACCGACGCTATCGCTCCTCCGATAACTATCATCGCCGAACTGGGTGATATAAAGGCCCCCGCCTGGTCGCCCGCCCCCGAAAAAATGGCGTAGCCCACCAGGCTCGCCCCCACAAATACACCTATTATCGTTGCCAAATCCATTTTTTAACCGCCTCCGCTCCGTCTGACCATTCTCAACTCTTGTTTCCTTTTATCAAAACATAACCCATATCATTATCGGCCATTAAAAACGCTCAATTTACTCCCTGTCATTGCCCCAACGCATGCTTTTGTCGTTGGTACTCTATCGCCCGTCGGACCACCTCCTCCATCGACTCCTTAACCACCACCTTATCTCCCGTTAACATCGTGATCATGGTGTCGGGCGTCGTCTCGATATAACGTATCTGCTCGGCATTAATCACAAACTTCTTACCGTTAAGCCGCGTTACCGCTATCATTTTTAATCATCAATTTTTAATTGTTAATGTTGGCCTCGCGACAGCAGAATAAACACCCCTGCCGCGAGGCCCGGGGTAATCTAGTTTAATTAACCGACTGCTCCATAATACATCCGTTTTTAATTGTTTAAGTCAGCCTCGCGACAGCAGAATAAACACCCCTGCCGCGAGGCTTGGAGTAATTCCTTTTTACCGGGTCATCATCATTAACTCATTCAAAAGCCGATCACTCGTCTGAATCACCCGTGAGGACGCCGAAAAACCCGTACTGGCTATAATCAAGTTGATAAATTCTCTGCTCAGATCCACGTTGCTTAACTCCAGCGCCGCCGAACTGATCGAACCGGCCCCCAACTCCATGGGCTTTTTGATAAGGGCCGCTCCGGAGTTCGGCCCCAACCCGTAGAGATTATCCGCATGGGCCACTAAACCTTCATAGTTCCTAAACGTGGCCAATACCACCTGACCCATTCGGCGAGTCAAACCGTTGTCGAACGATCCCACAATAATGCCGTCCTGGCCGATGGAATAATCCTGTAAAGTCCCCGCGGCAAAACCATCCTGACTAAAAATGCTCATGGCGCCCGACATGGCGAAGCCGTCCATCCGGCTGAAATCCAAACTTATGCTCTGCGGAGTCGAAGCGCCGGTATCAGTTCGGTCGATGAGAATCGTCAGGTCGGAACCTTCCATATAGTTGCCGGTGACATCAAAAGTGATGGTCCCTGTGCCCAGCACCCGGTCGGCATCGGTGTCATCGGAACTTTCCGCAAAATAACGCCAGGTTATTCCATTATTATCTTTGGACTCCATGGCCAACGTCAGCGTAATATCCATGGGAGTACCCAGAGTATCATAGGCTCGAAATGATGTTCGAATGCTTTCGCCTGTGGCATTTGCTACGGTGGCGCTGAACTGAAACGGTATGTTGCCTGAGAGAGGTCCGGCAGCCGTCCCCAACACCAGCGTAATCGCTCCGCTGTCAAGCGTAATGGTATTACTGGCGCCTATATTACCTACTACATTTATACTTCCGTCGGCGTTTATGGTCACGCCCGGATCGGGTACTCCGCTGCCGGTTAGATCGAGTAGATCACTGGAAGTATTGATGCCCAACACGTCTTCCAGCCAGGCGACAAACTCGCCGTAAGTGGTGGTGGCCCCTACCGTAAAATCCGCTACCGGAAGGTCCGCCCCGCCTTTATTAGCCTTGGAGAGGCTGATAATATTGCCCGCCTCGAACAATTGGGTGGTGCCGTCATAAAGGTTGATTAAAAAATCACCTCCCGTTGCCGCCGGGCCCCCGCTGCCGTTGGTCAGCGCCTGACTTTGCAACTGGCTCCGCTGGGCCCCCGCTATGCCGTCCGCGCTCAAATTGCCCGCAAAGGCCGCCGACGTAGTCTCCGAGGCGGTGGTGATCTCACCTATCGGTATTCGCAGCCGGCTTAACGTCCCTTCTACAATGTTGAAGCTGCTATCGACGCCATAACCTTGCAGAAAAAACCCGTCCGCGTTGATCAGGTAATTCTCTGAATTGAACTGAAAACTCCCGTCACGGGTATAGACCTGGGAACCGTCTCCTTTTTCTATGATAAACAGCCCCTGACCCTGAATCGCCAAATCGTTCTTGACTCCGGTCGTCTCCGGCGCCCCCCCGCTGAAATCCTTAAACACCCCCCCTACCATTGCCCCGGTGCCCACCTGCATCGGGTTCGTGCCGCCGTAGCTACCCGTCGGCGCCGAACCAAAACTGAAAGTGGTGGAAAACTGCGATTGAAAAGTCGCCTTGGAAGACTTAAAGCCCCGCGTGTTCACGTTGGCGATGTTATGTCCGATAACGTCCATTGCAAACTCATTCGTCTTCATCCCCGACAAACCCGCAAACAATGATGAAGTCAAACCCATGGTCTCTACCTCCGCATAATTGCCTTATCCCTGTGTGTTTCTGATTTTCTGTACTTCCGTTAGGGGTAATTCTGCGTCGTCTAATATTAAAGTCACCCCTTCGATGCCTGCTCCGTCTATGCGATAGCTATTTACAAAACCCTGAGCCCCCCCCGCCCCCTCTACAAATCGGCCCAATAGAACTCCTGCCGTATCAGCCGTGATTACCGTCGCTTGGCTCATGTCTATTACCTCCCCCGATGCCAGTTGAAGCGTTACCTCGATGCCGTTCACTTCCAGCGATTCCACGATCCCCACCACGATCCCCTCCCCTGAAACGTCCGGCGCCATCACCAAAGACCCCACAATATTGTTGCTGTTGTTGCCCCCCAACCGCGTCATATCGTCCAGACCGATAAGCTCGCCCGTATCCAATTCCAGCATAATCTGGTCCTGGCTGATATTGACCGCCACTACTTTACCCAACGCCGCCTGACCACCGGGAGTGGTGCCCGCTACAAATTGGCCTATCATTTGGGCCGCTGATTGAAGTTGTTCCCGCTCCAGGAATGTGCCCAGTTGCCTAACCAATCCGTCAAAACGATCTCCTACGTCGGTCAAAGTCTCCGTCATGGTCTGCGACGACTCCAACTGTTGGATGCTGGCGATCTGGGCCAGCAGGTCTTGATTCTTCATTGGCTCAAACGGATCCTGATTGGTCAGCTCCGTGACCAATATCTTCAAAAAGTCTTCCGAATTAAGCGCCTGGGCGCTCTTGTCGGCGACGTTAAAAATCGTATTGCCTCCCTCTATCGAGCCAACCGAACTCATCGTTATACTCCTTAAAATCTCACTTTTATCATCTTGTGCTCAGTTGTCATTCTGAGGGCAGCGAATAACCACAATTCCTTGTTGCGTGGGACAAAACCTCGCGCGGTTTAACTATCCACTAACCAGCACTCACCTTTCTTCAAACCTGTACGTCCAACCGACCAAATTCTAATGCCTGCCATTGTTTATTCGTCGTTGTTTCTATCACCGCCGTAGGAGGGTTCTGCTCATTGCCCTCTTCTGCCGACGACGGCTCTGGGCTTCCCTGCCCAGAGCCATCGCCGTTAAACTGATCGTACGATTCCGTATGCTCTGATGATGACTGTTGCTGATAGGCCTCCTGATCTTCTCCGGGCGAGTAATCATCGCTCAGATCCAATCGAAGTTGCACCTCAATCTGGCGGGTTTGGATTCCATGACTCTCCAGCGCCGCTTGCAGTTCCGAACTGTTTTGTTGCAATAATTGCTGTGCCTTGACATTGGTGGCCTGCAATAGCAGATGCCAGCCGTTGCTGCTCTGTTTAATTTCCACCCGCAGATAGCCCAGGTCCGGCGGCTCCAGTCGAATCTGTATCCTTGCCGAACCATTATTCACCGATGCCTTGGCCGCTTTAACGATCCGATCAACGTTCTCCTGCATCTCCGTTGAACCGGCCGTCACCGGCTTTCCGAGGTTTAATATAGTGTTCAGACTATTTGGATTGGCAGCCTTTTCCGAGACGACGCTTTTGCCTGGGTCCACAAGAGTATTTCCCGACCACCCCTGATCCGTCTTGCCTTCTTCCTGCGTAATCCGCCCGGAGAAAGTCACCGCTGCCCCCGATTCCGCCCTTTCTGCGGGTGGTTGTATAGTAACTATCCGCTGGGCTTTTTGCCGGGCTTCTCTATCGTTATTAAACGATTCTTCATGATTGTAATTAGTAGTCTGGCTCTCTGAAGGACTATTACCCTGAGCTTTTATGTTAGTTTTTTGATCGGTGCCTTCCTCAGATTTCTGAGGTCCTTCTGTTCTTACCTCCACCCTGTCTATCTTGCTGCCTTCCGCCATTAATTTTCCATCGCTGCCTTTCACTTCCTTCTCCGAATTCAATGCCGGCAATTTTGAACTTTGAACCTGCAGCTCTACCTTTGTATTTAGACCAGGTTTTTCCGGTTTGACGTTTTCGTCGTTCGCCTGTTTCGGCTGGTTGATCAACTCGGACGATTCTTGGTTTTGAACATTGGCCTTTAATTCAGTTATCTGCAGCGGATTTTGTAGGTTCTTCGGTTGGTTTTGGCCCTTGCTGCTGCATCCCGCCGCGTCATCGGATTGACCGGTCTGTGGCCCTGCTTGCTCCTTCGTAATTACATTATTCGCCGCCATCGGAACCGTTTCGGAATCCTTCGAAAGCGCAACCGGCGCTTCAACCGTTACGACCTTTGCTTCCTCGGTGCTTTGCCGAACATTTGACTCTGCGTTATCTTCAGATTCTGCTTGTTCTACGGGCGGTTCATTATTGCTTTCCTCAACTTCCGGCTCGGACATCGGATTTCGATCTTGTTCCAAATCTTCTTGTGGTTCTATAGCTTCTGGTCGAGGGATTTCACACGCCTCTTGAACCGGCTTGGGTTGATCGCAATCCACCTTCTCCAGCCGATCTTGACTATCTTGATACCTCTGCCCTCTCCACCCCTTAACCGGTTCCGCTATATCAAGTCGCGCCGTCTCGAAAAACCGACCAAACTCCCCCTCCGATTGGGCCAGGGCCCTCGTATCATCAAACCTATCCCAACTGGCCGCTTCCGCCATGATGTTTTTTACCGGATTCACCTTATTTTGCCTTGATCGTTCCTGTCAAGCTTGACTACTCGGTACTCTTCCAGAAGACTCATAACCGCCAGACGTTTTTGTTGCTCTTGTTCCGTCTTAAATTGTTCCAGAATTTTAGTGGCCACCTCGGATTTCATCTCCCCCAGGTAACGCACCACATCGGCATCCTCCATCTGCATAAAGTCGTCTTTGACCATTTTGGGCTTCATCTGAGAGTAATTCTTCAGGGCCTTGCGAAAGCCTTCTTCCTGGGCCTTTTGATTGTATTCGTCCACCATTTTTTGAAAGGACACTTCTCTCTCTTGCAGCGCCTGGATATCCTCGGCCAGCTTTTCTCGTTCCATCGTCAAAGTCTCTTGCCTGGAACGCAAAAGCTGGATGTCGCGCTGTGTCTCCCGGGTGATGATTTCCCGTTGCACCTCCAGCAACGCTATGCGGGCCCCTGATTCCTGCGGCGCCTCCGCTTCTGTCACGGTTTCCTTTTCTTCGGGTTCCGGCACCAGCTTCTCCCCCCGCCAAGTCGCTAAATACTGCTCTCGCTTCTCAGCATCGAAGTGTCCCGTCGCCGCCCCATACCCGAACAATCCCAAAATGGCCAGACTATGCACCAGCAGCACCGTAATCAGTATTATAAAAATCAACTTAACCATTACCGTTATCTCATGGTTGTATTTCCTATGCCGAGCGGTCGCGACGCAAATAAGCACCAATGCTAATCTCATCCTGCTGCTGGGCTTCATTCCGGCGTAATTGGCGGTCGTAACATTTTTTTCGTCTTTCTCTCAGCTTTTCTAAAATCTTGGTCTGCCTGGACGCTTCCACCAATTCCTGTCGCGCGGCTTTCAATATCACTTGTATCTCCGCCACTCTCTTTATCCGTTGTTGGATGACATTATGCAGGTGGGTCACGTAGAGACGATAGTGGCCCACCCAGTCCAGATCAACTTTACCTTTTTGGTATTGCCTCTTGAGCTCTGCTCCTTCTTTTTGGATGGCCGCCGCCATCTCCAAACTTTGCCGCTGTTGTTCATGAACCTGTCCTAACAACGTACCTACTACTTGTTTTTTCAGATCTTCTTGTTGCCGTCGCAACTTAAGCAGGTTTTCTAATCGAAAGTTAAATTTCTTCATCGCTCTGCCTTTATAATCCCGCCATCATCCTTTCCATACCCAGGATGGGCTGTTTTGGTCGGTTCTTCGTTGGTTGTTTGTTCTCCCGGTTAACGCCGCTGGTGTTTGCCCGGGCCGGAATAAGAGTTTTCGACAAATCTTTTAGTTCGTGTAAGGCTTGATCGTAGGTCACTTCTTCTTCAATCGCTTGTTGTAAAAACTGGTTGATGGCGCCTTGTGCCTGAACGGCCAGATCCAGCTCTTCGTTGGTCCCCATCGCATAGGCGCCGATGTTGACCAGGTCTTCAATGTCGCGATAGAGAGCGATCAATCGGATGATCTTCCGCGCCTGGTTCAGATGATCTTTTTCCGTCACCTCCGGCATAACCCGGCTGATGCTTTCCACCACGTCGATCGCCGGATAATGGCCCCGGTTGGCCAACTCCCGCGCCAACCATAGATGCCCGTCGAGTATTCCCCGCATCGCATCTGAAATCGGTTCGCTCAGATCGTCTCCTTCCACTAAAACCGTAAAAAACCCGGTGATGCTGCCCTGCCGACTCAATCCGCAACGCTCTATCAACTTCGGCAGCAGCGCAAAAACACTGGGGGTAAATCCTTTGGTCGCCGGCGGCTCCCCCATCGCCAGACCAATCTGTCTTTGGGCCATCGCTATTCGCGTCACCGAATCCATCAACAACAAAACATCCTTACCCTGATCCCGGAAGTATTCCGCTATCGTCGCCGCCACAAAACCCGCCTTCACCCGCCGCGGCGCCGGCTCATCCGAGGTGCTTACCACCACCACCGATCGTTTTAGCCCTTCGCAACCCAGGTCTTTTTCAATAAATTCTCTAACTTCCCGACCTCTCTCTCCTACCAGCCCGATCACAGTTATATCAGCCGCGGTATATCGCGCGATCATCCCCAGCAGCACGCTTTTACCAACCCCGGGACCGCTGAAAATGCCCATTCGCTGGCCTCGACCGCAGGTTGTAATCGCATCGATCGCTCGGACGCCGGTGCCGATGGGTCTATGAATTCGTATCCTTTTTAGAGGGGCCAAACCTTCAGAATCAACCCTTCGCCGAACCTGACAAAGAATAGGCCCTTTACCGTCTATGGGTTTGCCTTCACCGTTGATTACCCGTCCCAGTAGCTGCGCGCCGATCATCACCGAACTATGCGTCCTCAAACAGCGAACCTTATCCCCTCGAGCAATCCCGCTCATCTCCCCCAGCGGCATCAACACCGAAACATTACTGCGAAAACCAATCGCTTCGGCTGCTATTACGACGCCGTTGCGGGTAATAATCTCACATTGAGCCCCCACCGGTACCGAAAAATCTGCCGCCTCCACCGTCAAACCCGTAAGGCCCGCTATGCGCCCCTCTATCTCAAAGGATTGCACTCGTTCCAGAGCCGCCAACCTCTGCTTAAAATTATCCTGTCCCATCTTCGGTTTCATAATTTATTTTCAGTCAATAATTCTTTGTTCTGTTTGTCATCTTGGGCCCTTTGCTGGGACCTATAACTTCTACTTGTCATTCGGGGCTCAGCGGAGAATCTCCGCTCATTCGCTTCTTTGCTCTATTTGTCAATAGTTCATCAGCTATGCGCTCCATCTGAGTAGCTAATTGTCCGTCCACTTTGCCCTGCCCCGTTAAAAGCTCACAACCTCCTTGTTCGACAGCCTCATCGGCCTCGAAACGAATACGGTTATATTGGCTCAATATATTGTCGTCGCCCTTGATCCTTTTGAGATGTTCGATGTCCCGGGGATTGACCTTAACCACAACATCAGTAGTTTTGGTGACTAACTCAAGGGCGGCCTTTACATTCTCTTCCGTCACTTGCGGCTCCTTGCGCCCCCTCTTTTTCACTATCTTCTCTGCAATCGCCGTCGCCAGCGCCACCGTATTTTGTTCCGCCTCAAAAAGCAGCCTGTCTCTTAACTGCTCAAAATTCTCACAAAAATGGTTGAAGGTATTGATTAAAGCATCGCTGTTCTGGCTAAACTCCTCCCGTCCTTCTCGCAGCGCCTGCTCCAAACCCTTTTCCCGACCTTCTTGCATGCCTTTATCGTAACCCATCCGATATCCTTGCTCCTGGGCCTGTTGACGTATTTGCTCAGCTTGCAGCTGTGCTTGGGCCAGAACCTCTTGCCCCTGACGGCGCGCCCTATCTAAAATCGCTTCGCCCTCCGCCGCTATGTCGCTGAGGTTGAACAACTTCTTCGGAGCGGCGTTCTCCATAAATTCTGTTGACTTAAGCAGCATGTACTATGCTAACCTTTCAAATCACTACATCACAAATTTACCTGTACTTACCATCTAATTCTTACACCACCAACTCAGATTCACCCCCACGCCCCGATATAAAAATCTCGCCGGCGTCTTCCAGACGCCGCACCACATCCACTATCTTTTGCTGCGCCGCTTCCACGTCGCTCAACCGCACCGGGCCCATATATTCCATATCTTCTTTGATCAATTGGGCCGCTCGTTCCGACATGTTGCCAAATATCTTTTGTTTCAGCTCGTCGCTGGCCGTCTTCAGGGCCAGGGCCAGTTCATCGTTATCAATCTCCTTCAACACCGATTGAATCCCCTTATCGCTCACCAGCATAATATCTTCAAAGACGAACATCAGTCGGCGGATCTGTTCCACCAGGTCCGGATCGTCCGTCTCCAGACTCTCCAGTATCCCTTTTTCGGTCGAGCGGTCCGCCAGGTTCAAGATGCCCGCCGCCGCCTGGATGCCGCCCGCTTTGTCGAAGGTCTGCGAGACAATATCACTCAATCGGCCTTCTAGGCCTATCTCAACTTCTTTGATCACTTCCGGGTTGGTTTGGTCCATCGAGGCTATCCGTTTGACCACCTCCACCTGCTTCTGTTGCGGCAGACCCGTCAGTATCTCCGCCGCCCGTTGCTCCGCCATATACGCCAGGATTAACGCTATCGTTTGAGGATGTTCCTCCTGAATAAACGTCAGCACATTTTCCGCTTCCGCCTTCTGTAGAAACTTAAAGGGCGTCTGCTGGATCGTCTGCGTCACTTGTTTCAGTATCCCCGTCGCCTGCTCCGGCGGAAGACTCTTTTCCAAAAGCGCCTGGGCGTAATTCAATCCCCCCTGTTCCAGGTAACGCTGGGCTATCGCCAGATTATAAAACTCGCTCAGAATTGCATCCTGTTCCGCGGAGCCAATATTCTCCAATTCCGCAATCTCGCGGCTTACCTCCTCGATATGTTCGTTCTCCAGATGTCCCAGCACCTCGGAGGCGAATTCCTGGCCCATCGAAATCAGAATTATCGCCGCCTTACGAAGCCCTGATATTGTCTGTATCTCTTCCGCCATAACCTATCAATCTTTCTGTACTATCCACTTGCCTACCAATCTGGCCACCCTTTCGGGCGATTCTTTGACCATCTCCCTGATCTGTTCCAGCATCTGCTGCGATTGCACCGCTTGTTCATCCAACTCCACCCCCGTTAATAACCCGCCCGCGTCTTCCGCCTCCGCAAAATTACTCTCTTCCGGACTCATCGCATCCAGAGGCTTCTT
>LJUC01000280.1 GCA_001303695.1 Phycisphaerae bacterium SM23_30
AATGCAGCGACCTCGCCGGTATTGGTCGTTACGTATGACGGTGGAGCTTCTGTTCCCAATGCCCCTTTGTTATCGGCAAGCAGCGACAGCGGCAGCAGTGATGCTGACGGGATCACCAATATTGCCGCCGTCACGATTTACGGCTCGGTAGCCGGGGGCAATCCGGTGGAAGCAGGGGCGACCGTTCATGTACGTACCAATAAGAACGGCGGGGGCTGGGTTGAGGTTGGAACCGCAGCGGCTGACAGTAACGGTAACTGGAGTTACACGTTCGACGGGGTGGATGATCTGGACGAAGGTGCGAATCTGGTTGACGTGTATATCACCGACCTGGCGGGCGATGATTCCGCTGATTCGAATGATCTGGCCATAACTCTTGATACCACGGCAAATAATCCGGCGACGGGACCCGATCTTAATTCGGTCAACGATACGGGCGCCAGCAACAGTGATAATATCACCAGCGATACGGCGTGCAACTTCAGCGGGCCCAACGGCAGCGTCGAGGCCGACTCGACGGTATGGCTGCGTATAGACGGCAGTAATGTAAGAAGTGTTGCAGCCGACGGCAACGGCGCTTATTCGATCACCCTTCTGGCGGGAGACATGACCGAGGGGGCTCATCTGGTTGATATGTTTTATATTGACCCGGCGGGCAACTCTTCCGGAGATTCGCCGGATCTGGCGGTGACTCTTGATACGCAAACGGCGGCGCCGCCGGCGCCTGACCTTGACGGGGCCAGCGATACAGGGGACAGCAGCAGCGACGATCTGACCAATGACACCACGGCGACTTTTACCGGACCGGCCAACAGCGTGGAGGGCGACTCAACCGTTTATCTTCGAGTAGGCGGGATTGACAAACGCAGCACCGCCGCCAATGCGGACGGCTCCTATTCAATAACTCTGCAGGTGGGTGATCTGGAGGAAGGAGCAAATCTGATTGATATATATTACCAGGATCCGGCGGGCAACGTATCGGCGCAGGGCCCGGACCTGACGGTTCATTTAGACACGGCTATAGCCGATCCGTCGCTGCCTGATCTGGCGGAGGCATCCGATACCGGCAGCGATAACAGCGATGATATTACCGCAGAGACGCGGCCTACTATTCAGGGCGCCGCCGGAACGGTGGAAGGCTTGAGCACGGTTAGGATCTGGCTCGATACGCCCGGCGAAGACGACCTGGAGGTAGGCACGACCGCTGCCGCCGCCGACGGCTCGTGGAGTTACACATTCACAAGTGCTAACCCCCTTGAGGAGGGAGTTAATATTATTCATGTTGTTGCCGTGGATCCGGCCGGGAATGTTTCCAACAGCTCAGCAAACCTGACCGTGACGGTTGACTTCGGGACGGGAGCGCAATCGGCGCCGGATTTGGATCCTATTTGCGATACCGGCAGCGCCGACGACGACGATATAACCACAGATAATACCCCGACTATTAGCGGTGCGTGCCCGGCGGGCGCGGAGGTTAAGCTACGGATGAACGCCGTTATCATGGCAACCTTTACCGACAACGACACCAGCGACGGCAATGCCGCCGTCGGTATGTGGAGTTATACCTTCAATGCGGGAGATTTAAATGAAGGGGTCAACACCATTGCCTTTCTTACCATCGATACGCAGTTGAGTACCAGCGACTGGAGCCAGGACCTGGTCGTCACCCTGGATACAAATATACAACAACCGACAAAACCCAATCTGATTACTGCCGACGATTCCGGCTCCGACAGCGGCGACGACATCACCAACGAAACCGCCCCGACCATCACCGGAACCGCCGAGGCCAATAGTACGGTGACAGTGGATATTAATGGAGGGATTCATACGGATACCGCCGCAGCCGACGCCAACGGCATCTGGTCGTACACTCTAACGAGCGGCTGGCTCAATGAAGGCGCTAATGCCATATTCGTATCGGCGACGGATGTAGCGGGTAACGTTTCGGCGGCCAGTTCGGATTTGATTATAACGCTGGACACCACCATTAATGCTCCCTCGCAGCCCGACCTGACGGCGGCCACCGACACGGGGGGGAGCAACTCGGATAATATTACCCGACACGCCAATCCCCGGATCGTCGGGATGGCCGATGCCGACACCACCATCAAGATTCGTCTGGATCCGGAAGGGGCGGCGACGGTCGTCGGAACCACCTGGGCCGATGGGCTGGGCAACTGGAACTATACCTTTGCCAGTGATGATCTGGCGGAGGGCGCTAACGTTATAGACGTATTGAGCACCGACGTAGCCGGTAACAGCGCTGATTCGGCGAACCTGACCATTACGGTGGAAACGGTGATAAATGCGCCCATGGCGCTGGATCTGCAGGCGGCCTCGGACCTGGGCGATGCCGACGATGACGACCTGACCTCCTTAGCCGCCTCAACCATTACCGGCGGCGCTGATCCGAATTGCACTATTTACATTCGGGTCAACGGCTCGGAAGTGGGAAGCACCACCAGCGACGGGATGGGCGACTGGAGTTATACTTTTGACGGCGGGGATGATCTTATCGAAGGGATTAATATTATCGATTCATATGCGGAAGATGCGGTCGGCAATGTTAGCGATTACTCCGATGACCTGGTGGTTACACTGGACACGATGGTGGCCATACCGGCGGCGCCTGACCTGGAGACTGCCAGCGACAGCGGCCTTAACGACGTGGATAATTATACCAATATCGCCCCGGCGACCATCTGCGGCGCCTGTGAACCGCAGGCCACAATCACTATCAGTCTCAACGGCAACGACAGTTACGATACCACCACCGACAATGACGATGGAATGGTAGATGGTTTATGGTCTTACACCTTTGCCGGCGACCTAAATGGTTCCGTCGGCGGTGAGGATAATGTGATCAGGGTCGCCCAGCGTGATCCGGCCGGCAACGCCTCCGCTTTTAGTGCCCCCTTGACGATAATTTTGGATGACGCCGCCGAAACGCCGGCCACTCCTGACTTGTTAGCGGTCAGCGACAGCGGCGACGCGGACGACGACGACTTGACTAATATCCCTAATATAACCATCGCCGGCACCGTAGAAACAAACAGCTCTGTGCAGTTGTTTATCGATCAGGGCTCGGGACCGGTGCTGGCCGACACGATCAGCGAACTTTTGATTTCGACCGGCACCTGGAATTACACCTTTGCTTCCGGACAGTTGACGGAAGGGGCCAATCAAATAACCGTAGTCGCCATCGACAAGGCTGATAATGTTTCGATACCTTCGGCGCCGCTGGTGATTGCGCTCGACACCATCATAGCCCAACCGTCTTTGCCCGATCTGGCGGCCGGTTCCGACACCGGCGATTTCGACAACGACGAGGTGACCATACGGGTGGACGGCGAACCGATCAATACGGTCGAAAGCGACCTTGCAGGCGATTGGTCATACACCTTCGCACAAGGAGAAATTCAAACGGGAGTGCATCGTATCGACGCGGTGGCCACGGATCCGGCAGGCAATATATCAGTACCCTCGGATGATTTGACCATCTGGCTGAACGTGGAACCCACCCAGCCGGCCGGTCCGAACCTCCTGGCCGGGAGCGACAGCGGCAGCATCAGTACGGATAACCTGACCAATATAACGGCACCGGTAATCGAGGGCAAGGCCGACGCTGATTGCACGGTGTTTGTGTATGCGGACGGAGAATTAACCGGCAGCAGCACTACAGACGAAGACGGTTTCTGGGAATACATCTTCACGGAAGGCGATTTGAAGGAAGGTAATAATGAAATAACCATCATAACCGAGGATAGTTCAGGTCTGCGGAGTTCGGCTTCTTATCCGTTGATAATTATTCTCGATACAATCCCGCCGACGGCGTCGGCGCCCGACCTGCAGCCGGCCAGTGACACGGGGGTAAGTGATTCGGACAATCTCACCTCGGACGAGACGGCCACCATCGAAGGCGCCACGGAACCGGCCGCCTTGATCGATCTCTACCATAACGCAGAACATATGACCCAACTAACCGCCACGGCCTTGGGTAATTGGTCTTTTACTTTCGGGCCCGGTATTCTGGCGGAAGGGGATAATGACATCTATGTCACCATAACCGATCTGGCGGGCAATTTGTCGCAAGTGTCAGAGGTGCTCACCATCGTTCTTGATGTTCAACAAGACGCCCCGGAGGCGCCTATTATATCACCCGAAACGGACACCGGCGTATCAGACAACGACGGCTTGACCAATAATCCCAATCCGGAAATAACAGGCACGGTCAAACCCAACAGCTCGGTTGAGGTTCGGGTTTCGGGGCTTATCGCTGCTGCGGTGCCGGCCGATGATCAAGGCAACTGGCAGTACACTTTTGAACCGGACCAATTAAACGAAGGGTTAAATTACGTCGAGATTATCAGCACCGATCCGGTCGGCAATACGGCCCGCTCCGAAGTGCTGGAGTTAACGCTGGATACGGTCGCCCCGGTTCTCTATAACTATTTTCCCAAGGGCATTCATACCCATACCACGCAAATTATCGAGCTGTATATTAACGGCAACGACCTTGACGCCCTGGCGGCCTACGATACGGCCGGCTATATCCTGAGGGGCGCCGGCGGGGACGGCGGTTTTGCTGATGGCAACGAATGGATTATTCCGATCAGCGGCGTCACCCTGGATACCGTCGCCGGTTTGGTGCAGATAAACACTATTATCACTCTGACCGACGACGCCTATCAGCTTATCCTTGATCCTTCGGTTTCGCTGCGGGACGAGGCGGGTAATTCGGTCCAGTTAAATTTAAGCAGCCAGCAAGGCCCGTCTTATGCCGGGCAAACGGAGCCTTTGGTCCTGGAGTTCATCATCGATACCGAAGGGCCTCCGGCGCCGGCGGCGCCCGAGCTTGATGCTGACTCTGACAGCGGCAGTGATGATTCGGATAACATCACTAATGAGGCCGATCCTCTGATCCACATCACCGCCGATCCGGATATTACCGTGGAGCTTATCTGTAACGGGCGTTCGGCAGGCTTTGCCAATGAAACGGCGCCGGGAAATTACTACCTGATAATAGAGAACAGTTTTCTGCGGGAAGGGGAAAATTTACTTTTGGCCCGAGCCTATGACGCGCTGGGGAACAGTTCCGATTTGAGCGACTCCCAGACCTTTATCTACGATTGTGAAGGTCCGGAAGTGGCGGCGATTGTGGTTGATTTGTTGTGGCTTAATTTCGGACCCACGCAGATAACCACCGTCTTTGCCGAAACTGATATAGATCCGGCCACCATAGAGGACTTTGACACCTATATCCTGCTGGGTTCGGGCGGAGACGGCACCTTCGACGACGGCAATGAAATCCCTATTACTCCTACCAACATTTATTATGATAGTGCCACGCGCAGCACGATTTTAACCATGCCCCAAACGGTGGCGGGCCGCTCGGAACTGGGCCCCGATACTTATCGACTGACCATATTGGCTGATGGTGCCATTACCGATATGGCCGGCAATGCTATGAGCGCTTCGGCTTGCCAGGAATTTTTGGTGGTACCGGCCAAGACCATCCATAGTAACCAACACTATCAATTCATTACCGCAGAGCAGACAAGGGTGACCGTCGCCCTGGAAGGTGCGGGTGATGCGGTGGTGCTGCTGGGGGAAGCCGTCGGTTCGGAAAACACTATCGAAAAAATCGTCGTCAGCAATACCAATGAAGATACGCGCTTATGGATTCGAGATCCCTCGCCGAAATCGACGGCGACGGTGGGGCAAATTCTGGTTGATTCGCCCTTAAAGGCTATTCGGGCGGGCCGCGTTGACATTACTCAGCAAATCGAGGTTTCCCAAAGTTTGTCTTGCTTAAAGGTCGGCGCCATTTACGACAACGCCGTACTGAATTTAACCTCCGATACGGAAGAAGCCGAGATTGATTCCGATGATGGTTTACGAATTTATACCGGCGATGTTGGCCAAAATGTGCAGTTAAACGTATCCGGTCATTTACGTTTTTTCAAGGCGCCGCAGTATCAAGGGGGGGCCATCGCGGCTGATTCCATTTATGCGATACAAATTAAAAGAGGCGATATGGCCGCCGAGGTTAATGTAGCTGAGGGTGATCTTTCGCGAATAAAGGTTTACCGGGGTGATTTAACGGGCGATCTGGATGTTTCCGGGCAGATTGGACAGGTAAAGGCGCCCCGGGGTCAACTAACCGCTAACATCAGGGCGGAAGAAAACATCAATTTATTACGGGCTCACAGCGGGCAATCGGCGTCTATCTCGGCGGGAAATGACATCGGCAAGGTTAAGTTTAAGGGCGATCTTGGGGGCAGCACTATCTCGGCAGGCGGCAACATAACCGCTATTAAAGTCCACGGCGACGCGCTGGACAACCTGTTCCTGGCCGGGGCCGATCTGGGCCCGGATGGGCACTTAAACGGTGTTGACGATCAGTTTTCCAGCGGCGACCTTAATTATTTACGGGTAGTGGGAAGCTATCTGGGCTCAATCTCCGCCGCCGGCGTGAACCCCGGTAGTGATCTGAGATATTTCACTCCGGACGATCAGGCCGGCTCGGTGGGAGATATCGCCAGGGTCAAATTCGGTCTTTACAGCCTGAGTCAAACCATGGCGGACGATCCTTTCGGCCTCTTGGCCAGCAACTCGATCGCGCCGTTTCGCCTGAACGGCCTTCTTTATCAAGCGCCCTTCGAATTAAATCAGTTCCACTTGGTTATTGTCGAATAATTTTACCCCAATACCTTTCTAATCCTGCATATTCTCAGATTGCCTCATAAGAAAAACGCCTTTGGCGGCGCTGACGGGTGTGAGCGTGGTCCTGCCCGGCGGGGGCGTGGGAGTGTCCTGGCTGGCACGGGGGGAAATACGCTTCTTTAGCGACCTGCGGAACGACGAGGGATCAGGCGAAGTCAGGGAAAAATAATGGTTGTGAAGATGAGACCTAAGCAATAACATAGGAATGAATTAGACGCAGGTTAGCGGCAGTTCGTGACTGAAGGTCGGCGTTACAGGTTGCGCACGATGGCAAATGTGGAGCATGATCCGATAGAAAAAAAATTAGAACTCAAACACACGTCAAATCCTGATGCTTCTTCAGGGCCCTCTCTGCGAAAGGTTCTGGGCGTTACCGACGGAATTGCCATCGTGATCGGGATCTGCATCGGGGGCGGTATTTATAAAACCCCTCAGGAAATCGCCGGCTATCTCAGTTCCTTCAACACTATTATTCTTCTATGGCTTTTAGCAGGCGTTTTCGTGTTTATCAGCGGATTGATCTACGCCGAACTGGGAACCCGGATGCCTCAGACGGGTGGGGAATACGTTTATATCAGCCGGTGCTTCGGACCCTTTGCCGGATTCATATTTGGCTGGGGGCAGTTGTTCATCGTCCGGACCAGTGCCTCGGCGGGCCTGGCCCTGATCGTAGCGTATTACCTGGGCTGTTTCATCCCTTTGGAGGCGATCTCCCAAAAAATTTCCACCCTGAGTATTGCCGATTACCTGGGTTATATTATGCCTTTGGAAGAATCCGCTCTCATGATTACGGCCCTGGTGGTTATTTTACTTTTCGGCGTCCTGAACTATATCGGGATACAAAGGGCCAGCTTTTACCAGAAGATTTCCACGGTCCTCAAGGTGTTTGGGTTGTTATTTATAGTTTTTGTGGGTATCTTTTTCAGCCAGGGAGTAGAAAATATGCTATCCACCCGGGCTGCGCCGGCTCCAAAAACAGATTTGGGACCGTTGGGAAATATCATTGCCGCGGTGTTTTTGATTATCTTCGCCCACACGGGCTGGGAACGGATCGGGTACTCCGCCGGAGAAATGAAAAATCCCCGGCGGGTTATCCCTTTGAGCCTTGTGATCGGAATCAGCATCGTTGTCATCCTCTACGCCTTAACCAATACGGTTTACCACCGGACGCTGGGGATGGAGGGGGTGAGGCAGACCGAAACTGTGGCCTCCGATGCTCTGACCGTGCTGATCGGTCCGATTGGCGCCGCGGTTATCGCGGCCCTGGCGATTATATCAACCTCCGGAAGCATCAACGGCACCATGATGACGGCACCGCGGGTGTATTACGCCATGGCCAAAGACAGGCTATTCTTCAAGTGGCTGGATTATATCCACCCGCGCTTTCGGACGCCGTCAAGGGCTATC
>LJUC01000068.1 GCA_001303695.1 Phycisphaerae bacterium SM23_30
AAGTCGCCCTCGCTGATGTGGGGGGTGATCGTCAGGGTGGTGCCGGCATCTTCATAGCCGGCGAATTCCACGACCGGAACGGGGGTCATGCCCGCACCCGCTATGGTGAATTTGGTTTTGGGCTCTTGTCGCTGGCTGACGATGGTGCCTACTTCATTGTCGTTGACCAGGATACGGGGTTTGGAAACGATTTTGGTGTCGGACTGATCTTGCATAGCTTCCAGGGTGGCAAAGACCAGATCATCATCAAAGAAGGCCAGGACCGCACCTTCACCGGAGACAATACCGCTGGCGCTGAGGGCAGGGGCAAAGCCGAAAGGTGAGATACCAGAGAGAGTACGGGTGCCGCTGCGCAGGCCGCCCACGTCCCATTTTTGTTGCAAACCAATTCCTAGTTTAAGTGATTCAGAAGCGCTGACCTGGACCAGGACAGCTTCAACGAGGACCTGGGCCGGCCGTTTATCGAGTATCTCTATAAGGGCCTTGATCTTCTCCTGGTCCTTTTTTGAGGCCTGGACGGCAATGGCATAGGCCTTGTCAAAGGCGACAATTATGGGCGCTCCCGGCTTTCCCGGGATGTGAACCGTCTGATCGACGCCCTGGATTTCCCTTTCCGCTTCAAATAACTCGTCTAGCATATTCTTTACTTCAGTGGGTTCCTGATTTTCCAGGTAATAGATTTGGGCGGCGCCGAGGAGCTCTCCCTGATCGATGTCCACTTGACTGATGATCTCTTTGATGTCTAATAATTGATACTCCGTAGCAAGGATAAAAATCCGATTGGTGGTTTCCTGGATGGCAATGCGGATTTCAGGTTCCTGCGGTCCGCCGGTGACGGTCTGGCCTTCTGGGCCGGCAACGAGTGTCCCGATTGGTTCGGCGGCTCCGGCAGCGGGTTCGGATTGAATGATTTGACTGGTTCCAGCGGCAGGCAGGGTGCCTTCTCCGATCCTTTCCCGATAAGGAGCCTGTTCGGAGGTCTGGGTCAAGCCCAGTTGATTGAGTATTCTTTCAATCTCAGTTACCTCTACATATTGTGCCGGATAGATCCAGAGATTCAATTTGTTGCGTTCATTTGGGGGTACATCGAGTACAACGAGCAATTCAATGATCTGGTCGATCTGCTCCTGGGAGCCGACGATCAGCAAGCGGTTGGTTTTGGCGTCCACCAGTAAAAACGCACCTGTGGGTCCTACTTTACCCGGCTGATTGATCAATGACTGGGAAGTCCTTTCCGTTTGACCTTCTCTGCCGATACCACGACCGGTTTCGCCGGGAAAAAGATCGGCGCCTGCGGTAGAGCGGCCGCCAAAACCCGAAGAGGAGCTTTGACCGGTGAAGGTGGTAGGCAACTCTCGCTCGTTAAGGGCCAGCAATAATTCGTTCAATTGCTGGGCTATTTCGTCGGCCCAGACATGTTGGATGCGGACATCGATGAGTTTGATTTCCGGTCCCTCGACGACGTCCAACAAGGTTAGCAGCTCTCTGACCTGTTGGATTTGATCTTCAGAACCGACCACCAGCAGACGTAAGTTCCTTTCATCGCCAAAGATATATGGGACTTGAGGTATGTTTGAGCCCAACTGGCCGCTAAACGCCCCGCTTGCCTGGGGAGTTTGCATGGCAGGTTGGGCGCTGCTTCTGGCGGCCGTTGGGATACCGGCAGGTCCGATAGTGGAGGCGGAGGATGAAACAGTCTCATTAAGTACCTCCAGCAGGTCCTGCAACTGCTGCTGGATGTCAGGGATAGGCACATGCTGGACGCGGAGAACCTCCAATTTGATCTCCGGGCCTTCAACCACGTCTAATAAGGCCAATAATTCTTTAACCTGATTGATCTGATCCTCAGAACCGACCACCAGCAGCCGCATATTTCTTTCGTCGGGGAAGATGTAGGTTCCGGTAGGTCCAGCCTGGGCGGTTTGGGCGCCGGGAACTCTGGTGGGCGGTAGTGTACTCTGGGGCAGCCCGGTTGGAATACTGCCGGCGGATCGCATATCGGCGGTCGTGGTCGAACTGGTAATACTCTTATTCAGGGCGTCGAGCAAATCCCGGATCTGATCGACAACATCCGGGATCGGCACATACCGGACGCGTAAAGTGACTAATTTTATTTCCGGCCCCTCAACCACGTCCAGTAAAGCCAATAATTCCTTGACCTGTTCGATTTGAGCATCGGAGCCGACAATCAATAATCGTGCGTTTCGTTCATCGGCAAAGATATAAGGGCCGGTGGGCGCGGCTCTGGAGGCCTGGGCGCCGGGCAATCCACCTGTCGGAAGGCTTCTCTGAGGGACGTTAGTTCCGCTTCTTATTTGGGTTTGGACCTCAGAAGCGCTGGTAGCGGTGGCGGTGGTAGTAGTTTCGTTGAGGGCTTGGAGCAGTTCTTCGATCTGGCCTTTAAGCTCCGAGGCCGGTACGTTATATACCCGCAGGGGTACCAATTTTATTTCCGGGCCTTCGACCACGTCCAGTAAGGTTAAAAGTTCCTTGACCTGTTCAATCTGGGAGTCGGAACCGACCACCAACAGACGTGCGTTTCTTTCATCGGAGATAATAACCGGTACCTGGGAGGCAATTGTGCCGGTTTGGGCGGGCGGGGTGTCCGAGACACGAGTTTGCCCCGTTGGTCGGATTGGGGCGGGCTGGCCGCTGGTGGAACCTGCTGACGCGGCAGCGACGCCGGTTTCATTAAGGGCCTTGAGTAATTCCAGAATCTGCCCGACCACCTCTCGGGCGGGCACATTATATACATGCATGATTTCGAGTCTGATTTGGGGACCTTCGACCACGTCCAAAAGGGCCAATAATTCCTTGATCTGGTCGATCTGGGCGTCGGAGCCGACCACCAGTAATCGCGCATTTCTTTCATCCGTAAAGATATAGGGCCCTTGAGAGCCGCCCCCACCGGCCTGGGCGGGTTGAGAGGTTCCAACAGAGGGTCGCGCCGGCACATCGCCTCGAGACGGATTTGCCGGGGGCTGGCCTCCGGCGGGCGCGGCGGAGGCCCCGGTTTCGTTAAGGGCCTTGAGCAATTCATCAATTTGACCTTTGATTTCCGCAATGGGCACATTCCGGACCGGCAAAGGGACCAGTTTTATCTCCGGCCCCTCGACGACGTCGAGCAGGGCCAACAGTTCCTTGATCTGATTGATCTGCTCATCAGAGCCGACCACCAGAAAGCGAAGGTTCTTCTCATCGGACAGGATAAACGCCCCCTGGGATTCAATACCGGTGGACGGTTGGGCGGAAGTTGCCTGTCTAGGCGGAGTTCCGGGGGGAAGTTGGTTTCGAGGGAGATTTTGGGGGGGCTGGCCCGAATCAGGTGCGGTGGAACCGCCTTTTTCGTTTAGCGCCTTTACCAATTCATTAATTTGTTGAAGGACTTCCTGGACGGGCACATTTTTAACATACAGGACATCCAGTTTTATCTCCGGACCTGCCGGTACATCGAGCAGGGCCAGCAGTTCTTTAATTTGATCTATTTGTTCATCGAGGCCCACGACAAAAATACGATTGAGCCTTTCCTGCTCGTGCATAAAGGGTCCTTTGTCGGTTACTTTGGTTAAGCCGACAGTTCCCGCCGATTGGGGCTGAGGGGGATTCGCCTGCCGTTGCCGCGGATCTTGTGGTAGAGTTGGGGGAGTGGTGGTTGTAGTGGAGGCGCCGGCGCCGCGCAGCTCGTTTATGGATCGAAGCAGGGCATTTACCTGCGTGATGGCGTCCCGGGCCGCAATATGAACTACGGGCAGGGATACCAATTTAATATCGGCCCCCAACTGTTCGATATCGATTATTTCCAAAAGGCTCTTGACCTGTTCAATTTGATCGTCGGTACCGATGACGAAGATGCGTCCGGTTCTGGTATCTTCATAAAAAGATATTCCTCTGGCAGCAGCCACAGGTGTGGTAGTGGGTTGTGTGGGCTGAGGTCTGCCCCGGTCGGACGGTTGAGGCGGTTGGGCCGGTTGATCGGGAGTAGTGGAGTCAAGTTCATTGAGGAGGTTTCGAATAAAGGCGATCGCCTGCTGGGTGGTGATATATTTGACCGTCAGGGCCTCCAGTTTTCGGGGGGGTCCGTCTTGATCGCTCAATTTGATTATTTCCAGCAAACGCGGCATCCGCTTGGCAAACTCGGTGATGATAATATGATTGGTATTCGGTATCTGGATAAGGGACTGCGGATTGGAGACAAATCTGCTTAACAGACTCAACAAGTTGCTGACGCTGGTATTTCTGATTTCAATAATCTGGGTGAGGACCGCATCCCCCGGGGTAATTTCCGGCATTTCGGTGCCGATGGCCAACAGAGGTTCGGTTTGTCTATCGACCAGGTTACGCTGGACGATATGGATGACGGAACCATCCCGCACCATCGTGTAGTTTTTGAACTGCAGCAGCGATTCGAGCAGGGGCAGCAGGTCGCGCCTTTGAACCTCGCCGTACTGCTGAAAGCGGACCTTTCCGGCAACTCCTGTCTCGTCATGATAAATGAAGTTCAGTTCGAATTCTTTACCAATTAGTTCGATAAGCATTTCGATATCGAGTTGAAAATCTTCAACGGTAATTTGAACAATGTCATTGGGGCTGGGTATCGGTTTGGGGACTTCGGCCGGACTACTAGCGATTTCGACCGGAGGTTGAGTGGTTTTCGCCACTATGTCCTCAATGACCGGAGGTTTTTGGGCTCCGGCTGCAACAACCTGCCTATCGAGGTCTCTTTTGGTTTGGGCTGCTTGCTGTTGTTCGGTTGGGGGAGTTATAGTTTTTGTTGCCGCTTGTTGATTAACGGGGGGTGTAATTGTTTTAGCTGCTGCTTGTTGCTTGAGAGGGGGGATAACGGTTTCAGTTGCCGTTTGTTGTTTGACCGGTGGAGTAAGGGTTTTAGCTTCCTGTTGTTGTTTTACGGGAGGAGTAATGTTTTTAGCCTCAGCTTGCTGTTTTACGGGAGGCGTAACCGTTTTTGTTGCCTGCTGTTTTGTAACAGGGGGGGCTATATTTTCCCCAGTTTCTTGCTGCCGGACGGGGGGTTCTGCGGTTTTCGTTTTCTGCGTTTTTGCATCTATTTTATTCGAAGGCGGTTTCTCCAGCGAGATATTGGGATCGCTCACCATTCTTTTTTCAAATTCCTCAAAGGCGACATCGAGCTGTCTGGATAATTCGAGGGCTTCGGCGGAATCGGGATCCTCCTCTACGGCGGCGGCATATCTCTCAAACAACTCGAATAACTTACGCTCTTCGTCGGTTAAATTATCCGGTATTTCGACGTCCTCAGCGGTTTTCTTTTGCTGATCGACGGTTTCATTCGGGTCTTTGATTTTTTGCTGCTGGTCGGCATTTGTTCTCTCGTTATTTTTTCGTTCGAGGGTTTGAGAGTCATTTTTTGACTGGGGGAAAACATTATTTTCAACGTCATAATTTTTTCTCGCGGCGACGTTGGGGCGGGAAAAATGTTCCTCAGGTGACGGCTCTGTAGCAGTGCTTGGTTGATTTTCGGGCCTGACCGGTTCCTGGGCAGTTAAATAGGCGGGAGTATCATTTTCTTTCAATACTGTTATTAATTCCTGGATTTGCGCCACCAGTTCCGAGAGCGGCACGTCTGGTTCTTTTTGAGCCGTCTGGTTATGGCCCAACTGGTTATTAACAGCCGATTCGGTGCCGTCAAGCGAGGGGCCGTCAGGAGCAGCCCGGCTGACAGTGACATGCCACAGGGCAACGACTGCTATGAGAAAGCAACCCAGAATTCCTGCGGTCCAGCCCCATCGTTGCAAAAACGAAGACGAGGCAATTTTTTGCATTACCGAAAGGCAAGCTTTGGGGCTTGATTTATGCGGCGGATTTAGGTTATTATGATGTTCATGGTTAATCATTTTCTTAGCCACTCCAAAAATAAGGAGGTTTGGTTATGGTTTATTAAGTTAATCTTAACTTTTTTAATAATGCTGCTTGCATTTTTCTTTGGTTCCTGCAGCGGGCCGCAGAGTACCGCCCCGGCGCCGCCGAGCCCGCCAACAGAAGCCGCCGCCGATCAATCCGAAGAGATCAGACGGCAAAGCAGAATCCTCAGCCGCTTGACCGACGAAATTCTGGTGGCGTTGGCGACCTACAACTATCCCCGGCTCGAAGGATTGATTAACGCCAAAGAACTTCAACTATCCGGGGCGGAGGCGGCGGTACGGCTCATTGGACCGCGGGCTTCGACCATGATCCTGGAGCACTGGGACGCCCAGGAGATTGCCGTTTCCTTGGATGACAATCTCCGGCAAGCCACCGCCGCGGTTGAAGTTTCCTATCGACTTTCACTCAATCGTGAGCTTCAAACCGCTCTATTCACTTTTAATTTTCACCGATCAAATATGCAGGATGCCTGGCAGCTGGTCGTCAAATAAAAAACCTGTTTTTTTCTTTTTGACAAACACAATCTACCTGATTCTTCCTGGTCTTCCGGTCGGGGGTCTATCGGGAGGTTCTTCTTGTTTTTTCTCATCTACGTTTCTCGGCGGGATATTCGAGACGGCGCCGGGTTTGGGTTTAGGCACACTCAGGGCATATTTAAAACCTCTTCTCGTAAAATTGACCGTGCCTTTGGTAATGCTTTCGATCATATATTCACCCACCTTTTCGCCCACGAAGTACAGCTTGGCTCTTTTTTCTGTTGCCAATTTGATCCAGGCCTGACCTAAGTATTTACTTTCATAAGCAAAGGTACCCTGAATCGACAAGCCGGTGGGCGCGGGCGGTTTTGACTCGACATATATAGCGGCGACTTCGGTAATGTGGTCTTCTGCCACTTCCGCATTGACCGGATATACCTGGTCCCAGCCGTTAACGGCCTTAAATTCAACCGAATGGGACTCACCCACCAGGACTTTATCATCGATATCGCCGCTGGCCTGCCAAGCTTTGCCATCCACGCGCCATTGAGCTCCGGCTTCAAGCACTTGCGGCGGACCAATATTCACTCTGATCGAACCATAAACTTTGGGTGTGTAGGTTCCCGAGGCCTCTGCGGTCTGATCCTGGTCGATGGTCACCTGGACCGGATCAGGCGTCCACCAATCGGCAATGGTATTGAACCGGACCTGATGGAGGCCGGTGGGGATTTTATTGAGGATGGCGTCGCTATCCTGCCAGGTGCCGTTATCCAACTGCCATTGAGCTTTGGCGTCTAAAACCGGTTGAGGGCCGAGGGTGACTTTAAGCGAACCGACCGGTTTGACTACATATGTTCCGGAAGCCTCGGTGGTCTGTTCATGAGCGATATTAACACTCACGGGAGAGGGTGCGTTCCAATCCGGAACAGCCTTAAATCTAACTGTATGTTTTCCTGCCAAAACTCCGCTAACGGTGGCGCCGCTTTCCTGCCAGGGGTCATTATCGACCTGCCATTGGGCCTGTAGGTCCCGAACCTGCGGAGGCTCGATAATGACCTTTAATGACCCGCATTCCACAATCTTATAGATTCCTTTGGCGGTTGAGGTCTTTCGCCGAAAGACGTTAACGGTAATGTCTTCAGGTTTAATCCAGTCGTTAACCGCGTAAAAGGATATGGTATGTTTACCTTGAGGGAGATTTTCAATGATAGCGTTATTAACCTGCCAGGGGCTGTTGTCCACGCGCCATCGAGCGCGGGTATCTACAATTTCTTTCGGCTTTAGGGAAACCTGAACAGATCCAACCGGTGGTTTCCAGCGTTCAGAGTATTTTCGGGCGATTTTAACCAAGGGAGACTCGGCTTTTGTCTGCCTATCCCCGCCGATGCTTGAAGTGGAAGGCCCAGAAGATTTTCCCCCGGTTGGGTCTTCCTGCAATACAGAATCCCGAGGTTCCCGGGCCAGCAAATGGGGAAGTCCGATAATAAGGATCAGGATCGCAGCCAACAAAACCGCCGCGTTTCCATACCAGATCCATTTAATCATTTGAGCTAATACCTCATGTTCATGGATGAACCACGATTACAGACCTAAAATCGTGGTTAATTGCCCAGCTAAGGTATAGTTAACCACTATTAAATCCATTACTTAAGTATTTCTAATTCACTTTCAAACGAGACCCTTACCTCGCATTTTGATATATTAGACCAATGAATTTGCATGCGGTTCCATCGTTCGACAGCAAATTACTATTATTTATCTATCCCTGAAAATCGTTTTATTCGGCTTAATCGTATCGACGTATTGAAGGGCCGTCTGAAGCTGTAAATCCCTGTAAAAGCTACACTCAAGGGCTTTTTATATAAGCAAGAAGGTCCAAGCCAAATGGTAGGCCCAGATATAATTGGAATAGACTTAATTAAGGTCCAATAAGATTTATTCTACGATAGGTCAGGTAGGAAGTGAGTTTTTAAGGTTAATTCAAGATCGGGCGATATGGTCGGCCCAATTTAACGATTCTGAGCTACTTCCAGTATATCCGGGGTTCCTGCCAATGTCTGATTTTCTGGAAATATTCTTCTCGTTGTCCTTCGAAATTAGGACTGTTTTCGTGGGTATGGCACTTTTCACAGGTGAAAAATTGTTCTTGGTACATAGTATATGTATTTATGCGATGCTTCAAACCAGGTCCGTGGCACATTTCACAACCGACGTCAGCTAAATGAGGAGTTTTTTCCATAGACCGATAGCCAATTTCATACTCCATGGCTATGGTATGGCATTTGACGCACTCGGGGTCATATTGGCGATTTTCATTTATGAGAGTTTCCATGGCATGGGCGTGCCCGAAGTTGTTCCAGATGAGATAAACATCCGCATGGCAATCGGCACAGGCCAGGCTGCCGGTAAAAGTATTGTCGTCATCCAAGGCCTGGCGAGGCAGGTAGGGACTGTCGATGAGGTTTTCAATTTTCAGGGATGTCTGATAATTGTTAAAAAATTCGATGATTTTGGGATCTTGAGGGAAATCTTCCTCGATGGGGATAGGCTCAAATTGAGCTTTTTTAACATCGGCAGAGGAGCTAATGGGAAGCTCGATTTTCGTGACATATTTACCTAATTTTCCGGTAGTTACGACGGGGGGGGTATTGTCGGAGTTCTCGATCAGCTCAGGCATATCGCCGTAGCCTGCCCTCACCAGCAGATCTAAAGCCGGTATTTGTTTTATCTGTTGCACTAAAAATTCGTTATCATCCGGAAGCATGACGATGACGAATTTATCATTATGGGACTGATGGGGATCAATATTCAAAGCAGTGAGGATTTCTATAACAGAAGATACCGGATCCTGCAGTTGGAGTTTTTGGCTGCTCCAACGGCCTACCATGCTTTGCGGATCGGGCAAGGCCAATATCAGACAATCTAGATTTTCGCCGCCTCGGCGGAGGTTTTTTTCGAGATAAGCCACGGCGGCAAATTCCAATCGAACTTCCGGGGGCATATTGGTGGCGATAATCGGCGGGCGATCATCGGGACCCAGAGGGAGATTTTCCTGCAAAAGGATCATTTCCGGCCCGGTAAGGGCGATGGCATCGTATTGGAGGTGCTGGAGGCTGAGAAGAAAGGTTTCAAGTTTCAATTGGGCCTGCCGGCCTTCGCTATTAATTAAAGGTCCGGCATCAAGCAAAAGTCGGCCCGAAGCGGGAGCGGAGTTAAGAATATGGGTGCGTCGGTCGATGCCGCCGAGTTGTCGCTCGGAACAACCGCAAGGGCCGAGTTGGCCGTCCCAATTACCTGTTAGAAACAAGGTAAAGCCCCAGGTCGGAGAAACGGGAGAAAGGAGCTTGGGTTCTATATCAGTTATTTCTTGACTTTGAGGATCGGCCGAGGGGGGGTAAGAAGTTGAATCCGCACAGCTTATCGGCCAGAAGGTTATCAAGGCCGACGAAGTGATAATAAGAATCAGGATGCCTATGGGGTTAGACTGAGCATTGAGTTTCACTTCTAATATATTATATCTGCTTTTATCAGGCTCGGAGCTCATTAACTTTTCTAAGGTTAATTCATAACCATTTCAATCAGGCTCTACATTTCGGGGTGAATTAGGCCGTCAGGGTAATTTCGTGGGCTTCAAGTATCCGTAACAGCCCACGGTAAGGGTCTCCTGGGGATGATCCTTTATTTCTATAGTAAGCTGGTCTCGGAAAATTACTTTTTTAGTATCCGCAGGCGGAGTCATTTCAACCGTGATTCTGTAACCGTCGGTGGTTTTGGCGGTGCTTTTAATCTTTACCAGCCCTTTTTCTGTGTGGATCTCGCCCAGCTGGAAATCTTCCCGGAAGTTGGAAACAACTCTGATGGCGGCCACTTGGCTTTGGCCCGGCACGAGGTTATAAAAACGCCCCGTGGGAGGGAAAGCCGAGAAGGGAAAGATAGCCCGAAAACGTAGAATTACATCGCTTATTTTGGGATGATTGACTTTGAGATTTAAGTATCCAATGGGCGTAAGACGCAGCCTCTCAAAATCCATCTTTGAGACCGTAAGCGTATGTTTGGTACTTTTTACCTTTTTATCGTACGTCAACTGGAGGGCGCCGCCGCTGACGGTATAACCACCTATGGTGAAGCTCTGCTGGTCGGTGCTTTCTACCACCACTTGATATTCGCCTGGGGCATCGCGGCGCATTTCCAGCTCTAACAGTTCGGGCTGCGTTTGGACGAGTTTTTTAACCAGGGCGGTGACGGAAACGGTGAGTTTTTCCGGTTGGGCGGGGGGTTTAGAGTGTACCGTAACGTTGTGCAAGACGGGCCCGGCGGCGGCGGGAGTCTTGAACTTGACTTCCAAAGGAATACTTTCACCGGGTTTCAAGGTAGTGGGCACCTTTATTTTACCGACGGTGCATTGGCACGATTCAGTCAAGCTGGCAATGATCAGGTCTTCGTTGCCGTCGTTGGTGAGAGTGAATTTACCATTAAAATCTGCAAGTGGTTCGACCAGTCCAAAGTCAATCATTTTCCTGTCCACCGTAAGATGACCGGCATCTGAGCGGCGGGGCGCCGCTTTAACGGTCTGCAGTCGAGGGGCCTGAGTCTGGTCCTGGGCGGGCCGGTTAGCAGCCGGTTCATCCGTCACCACTGTGGTTTCTGAGTAAGTCGCATCGGTGCCATGGCATCCACTAAAGGGAAAGATTAACGCCACGGTCGTTAGAATTATGAAAATTCTCACTAGAATTCGTATCATCTTGCCTCCTGATGTTCAATTTTATATTGATATATCGTCTAAAACTGATGGTTTCTGGGGCTTTTCAATTACCCTTAACCTTAATAAATTCCGGATTATGGGATCACCAGGTTCCGGATATATTTTATCATTTGGAGGACCTCAAGTCAAACAAAGACCGGTTTAGCCAAGATCCTGTGGTAAAAGGACTTACCGCAAGAGAATTATTGGCGCCGGCAGAAGATACTCTTTACACATTGCATCAGGTTTAGTAATAATTACGATGACAATGAAGGAGACGGTCAAATGATTCGGAGAAGCCCGGCGAACCCTATTATCACCCCAGGGATGATCAAGCCATCGCGGGACGGCTACCGGGCGCGAGGCGCATTTAATCCGGGTGCGGCGCGGTTTGGCGGGGCCAAGGGGCGGGATTCGGAGATTCTCCTATTACTGCGTGTGGCTGAGGACTGTAAAGGGCGGCCGGGTTTTGCGGCGGTTCCCTATTACCGGTTCGAACAGGGTCAGGGGTATCCGGAGATTCTGGAGGTAAAGATGGATGATCCGGAGGTACAATTGAAAGACACCCGGGGAGTGGTCTATCGGGGGGTGGATTATCTTTCCACGATGAGTCATATTCGGCTGGCCCGCAGTGGTGACGGGATTCATTTTACGGTGGATGAAAAACCTTTTATTTATCCCCGCGATCCCAGTGAATGCTTCGGCGTGGAGGATGCCCGGGTGACCAGGATCGGCGAGGTTTACTATATCAACTATACGGCGGTTTCCCAGGATGGATACGCCACGGCACTAGCGACCACGAAGGATTTTGTAGAGCTGGAAAGGCAAGGCGTTATCTTTCCCACGCCCAATAAGGATGTGGCCATATTTCCGGAGATGGTGGGGGGTAAATACTGCGCGTTGCATCGGCCGGACAACCGCGGCTTTGGGAGGCCTTCAATCTGGTATAGTGAATCACCGGATTTGCTTCATTGGGGCAATCATAAATGTATTGTTCGGCCGCGCGACACCCGATGGGAGTCGCAAAAGATCGGGGGAGGCGCCCCACCCCTTAAGACCGATGAGGGCTGGCTGATTATTTATCACGGAAAAGGCGATAACAGCATCTATTCACTATTTTGCCTCCTGCTGGATCTGGAAGAGCCGTTTAAGGTGGTCAAGAGAGCAGAAACTCCGCTGCTGGCGCCGGAGGAGAAATATGAAACCGAAGGCTTCTTCAGCAATGTAGTTTTCTCCAACGGGGTGGTGGAAAAGGACGGGCAGATTTATATTTACTACGGCGCCTCGGATGAAACCTCGTGTGTGGCTATATCCGACGTAGAAAGCCTTCTAAACAGTTTTTGACGACATCTTCAACGAGTACGACATGAAAATCGTGATGGATTTTCGGAAATACGACGGGGTGTTCGGGGGGGTGGAACAGGTAGTAACCAATATTATCAACTATGCGGCCGCTCAGGGATATAAGTTTATCCTGCTGTCCAAGCAGAACAGGCTTTGCGAATTACAAAAGCGGTACAGGGATCAACCTGATGTAAAACATATGGATTTGCCCGTGGAAAGCCATGCGATTTCGGTTAAAAACGCCTATCTGGACTCGGTCATTATTCCGACAATCGCTCGGCGGGAGAAGGCGGATTTAATACACTTTCCTTACAACTGGAGTTTTCCCTGGAGTAAAAAGGTACCTACGCTGCTAACGATCCATGACGTCATTCCCTTTACGTTTCGGGAGGCGATGGGTTTTTTTCGGAATCATTTTCTCTATAAGCCGGCGTTGAAGCTGGCCTGCCGGTTGAACACCATGATCAGTACGGTATCGGAATTCTCTAAAAGAGATATTGCGCAAAAAGTGCAGATACCGCAGGAGAGAATTAAGGTCGTCCCTAACGGTCTGCGGACGCCGGCCAAACCGGATAAGGCGTTGATCCAAGTATTAGAAAAAAAGTATCAATTAACGGAAGGATTTATTCTCAACGTGGGGGGAATTCACGAACGGAAAAATATTGTTCGGCTTATTGGCGCATTCGCCAAGTTTGTCAAGGAAACAGGATTCTGCGGGAAATTGGTCATAACCGGCAGTGTTTCCGGGGCGCCGTATCAGGATAAGATGAAAAAAATATGCGACCGGGCCGTAGATGAGACGGGTATGCAGGAAAGAGTCGTATTCACGGGATTTATTTCCGACGAGCATTTGGACCTGCTCTTTCAGCGGGCCTACTTTCTGGTTTATCCATCGCTATACGAGGGTTTCGGTATCCCTATAGTTGAGGCCATGAATGTGGGATTGCCGGTGATCACTTCTGAGGTAACAGCCATGAAGGAGGCGGCAGGAGATGCTGCACTTTTAATTAATCCTTATAACACCGAGGAGATAGCAGCGGGCATGATCAAGCTGCACAGTGATCAGTCGCTTTGTTCGGAACTGGCCCAAAAAGGTAAAGAAAAAGCCCGCATGTATTCCTGGGAAAAAACGGCGAAAGGTTATATGAATCTTTACCAACAACTGGTTAAAAATTTTAAGTCATAAGAAGTTACCATAGGGCCAAAGTAAAGTCACGGAGGGGCTGTCGGCTTTTGTCGAGCATGCGATAAATATTGTATTACCAGTATATTACGACAAATGATGTTAAACTTATTTGCTTAAAATATAAGTTTATGGTATAATATAGACGATAAACAAATTATCCATTATGAACCTAGAATTGAATATTTTAGATTGTTAGTATAAAAGTAAATTTACCGTGTTTTGAGGGTTGCCGAACTTGCGTTTGCGGATTTTTTTCATCTTATTGACAGTCATACTGACGGTTTGTCCGGCCCGGCGGGTGGAGGCCCAGGCGGTGTACGGCAACACAGTAATACGCGGCCTGAATATTAATAATTTAAATTCCCCACGCGGTTCGAACACTTTGAGTCGATTTCGTGTTTATTCATCAGGCGCCGATCGTTTTTCTCAGCAATTAACCAGATCTCAACCGAACCCGCTGGCATTTAATAATCAGTTTTCAATGGGCATACCATCAAGGGCAATTCCACAAGCGCCCAGGCCGCCAGCCGCCTCAAGAACTTTTATGAGAGGCATAGATAATCGAACTGCCACCTATCCAGTCGGGACCCGTTTGAGCGGCATGATAGGCAATACGTCGGCTTTCCCATCCACTACTAATGTTGCCACCACTGGGACAATCATGGGAGCAGGGAGGGGTTTACCGTCGGTGAGAGGTTTTACCGGGGGGAGGAGTTTAACCGGGATGAGGAGCTTTTCCATGAGAACGGGGCTTAGATATTCCAGTCCGATGCCAATCCTATCGAGAGGATACCCATTGGCAGCGTTATCAGGGAGAAAACCAGCTAATATGTTATCTTCATACAGTATGCGTAGTTTTACTCAGAATGCCTCTATTTTCAGCCGGAATGCACCGAACAATAAGAAAACGCTGTCGGCAGAAAGAAAAACTATTTTGGGCCTGGACCTCCGCCAACAACGAATTGGGCGGAGTATCCTGGGCACCAATCAATCCGGTTTTTTGAGTCGAACCAGTTCATTTTCTCTCGGCCGGTCTCGATATTAACGTACCATAATAGTAAATAATATAACCCTGGGGCATATCTGGGCATACCACTTTAATTATTAAATATTATCCTACATTCATAGTGATATACGGCACTTAAAATATTGTTCATAGATATATTATAAGTCTTTGTTTATAATAAAGTTACATTAATATAAAGCCACGAGTTACTCTCAAATTATTTCATTATTTCCCCGACTTTTTACCACCGGCATAGGACTATCTTGCCGATATAATCATAACTGATGTTTTAATATATACTTATAGCAATAATTAGAAAAAAAATATCTTTAAGCTTCCGATAAAAAACCTAAATTATCACAAAAGTTTTGCAAAAAGTCCGGTTATCAATGTGAAAAAGTTGTAGTCGGGATAATAAACGCACTTGTTTTCAACCTGTAGTATGGTTGGCCGTTTATGTATTAAGCCTAATTGCCATCAGGCAGAATATAAGGTGAACCTTAAATGTCAGGTTTTCGTAGAATCAATAGTTTGAGCCATATTTAGCAGCCATAAAATGAGTTATAACAAATAGTTAACGGATAAAACCAGGTAGTCAAATATAAGGTATCAGCGTTTTTATACCAAATATTATGGGTTAAGCGCTTTTTTCTATTATTACCTTGGAAGCATAATCGCTAAGAACGACCGGGGGATTGTTTATCAGCGGCAATTTGCGGCTGACGGGGACGGAGTCTGCTTAATTGAGCCGATGCATAGTAAAATAACTGGTGGTGAGAGATATAATTAATCCGGCATGATTATTTGAAGGTTTTGGGGAAATTAATTTCAAAAAGTCCGTGCATAATTAGGATTTAAAGGTCAAGAGTCGTGACTACAACATATTCAGAATTTTACCGGGATTATTCACCTGTCGAAGGCAATGATTATTTGGAAGAAGACAACCAGAAAGTTGCAGTGGAGTCTTTTTTGTCGCCGCTAGCGGATGCCAAGGTAGGAATTTTTGATTTTTCCATACTAATGATTATGTGGGCCCTTTGTTTGATTTGTTCTGTTAAGAACTTCGGGCGAGCAGGAGGGGGAATCTTTTTTCTGTTGGGTTTGCTGCTGGTGTTGCGTCGGCCGAGCAATTGCATACTGTTATTTTTACTTTTGTTTTTTGTTCCCAACGACACCTTGCAGCTTCCGATCGGTCCGTTTCGCATAGTGGCGGCAATGGGTCTGGCGGGATACGTGATACATGGTAAATGGGCAAATTTAAGTGGTGTGTTTAACAAGGTTTTCATATGGGCGGCAATTTTAGTGTTCTATCTTCCCGTTACGGTTATCCTAGCATCGAACAGAGATATAGCCCTGTCTTACTATTTGAAATACGTGGAGGGATTAATAGCGCTTTTTCTGGTTTTCGCCCTGATAGATTCGCGAGAGCAACTCGGGCGGGCGTTAAAATGGTGGGTGATAGTGTCAGCTCTTTCGCTGATAGTTAGTCTGGTGCATTATGGATGGGGACCTAATACTTTTTTGGGGGAAATTCATTTAGATCCTTTCGCGTTTCAGCTTCTTCCTAATATCACCACGCAAGTAGTTATAGAGGGGGAGACCATTTCGCGGATAATGTGGCTGGGTAAAGATCCCAACGGACACAGTACAAATTTAATTTTTGCGTTAGGAGTATCTTTGGCATTGTATTCAGCGAGTCAATATCGTTATAAGATATTATGGATGATCATGGCGTTAATGATCGGGGCAGGGATATTAGGCACATATTCAAGAACGGGTTTGATAGTAACCTTTATCGTGGTCAGTTATTTTTTGCTGCAAAGAAATATTCGCGCCATTTTTCCTTTGATTTTTATAGTATTGGGGATATTAGCGGCTTTAATCTATATACCGGCATTACCTCTGCGGATATTCAGTATTGAATCGGCGTGGGAGGCGGGCGCTTCCAGCCGATTTCCTTTATGGGTTGAGTCTATTAAGATGTGGTTGAAGTCTCCGGTTATCGGGATGGGATTAAGAGCTTTTAGTGAAGAACACTATTTCGTAGTGCACAATTCCTACCTGCAGATATTGGCGGAGGCGGGCATTATCGGTGCGGTTCTCTACGGAGGCATTATCGTCGTGGTGGCCAAAGCGATGCGGCGGTTGAAGGACATGTTTTTAGATAAGAACGCCAAGGATATAGTTTTTGCCAAGGCGGTCATGATCGGCTTTTGGGGAATGTGCCTTCATATCGGCGCCATAACCTATCAAGACGTCAAATTATTCTGGATGGAATGCGGCGTGTGCGGATTGATGTATTATCTAACCCGAAAGGAATTTTATGAGCAAGAAGCATTCTGAAGCGTTTTTGCACCCTAAGGCTCTAGTTGATGATAATGTAACGATTGGAGCGGGAACACGGGTTTGGGCCTTTGCCCATTTATTGTCGGGCGCTGTGGTAGGC
>LJUC01000069.1 GCA_001303695.1 Phycisphaerae bacterium SM23_30
GGACTACGAATTCACGGAAATCTTCACCTACGACGGTCTGGGGCGGATGCTGACGGCTACGAAATACGATGAGGATGAGGAGGCATATATCAGTGAGTCGTCGTTCAGTTATAACGGCATCGGCAGGGTGACCGACGCCAATGAGGTGGTTCTGGATAACCAGGCCCACTTTATCCGCTACAGCTATGATCAGGCGGGGAATTTGACGGGGGTGAGCTATCCTTCGACCTCCGCCAGTGAGCCCAATACGATTGAGATCGTCCATCTTATAAGAATAGGAGGATTTTCCGTACCTTCTTATCCGATTATTTACGGTCTGGGAATTACCCTGGCGGGGGCGGGCATTAAGGCAGGGGCGGCGTAATTTTTTTTAGCATAAGGAATGACTTCTGCAAAATTGGCGTCAGGCATACTGGGAAGAGAAAATTTTTTTATTTTTTCTTTTCGAGCTGCAAGTTCTTTTGTGGTAAATAATATATGCCGGATTCAATTTTGCTGGAAACTTTAGCAGAAGGAGCGAAAGGAGGGCCAGGATGGCCGAGAGGATACGAGAGATAGAAGGGCAGATGAGTTTTTCCTTTGCAGCGGATGGAGGGGTGGGGAAGGGGGCGGAGACCAAGAGGAAAAAAGTGGTAACCAGTAAAAGCGCCAAGGGTAAAAAGGGCGTTAAGCAGAAAAAGGTCAGTTTGAAGAAGGCCGCAGCTATAAAGGCCCAAGCCGCCGGCAAGAAGGTATTGAGGAAAAAGACGGGGGCGGCCGAGGCGAAAAGAGAGGAGGGACGGGGGCCGAAACCTATCAAAGAGGGGCAGATTGCGGCCCGGGCCCAGGAGATGGCGCAGCGGCAGCGGGATATCAGCGTGAGTGAGTTTTTCGCCAAGAATCGGCACCTTTTGGGTTTTGATAATCCGCGCAAGGCGTTGTTGACGACGGTGAAGGAGGGGGTGGATAATTCACTGGACGCCTGCGAGGAGGCGCAAATTCTGCCGGAGATTGAGGTGGGGGTTAAGCAGTTAGGGGAGGATCGCTTTAGGGTCTGGGTGCAGGACAACGGGCCGGGGATTGTCAAGAGTCAGATACCGAATATATTTGGGCGGCTTTTATACGGCAGCAAGTTTCACACGCTGCGGATGGCGCGGGGCCAACAGGGGATCGGGATTTCGGCGGCAGGGATGTACGGTTTGCTGACGACGGGTAAGAGCGTGGAGATCACCAGCCGCACGGGGCCGCGGAGCCAGGCGCATTATTACGAACTGCGGATCGACACCAAGAAGAACCGTCCGGACGTTATCAAAGACGAGGTGGTGGAATGGGAGGCGCGGACGGGGACGCGGGTGGAGATTGAGCTGGAGGCGCGTTATCAGCGGGGCCGCCAGAGCGTGGACGAGTACCTGACGCAGACGGCCATTACCAACCCGCACGCCCATTTTCGATATATACTGCCGGACGGTCAGACGCGGGAATATAGACGCACGGTCAAGAAAGTGGTAACGATTCCCAAGGCGGTCAGGCCCCATCCCTATGGGGTGGAGCTGGGGATTTTGATGAAGATGGCCAAAGAGACGCGGCATAAGACGATGTCTTCTTTTTTGGGGAAGGATTTTTGCCGGATCAGTTCGCGGGTGGGCAAACAGATATTAGAAAAGGCGCAACTGACGGCGCGGAAGCGGCCGCGGAGTTTGAGTCATGCCGAGGCGGAGAAATTGTACCGGGCGATCGGCGAGACGAAGATTATGGCGCCCGGCACCGATTGTATCGTCCCGATCGGCGAAGAGGCCCTGTTGAAAGGCCTGCAGCAGGTGGTGGGGGCTGATTTTTATACGGCCTGCACGCGGGGGCCGACGGTTTATCGGGGCAATCCTTTTCAGATCGAGGCGGGGCTGGCGTACGGGGGGGGCGGTTATAACGGCGGTGACGGCAACGGCAAAAGTAACGATAATTCGGAGGGACAAGAATTGATGCGGGTGCTGCGCTTTGCCAACCGGGTGCCGTTATTATATCAACAGTCGGCGTGCGCGATTTTCAAGTCGATTTTGCAGACCAACTGGCGGCTGTACGGGCTCTCGCAAAGCCGCGGCGCGTTGCCTTCGGGGCCGGTAACGGTGATCGTGCATATGGCGTCGGTATGGGTGCCGTTTACTTCCGAGAGTAAAGAGGCGGTGGCTCACTATCCGGAGATCATCAAGGAGATCAAGCTGGCATTATCGGAATGCGGCCGGCGTCTGGGCAAGTATTTGCGGGGCCAAAAGCGGCGCCATCACGAGGCGATGAAGCGGAGTTACATTGAGAAGTACCTGCCGCCCATCGGCGAGGCCCTGCGCGACATCCTGACGCTGAAAGACCGGCAGGTTAAGGCGGTGGTAAATCGGCTGGAGGAGGTGCTGGAGAAGTCGAGAGCGTAAAGGGAAAAGTAGAAGAATGAAACTTCCATGCTATGAATGAGAAGGTGTTTTTGTTTGGGAATTGGCGGGGCATCCTGCTTATTGGTATAATTTGCATTTTGGCACCATCAGTTTTCTTTTTTCATTTTGTCCGGGGTCACTGGCGAGGGGAATCAGATTTTTTGCCGACTAAGAAAAAGCTTTTACGATGAAGTTGGTGAAGTTCAGCAGGTTGTCCAAACGGTTTTCAATCACATCGACCAGCAGTTTTAGATCGAGTTTTTGGTATTCGCGCACCAGGACGTTGCGGAAACCCACCATTTTTTGCAGCTTGTCGGCGAGGGAGGCGGGGATGATTTTATTTTGCCCCAGCAGTTGAAAACTTTCTTTGCTTTCTTTGGGGAGCCCCAGTTTTTTTGATTTTATGGTATGATTGGCCAGGTTGATACACTGTTCACAAGCCCGCTGCAAATTTAAGGCAAGGGCGTCCTGCAGCAGATAATTTTCCTCAAAAGGAAGGTCACAGGGCAAGGCGTAATAAGAGCGAATCTGTTTTAGGCAGCGTTCGATGGTTTCTTTTTTATTTAAGACGATGTCGTTCATAGGTTTAAGAACCTCCCGCTGGCGGAGGCCTCTTTTATAATCTCGGCTCTTTCTGCGTTCAATTTCTGGTAATTCGACAAGGTCAGCATTTCAAACTCATCGGCGGCGAATAGGTCCGCCTGATAGATACGGCGATCCGCGGCGACAACTTCCTTCTGGAGAACGGTGGGAACCTGGCGTAAATTGATCAAATCCACCTCCCGGCCCAGCAGGGCTGTCAACTCAAGACACAAATCACTCATCAGTAATGAACCTGCTTGCCGGGCTTTTTCGTGCGGCAGGAGCACGGCGATATCCGCATCGCTGTCAGGTGAGGCTTCATCCGTGCCGAAACTGCCGAATAGATAGATCGCCTGCACATCAGGATAATGTTTTAATACAGTGGTGATTATCTTGTCTGTTTGAATCATATGGATATCATTATACGAGAAAGGGTAACGGTTGGCAAATTGTATCCGGTCAACAGATTTGCCTAAGGGGGTATTTGCCTTTTTGGATTGACAGGATCATTAGTATTTATCTAACATGGATTTATGTATAGGATATGGTTGAGTGTTTTGGGGGCGGGGTATTTGCCTTTGATGCCGGGGACGTGGGGGTCGGCGGCGGCGGCGGCGTTTTTTGTGGGGGCGGCGTTTTTGATCGGAACGCCCATATGGGTGGGCCTTATTATGCTGGCGGCGGCGGTTCACGGTGGGCTGGTGACGGTGGCGTATGGGGAGCGGCTGATCGCCAAATACGGGCCTGATCCGGCAATTATAGTCAGTGATGAGCAGTGCGGTCAAGCCATAACATACGTATGTTATCTCTGGATGGGTCAGATGGTGGGGGGGAGCAAGGAGATACTGGTATTTGCGGGGGCGGGATTTATCTTGTTTCGGTTTTTCGATATTATCAAGCCGCCGCCGGTTAAGCAAATGGAGCGGGTGCAAGGGGCGTGGGGGGTGTTGCTGGATGACGTGATGGCGGGTATTTACGCCAATCTTGCCTTACAGGGCGGCTGGTGGCTCTGGCGGGTACTGAGGGCGACAGGCTGAGATTTTGACAGGGCAGGCATTTTGGGTTATCTGCAGGCGATATTTTTGGGCATAGTTCAGGGGCTGACGGAATTTTTGCCGGTTTCCAGTTCGGGCCATCTGGTGATTTTACAGGGGCTATGGGAGCTGGAGCCGGAAAGCGAGGCGATGATCCTGTTTGATCTGGCGGTGCACGTGGGGACGATGGGGGCGATTCTGGTTTTTTACCGTCGCAGTCTGCGAAAATACGTGCCCCACTTACTGGGCAGTCTCGGAGGCATAAGACAACCGGGGGAATTGTATCGCCGATCGGCGAGTGTGCGGTTTACCATTCTGGGGGGGGCGGCGACCCTGGCGACGGGGGCGGTTTATGTTCTGTTCGGGGATGCCATCAAGAGGGGGTTTGAAGATTCGGTGATAGTGGCGATTTGCTGGATGATAACGGCGGCGCTGCTATTGATTACGGACTTTCGCAGACACACCCGGCGGAGTCTGCGGGAATTTGGGTTGACGGCGGCGTTGCTGGTGGGGGCGGCGCAGGGGGCGGCGCTGTTACCGGGGATATCGCGGAGCGGGGCAACGATCTGCGTGGCGGTGTTTTGGGGTCTGCATCGGCGTTGGGCGGGGGAGTTTAGTTTTTTCATCGGGGGGGCGGCCATTACCGGGGCGACGCTGATAGAAGGGATCAAGTTTTTTTCGCGTCCGCATGAGGCTCTGGCGTGGGGGCCGATGGTGATAGGAATGCTGGTAAGTGGGGCGGTGGGCTGGGCGGCGCTGGGGGTGTTGATCCGGGCGCTGCGAAGGGCGAAATTGAAATACTTTGCGGTTTATTTGCTGGTGATTGCGGCAGCGACGCTGGTGATAACCGGACTTTTACAAAATGGAGGTTAGGCATATATTATTTAAGAAAATGGTTTTGGAGATTTTCTTAAATAATGTCTTAACCGGTTGTCGGGCCATGATTTACTGTTGGAAAAGAAAAATTAAAGATATTTTTTTCCAGGTATGCCTAACCTCAATTTTGCAAAACTTTAGTGATAATTTAGGGGGTGTGTTTGGTAGGGGCAGGGGTATCGGGATTTGCCGATATTAAAATGCCTTTGGGGGGTGGTTTTGGTCGGGCGGAGGCGGCCGGCGGGAGTCGCCTCGCGGAGGGGTCGGCCCAGATGCAGCAGGGAAGCTACCAGGAGCGGAGTATCGGTAAAACAAAGGTCTTGCCAGGGGCCATCAATTAATGCTATAATCCTCACATGAGCCCGACCAAGAGGCCGGAGTATGTTGTTTAAGTAAGGCGATGAAGTTTTGCAAAATTAAGGTTAGACATATATTAGTTGAGAAAATCGTTTTGGTGATTTTCTTAAATAATTTCTTAACTGGTTGTCGGGCAATAATTTACTGTTGGAAAAGAAAAAATTAAAAAAATAATTTTTTCTTTTTGAAGTATGCCTAACCTCAATTTTGCAAGAGACCGGTAAGGCATTTTAACCATGGCAACGTCATACGGATTACTTTGCGACGATTTTTACGTGAATATGATATTAAATACGGAGCTGGAGCTGCCGACGGGTCGAGATACGATTTTGCATTTTTTTGAGCGGATACAAAGGCAGTTTCCCGCCATGAACACGTTTTATCAGCGGGAAACGGGGGAATTTTGCCTGGAGGAAAACCGCGAACCGGGCCACTATCGTTGGGTAACGGTGGAGAGGGATCGGATATGCAGCGGCTGCGTCAACCCGTTGAGTCTGGCGGCGGCGGACGAACAGCATCGCTTAATTCTGGAATGGGCGCCCTATGCCCTGGGGGTGAGCGATCTGGATATTGACTGCCTAGACGTGTTGTTCGGCATGGATTTCGAGTATCAGGGCAACCACGACGAGATACTGGCCGAGGCGTTATTCAGTGAAAGCGCTTTTGCGACGCTGCTGGACGTGCCGGGGGTCAAGCCGCTCAGTTTTGATCCATCGGTGATGCTGAGTCTGTCGAGCGACTGCCGGCTGCAGGCCAAGGTATCTCTGGAATCGCGTACCGGGGCTTACCAGATGCGCACCGGCAAATTCAAAGAAGAAGACCAGTTGAGTTTGTATCTTTCCATACGTCAGTACCCGGACCCGGAGCAGAAATTTTCCCGGGTGGATTCATACAATCATCAACGGAATCTCTGTGAGGAATGGATGAATACGCGGCTGATCCCCTATTTTATCAATCCCATCGTGGGGGCGATCGCCCAACGTCGATAGCCCCGAAATTGATAAAAGGGGGCGGGAATTAGATTAAAAAATTAAAAATTGAAGTTCAGGCAAAAGGGGCTTGGGGCGTATTTGGGTGTAGGTCTAACCTCAATTTTTTTAGGTCTTTTTAAAAAAGCAGCAAGCTCGCAGAAAGTTTCTCGAGCTTGCTCGGTATTTTTTTGGACCATTAGATTCTCCAGGGGAGCTCCTGAATCAATGGCCACAGCAGCATACTGCTGCTTCTTTACGGCTGGGTCGAAGACACAGCTTAAAGGGGGGCTGAACAGCCCGGAACAAATTTTTATTAGTCCTCTCTATATTGGTCCTATACTTGTAAAACCACGGGGCTTCTGGTATGCCCTTAGTTTTTTGGGGCTGCGCCTGTAGGGGGCGCAGCCTCTTATATGAGCGCACATCCGCAACTCACAAGCGGCATGTGCGGCAAAGAGCGTCCTGCGGCCCAAGCGCCGGAATGATCTATTAAGATTGCAATTCATATTGAGAATGATCGCCGGTTTTCATGCCATGGGGAAAGCCAGCATCACGGCACCGGCGCGAGAAACATCTACGGGCAAGGCCGGTTATAATACCAGATCAGACTCAACTTGAATCTCATTGAATCTCAATTTATCTTGATTTTATTTTAACACAGATTTTCACTGAAAGCAAGTATTTTATCAAATTTTTTTTTAGCCGAACCACACCAGATCCAACGGGATTTGCCCTCCGAAAAAAGTCCGGATAAAAAGGCTGATAAAGCAATACGGGCCAGGGATTTAAAACAGGCAAGCGTTACAGGGAGACATGGGGCCAAAGCACGCCGGGAGGGCAGGGGTTATATGGATATATCGCTTAAGGACAACATGCAAACGGCGTTTGATAAGACTTGCAATCGGAGCTGAGAAATGGCATTATGTCAGTGCCGAAAGAATAAACAGAGGACCGGGAGCGGGCGTTTGATATTGGTTAATGCGGAGGTTTTTTCAGGAGAAAAAATTATGGCGGTGGAAGCAATTGGGAGTAGATATACGATCAAGACGAATTACCTTATTGCGGCGGCTTGTCTGGTTTTTGGGGCTTGGTATTTTTATGATGGATGGTTTAATGAGAAGTTTCAAGAAGAGCATACCATAAGAGTTAAGGATGAAGAAACCGGCGAAGAAACCGGCGAGGAAAGGCCCGAACCGTCCCTGCAGATGAATCGCACGTGGATACCGATTTTTTGCTGGTTGGTGATGACGTATTTTGTAGTATCGTCGTTACGGCTGAGGACGAAAAAAATTATCGCCGACGACGAAGGTTTGACGCTGAGCAACGGTCAAAAGATACCATATAAAAACATCAGGCAGATTGACAAACGGCTTTTTAAGAAGAAGGGCCGCTACACGATAGAATATGATGAGGACGGCCGGAAAAAACAAATGACATTGACAGAATTCAAATGGGACGGGCTGGGTTTGTTACTCGACGAGATTGTCAAGGGGACGAAGGCGAAGCCGGCCGAGTCACTGGAGGCGGAAGCAAAATCACAGGATCAGTCGAAGGAAGGTTTTTAGCATTCAATTAATTTTTGAGTTTGATGACGCCGGAACAAGAGCAGAAATTTGACCGCTTTACCAAAGTGCAATTCTTACGTGGCGTGGGGCCGCGGCGGGCGGAGTTATTTGAGCAGTTGGGTATAAAGACCGCAGGGGAACTGCTGGAATACTATCCGCGGGGCTACGAGTTTTTACCGCCGCCGGCTTTAATAAAGGAGCTGACAGTCGATCAGCAGGCGACCATAGCGGGTCAGGTGGTCCAGATGCGTTATAATCGCCGCTCCCGGCCGCCGCGAATGGAATTGGCGCTGCGGGACTCCACCGGCAGTTGTCGGCTGGTGTGGTTTCACGGGGGGTATCTACAGGACAAATTTTTGCCGGGCGACATGATAGCGGCCTGGGGTAAGGTTACGCGTTATAAAGAGATAATACAGCTAGTAAATCCGCGCTGGATGCAAGTAAGGGATATCGAAGATATTAAGGAGCGTCAGGAAAGAGGGGAGGCGATTTACCCTGCCTGTAATGATATGAGCAGCGGCGAAATTGCCCGGATAATACGCCACTCGCTGGATTTAATGCTGGAGGGGGTGGAAGAGCCCTTCAGTGACGCCTTTCGCGGGGAACGAGAATTACCCCTGCGTGCAGAGGCGTTAAGGTGGATACACGCCCCGGCCCACGGGGAACAGGCCGACAAGGCCCGCAGGCGTTTAGCATATGACGAGCTGTTTTTGATGGAGCTGGGGATCGGGCTGCGGCGGGAGAGATTGCGTCGGATGCAGCCGGCGTATCCGCTGGAGATTAATGAGAAATTAGACAAGCGGATCCGGCGTTTGTTTCCCTTTCTGCTGACGGCGGATCAGGAAAGTGTGATCGGGGAGATATGCCGAGACATGGCCCGGTCGGAGCCGATGAATCGATTGTTGCAAGGCGACGTGGGTTCGGGCAAGACCGTGGCGGCCTTATACGCCACCCTGCTGGCGGTGGGTCATCGTCGGCAGGCGGCCATTATGGCGCCGACGGAAATACTGGCCGAGCAGCACTTTATCAGCATGGAGAGGTATTTGCGTCACAGCCGGGTGAAGCGGGTGCTGCTGCAAGGTGGAATTACCGGTAAGAAGCGGGCCGCGCTCATGAAACGGATCGCAGGGGGGGAAATTGACATCGTGGTGGGAACCCAGGCCCTGCTGCAGCATGATGTGGTGTTTAATCAACTGGCGTTGGTGGTGGTGGATGAGCAGCACAAATTCGGGGTCAGGCAGCGCGAACGGATACGAGGGAAAGACGTGGCGCCGCATTACCTGGTGATGACGGCCACGCCCATCCCGCGGACGCTGGCCATGACGGTGTTCGGGGACCTGGAGGTGTCGGTGATCGAACATCTGCCCCCGGGCCGCCGAGAAGTAACGACCAAATGGTACCCCGAAGATGAACTGAGGCGGGCATACGAATTTATACGAAGCAAGGTGGCGCAAGGCGAGCAGACATATTTTGTTTATCCCCGGGTGGAAGAGAGCGAAGAACAAAGGGCGGAAAAAGAAGGGCCATTGAAAGCGGCGATAGCGGAGAGGGAATATTTACAGAAGGAAATTTTTCCGGAGTTTACGGTGGGGCTGCTGCACGGGCAAATGGAGCCGGCCCAGAAAACCCGGATCATGGAGGGATTTCGCCGAAGGAAATTTGATATACTGGTGGCGACGGTGGTGATCGAAGTGGGGATTGACGTACCGAACGCGACCATAATGGTAATCGAATCGGCGGGGCAATTTGGTTTGGCCCAGCTGCACCAACTGCGCGGTCGAATCGGTCGGGGCCAAAAAAAATCATACTGTCTGCTTTTCGGCGGCGCGAAGACGGAAGCGGCCCGGAACAGATTAGAGATCATGGAAAAGACCAATGACGGGTTTGTCATATCGGAGGAGGATCTCAGGATTCGGGGTCCGGGGGAATTTTTCGGTACGGCCCAGCACGGTCTGGGGGAACTGAAGATAGCCGATTTGGTGCGGGATACGGATTTATTGCGCAGGGCCCGGCGGGATGCGCTGGAGGTGGCCCGGTCGGATCCGGAGCTAAAGGCCCCCCAACATCAAGTGCTGCGTGAGGCTATGCAGGAGAAATTTGGCGCGGATCTGGTGCTGGGGGACGTGGGCTGAGGCAGACAAAACGACAACAGACGGCGGAGGTTTGCCGATGATTCCTCCCCAGAGTCTCGTAGAAAAGGCATGATTTTTTGGTTGGTAAAATTGCGAAAGAACAGGGTCAAAGAAATATCGGCGGCTGGTTGAGCGGTGTGGGTATGTTATTGGCGCCGGCGGCGCTGGTGGCGGAATATGGTTTTCGTCCGCCGCTGATAGGGCCGGGGTATCTTCATTTCTGTGAGCTCGTGGCGGCGGGATTGCTGCTCTCAGGCAAGATATATACATGGGTGCAAAAGGGCCGGCGCAGGTTCCAAAGGCGGGAGATAGCCCTCGACCTGGTATTGCTGCTGGGATTGTGCTTGAGTGTGCTGATGTTGCCGAATATGCTTAAATTTTTGGGTTCCGGTTCGGTAATACGGTGGGGCATATTCCAGATTTACTTGCTGATACTGATTGTGCTGCGGATGGGGAGATTGAGCATAACAGCGGCGGCGGCGGGACGGGCGCCGACAAGGGTGCTGCTGCTGAGTTTTGCGTCGATAATCGTCACCGGGACTATTTTGTTGATGCTGCCGGCGGCCCATCAGCAAAGGGGATTGAGTTTTACCGACGCCGCTTTTACCGCCACCAGCGCCACCTGCGTAACGGGTCTGGTGGTCCAGGACACCGGCGGGGATTTCACCCGGCTGGGCCAGACGATAATTCTGGCGCTGATGCAGGTGGGGGGGCTGGGGATAATGATTTTTGGTTCGCTCTTTGCCATTCTTTTGGGCAGCCCTTTGAGTCTGCGGGAGTCGGTGGCCATGCGTGACATCATGAATGAACAAGGCCCCGGACGGATAGGGCAGGTTGTATTATTCATATGCCTATTTACGCTGGTGCTGGAGGCGTTGGGAGCAGCGGGTCTTTACGGGATGTGGCAGGTTGATGCCCTGCGTGGGGGACAGCTTTTTAAGAGTGTATTTCATTCGGTCAGCGGTTTTTGCAACGCCGGATTTTCGCTGCAGGCGGACAGTTTGGAAGGTTATCGAAATTGTTATCGAGTGTACGCGGTTATTTGTCCGCTGATTATTCTGGGCGGATTGGGATTTCCGGTGCTGGAGAATGTCTGGTTAATAGCGCGAGGAAGATGGCGACACGGGCGCAGGGGCTCCGGAGGCCCCGTCGGCACACCGGCGCGGCTGACGCTGCACAGTAAGATAGTATTGGCGACTACCGCTGCGTTGCTGGTACTGGGATGGATCTCGCTTTGGACATTAGAACTGACCAGACCGGACGGCAGAGGCGCCGGGTTAACCTGGGGGGCGGGACTCGATACGTTGTTTAACTCGATCACCGCGCGCACGGCGGGTTTCAACACGGTGGAAATAGGCGGCAGGAGTGCGGGGGCGAAGCTGGTTTTGATATTTTTAATGTCGGTGGGCGGTTCGCCCAGTTCCACCGCCGGCGGGGTCAAGACCGTGACGCTGGCGGTGATGGTGCTGGCCGTTTACGCCACGATAAAGCGTCAGGAGCAGGTGCGCGTATTTCGGCGGGCGATACCCATGATGATCGTACGGCGGGCGGCGACCATGATCTTGTTGTATGGGCTGCTGCTCTGGTTGATGGCATTGTTGCTCACCATCACCGAACACAGCCTGGGGCACGATTTGCTGGACCTTTTGTTTGAGGCGGCCTCGGCGCTGGGCACCGTGGGATTATCAACGGGGATTACGGGACATTTGACAAGCGCGGGAAAATGGGTGATTATCATAGCGATGTTTGTGGGTCGTCTGGGGCCGCTGAGTTTATTGGCGGCTTTAACGTTTAACGCCCGGCCCATAAGGTATGAGTATCCCCAGGAACCTTTGGTAGTGGGATGATTATTTGAGCTTAAGCAGGAGTTAATATTATGCCGCGGTTTGCAGTAATAGGGCTGGGGCGCTTCGGTTCCCAACTGGCCCGGGCTTTGACCCGCACCGGAGCGGAAGTCATCGCCATTGATAAGGATCATAAATCGGTCGAGCAGATCAGTAAAGAAGTAGCCGTAGCGGTGCGCCTGGACAGCACCGACGAAGAGGCGCTGCGTTCCCAGGGCGTCGATAAGGTGGAAGCGGCGATTGTGGGAATCGGTCAGGATTTTGAGGCGAACATTCTCACCACCGTCACTCTGAAGTCACTGAAGGTAAGATATATCTGCGCCCGCGCCGAACAACAGACCCATGGCGAGATTCTCCGGCGCATCGGCGCTGATGAGGTAATTTTTCCCGAAGATGAAAGCGCCCAGCGGTGGGCGTTTAAGTTGTGGGCGCCGCACATCAGCGAAAAGCTGGAGTTTGCCGAGGGTTTCAGTCTGGCCCAATATACCGCTCCGGCCAGTTTCGACGGCAAAACGCTGTTGGAGCTGCAACTGCGTAAAAAATATCACGTGAACCTGATTGGGCTGCGGCACAGCGGCGGCCCTGCGGCCGACGAAAAGAAAAACAAACGACAAATCATTAACGTCCCCCAGCCGGATTCCATGATCCACAAAGGAGATTTACTCTGGCTGGCGGGCAGCGACGAAGATCTGGCGGCCCTGCCGGATAAATAAAGATTGAGCTGACAAGTCACACATTCATCTTTGGACTTATTCATGTAACAATGCTTATCCGCCTAATTTAGATGCGGCATATCTGCATATTGATTGTCTTATAACGATTATAGCGAGGGGGGAGATTATACGCTTTAATCGGATATCGTAAGCAGGAAAAGCTGGTTAACTTAAGAAAAATACGCGTTCTTACTGTTCCGAGATTTTATCATATTTTATAATTTAGGCGACGTTAAACGAAAAGGAAAGGACATTATCGGAAGTTAATTCCAAAAGGAAGATAATTATGAAATCCCCCAAACGATCACGCCGGGGAGGCAGTTCCATATTAGCTGTATTTTTCATAACTCTTTTTGCCGTACTGGCGATCTCCTTCACGGGTATGGGCAATGTCAACGTAAAGATGGCCCGGACACATCGCGACATCGCCGCGGCCCAGGGAGCGGCCGAATCGGGCCTGGCTTATGCCCACTGCTTTGTCGGCAGTTACATCGTCGAAGAAGGCATCAAAACCTTCAACAACATCGTCACCGATGACGACGCTTTTCTGAGTTTTTATAATTTGATCGGCTACATTCAGGATGCATTGAGGAACTCGCCTTTGTTGGAGGGTCAATCCCTTCCCAATCCGGTTGCCTTCACCGAAGGGATCCGCACCGGGGAGGAATTTATCATTCCCTGTATAATCATAGATTCTCAGAGCCGGGCCGGGTTTACCCTCTCGGTTAAGCAGTATGACGACAATCCCCAAAATCTGATTATCATCAGCACGGGACAAATGGCCGATGTCAGCCGACGCCTCGGTATATGTTACGGGATGATCAAGGATACCGACATGTTGAAATTTTCCGTCGCCAGTAAAAGCCCCATTAATATCACGGATGATTCTACTCTGGGATCCGGGATATATAGCGATTGGAGAAATCCCGAGATTGCCCCTCCGATTACGCTGTCGCCCATTTCCACCATCGACGGCAAAGTAAACACGGTTATGAATGAAAGCGATTTTGACGACTGCGGTTACACCCTGGAGGACGTGGTGCTGGGCACCTGCGAGGAGATCAATTACGATCAGCCGGAGGTCGATCTGCCCCGGACCGAAGATTTCGACACCAGCATGTATGCCAAAGAGACATCGGTGCTCTCATCCGGTCATACCTATAACCAGAAAGAATACTACCCTCACGCCCCCGGCAACTATACCCAGCCGGTCTGGGGAAGCGTAGAGCTGAATCGCACGGTTTATGAAAACATGACCGTAAGCGACAAACGGGCCATTGCCGGAAACGCCCTGTTTAAGAATTGCGTCTTTGAAGGGATATTTTATATCGGCACCATGACGGGCATCGGCACCAACAATGTTCGCTTTGAAAACTGCACCTTCAACGGTCCGATCATCACCGGGGTGCCGCCCAAATTCGGCATCGAGGAATGGAAAAAGAACGCTTTGTATTTCACGGGCGATTGCGTTTTTAACAACACCGTAATGGAAGAGGCGGCTATTTTAGCCCCTAACTATAATGTCGATATAGGCAACGGCACCGGCGACAGCACTTTGACCGGCCTCGTGCTCGGCGGGGTGGTCGATGTCCGCGGGGACGCCACCATTGACGGGACCGTCGTTTCCATGGCGAACCCTTTGGATCTGGGCGAATTGGCCGGCATGCTCGACACCACCGTCGGCATCTCCGAACAAGGCGGGCATACCATTAACATTACCCCATCGCCGGACCGTATGCTGCCGATGGGTATAAAATCGAAGGTTCTCATGATCCGCGACGGAAATTCCTACGTGGAGCTGTACTGAGATAAAAAGTTGTAATTACTTTTATAAAATTTATTTATATATCTAAATAATCGAAGCAGCCGAGCTTTTTTGAACTTTTGGTCAGGGGCATTTCTCTGTAGGCGGATTCTGCCGGATAAATATATTGCGTAAGGATTTTCTTACGTATAATATATCAAGTTATTGGACTCTAGGAGAACAAGGAATAAAATGTCCTAACCATAACTTCAATTCAGATTTTGCAGAAAGGGTGATAAGATGAAGTATAGAATATTAACCATTGCAATTGTCGTACTAGCTTTTACCCGGATTTGTTCTGCCGTTGAATACCTGATTATTGATCTGGGTGAACTTTCGATTTCTCCTTTTTCCGGGGCGCTCTTGTGTCCTTTAAGCATAAATAATTTGGGTCAAGTAGCCGGCTGCGGTACCACTAAGCCTGGAGACCTCAGTGCCTTTGTGTGGGAAGACAACAAACGCTATTATATCACCAACGAACTCGATTCCGACTGGGCCAATGATATTAATGCCGACAAACTGGTGGTCGGAGCGGAGGTTATCAGCGGCTTTCCCACCCCCTTTTACTGGCAAAACGGGGTGAAAAATCCCCTGCCGACTTCCTTAACGCTTGGAAAAGGCGGTGAAGCCCTGGCCGTCAATGACGCCGGCAAAATTGTAGGTATAATATTTCAACCCCTGTCGAGCCTTTCCAAGGCCGCCTTATGGAGAGACGGCGGCGGCAAAGAACTTGTCCCTATTAAAACGCTTTATACGGACGACAAGTATAATCATGCCTCCGACATAAATAACCATGACAAGGTCGTCGGTTATTCGGGTGATTTGGACATTCCCCGCCAGCGGGCCTTTGTCTGGCAGGAAGGTCTGCCCCCTGTGGAGTTGGCGCTTCTGCCGGGTGATGTCGCCGCTGCTGCCAGTGCCATTAACAACAACGACCGGATCGTCGGATACTCCGCCGACGCCGATGATGTTAAACACGCCGTCTTATGGCAGGGCGGCGAGGTAATAGCCCTGGCCCCCCTGTCGGTTGACACCTGGGCCTTAAGCCTCAACGATAATGAACAGGTGGTGGGGGGCTTCGCCGCGGCCGACGGCAACCGCGCTTTCCTGTGGGAAGGCGCAAAATTCCACGACTTGAACAATCAGTTGGTTGATGGTGAAGGCTGGCTTCTTCTCGAGGCCCACGACATCAACGACGACGGCTGGATTGTGGGAGTTGGGAGCTTAAACGGCGCTTCGGAACCGCGCGGCTTTTTGCTGCTTCCGCAAGCGGCAGAAGCCATAGCCGCTGAGGTCAAAATTGCTCCCCAGACGCTCAATCTGAAAAGCAAAATAAAACAAATCACCTGCACTTTGCAACTGCCCGAGGGATATGATATTTCCGAGGTTGATCCGAGCACCATCCGGCTTATGGGCGAGATCGAACCCGACTATGGCAAGGTCCGGATCGACGAAGCTGAGCAGGCGCTTATGGCCAGGTTCTCACGATCCGAGTTAGAGCTCTGGCTCTCAAAAGGATCATGCGAATTGACCGTATCCGGCGCACTTTATGACGGGACAAAATTCGAAGGAAAAGACACTATCAGGGTGAAATAAAGAAAAAATTAAGAGCCTCTAACAAAACAAAAATACTGCTTTAAAGTCGTTCTGAGCGCCGCGAAGAGGCTTTATTTCGGGTGCGCTTGAGACTCTTTGCTGCACTCAGGGTGACAAACTGCCTCTTTTTGTCAGAGGCTCCAAAGAGCAAAAGACGGTTTAATCATTGTTTTGACCCGTAACACTCCTATAAACACAGCGGGAAAAATAACCGATTGATCTAATAATGTATATAGATCGGGGGATACTTTAAAACCAGGGAGATATATTAAGATGAATAAGGCATGCATATGGCTGCTGGCGGTGCTGACGCTGACGGGGTCGGCTTATGGGACGTTGGTGGACGTGGTGGCGGCCGGCCACGATGATAACGATTCCAGCGGCACCATAACGCCGGGGGACGTGGTCCATATCAAGATTGTCAGCAAAGTCATCATAGTTGCAATAGATTTCGGCCTGCAGGTCAACGGCCCCGGCACCCTGGCGGAAAAAGGAACCACTCCCGGTGAGCAGATGGCGCACCATGCTGATTTTGATTTTTGGTACCAGAGCGATCCCCTGATCGACTGCAACTCGATATCTGATTTCAGCGGAGGTACTTTCCCTCCCTATATTGCCCTGCCGGTGCCGGGCGAAACGGTGGATTTAGTATGGAACCTGAAGGTCATATGCGGTAATCCGGGTGATATAAACGTTGATTTACAACTTATAGGTACATCGGCGTACAAAAATAACGACATTGAGCCCGATTATTCGTATCTGGCCGAACCCAACCTGGGCGATCTGCTGATTCAGGTGGAACAGGCCCCACCGGGCAAGGAGCTAAACGTTATAGTGGTGGGTGATAATGGTTCGGTGGAGCCGTCGCAGGGAACCTTCCCGCAAGGGGCGGCGGTGCCGTTATCGGCGATACCGGATCCCAATTATCGGGTCAAGTATTGGAGCGGAACGGATAACAATAGGTCGCTGCTGCATATCAACACCGTGACCATGAACAAAAACAAAACGGTTAAGGTCAAATTTGAGCCGATCCCCGACGACGGGATACGAAAGGCCCTGTTCAAGGCGGGCAAAACCAGAGAACTGCAGAAAGATTCCTTGCTTATCCTGGGAACCTTAAGCGCCGGCCAACAGGATATCCTGGACGCCAA
>LJUC01000070.1 GCA_001303695.1 Phycisphaerae bacterium SM23_30
GCAAATCTCGTCGGCGTAAGCATCGTCGCAGCCGTACTTCGGCGTCCGGTTCAACAAACCCTGACGCAGCTCCTCATAGCCCTCAAAATCCGCCCTCAACGCCTCCATCAGCTCCCCCATGGTTATATCCCGCTCGTCGTACACGTGGTATTTCACCGCCGCCAGCGCATCGGTCAGCGTCCCCATCCCCACCCCCTGAATGTACGTCGGATTATAACGGCTCCCCCCGTCGTGATAATCCCGGCCCCGCGCCACGCAATCGCTCATCACCAGCGACATGAAAGGCGCCGGCATATGATTGGTGTACAAACGCTCGATGATGTTATTGCCCTGTATCTTCAGATCAATAAAATACCTTAATTGTCGCTTGTACGCCTCCAGAAACCGCTCAAACGTATCGAATTCGCAAACCTCCCCCGTCTCCACGCCCACCTGGATCCCCGTCGCCGGGTCTATCCCGTTGTTACAGGTCAACTCCAGTATCTTGGGCCAGTTGCAGTAACCCGTCAGGGTGCAGCTCTCCTTGCCGAACGCGCTGACCGTCACGCAGCCGCTGGGCCCCCCCGCCCGGGCGTCCGCCATCGTCTTGCCGTCGTGCAGCATCTCCTTGATGATAACGTCCGTATTAAACACCGACGGCTGACCAAAGCCCCTCCGGATCACCCGCACCGCACGCCTCAAAAACCGATCCGGATTCTTCTTGCTCAACTGAATACACGCGCTGGGCTGGGTCAGTCGCATCTCCTCCACCACGTCCAGGATCATATACGAAATCTCGTTGACCGCGTCGGAGCCATCCTCCGGCTTAACACCCCCCACGTTGATCAATGCAAAATCCGTGTAGGTCCCGCTCTGCTCCTCGGTCACTCCCACCTTCGGCGGCGCCGGCTGATTGTTGAACTTGATCCAGAAACACTCTAAAAGCTCCCGCGCCTGTTCGTCCGTCAGGGTTTGCGCTTCTAACTCCTTGATATAAAAGGGATAAAGATGCTGATCCAGCCGGCCCGGATTGAACGAATCCCACGTGTTCAATTCCGTTATCACCCCCAGGTGCACGAACCAGTACATCTGCAGCGCCTCCCGGAAGTTACGCGGGGCGTGAGCCGGTACGTGTCGGCAGACCTCGCAGATCCGCTCCAGCTCCTCCCGCCGAACCGCATCCGTCTCCTTCTCCGCCAGCTCCTTGGCCTTGTCCGCATAACGATGGGCAAACGTAATTAACGCGTCTGCAACGATTTCCATCGCCTCAAGCTGCTGGGCTTTGTTATAGGCCTGCCGATCATTGAAATAATCCAGCCGGTCACGGGCATCGGCGATGTCCTGCTTGAAGGCCATAAACCCCCGATGATATATCTTATCATCCAGTATCGCGTGGCCCGGGGCCCGCTGCTCCATAAATTCGGTAAAAACCCCCGCCTCAAAGGCCCGATGCCAAGGGTCGCTCATAGAGCCGAAAAGCTTTTCTCGTATCGTTTTACCCTTCCAGAAGGGGATGATTTTCTGCTTATAAACCTTTTTAACCTCGTCGCTTACCACGAAAGAGGTCTTGTCGCGGCTGTTCAGGATGCGTAAATCCTCCAGGCTGTGACAGCACAACTCGGGATAGGTGGGCGTGGCCTTGGGCGCCGGGCCCCGTTCCCCAACGATCAGTTCTCCCTCATTGATGCAGATGGTCTTATTCTCCATCAGATACTGAAAGGCCCGGGCCCGGTACACCGGCGCCGAGACGCAAAAGGGCGGGTTATTTTGATAAAACTCGGTGATCAACTCCGCCCGTTCGGTGGAGATGTAGGGGCTGGTATCCACGCTCTGTCGCCGCAGCCGGGCCACTTGTTCGCTCATGGCCGGCTTCTTCGGCTTCTCTTCCGTTATCAGGTTGGTGACATGTTCGCTCATTATCAGCCTCCGATTTTTACGTTAAGGCCTTGATTACGCAGTATTTGCGCGATTTCTTCCATCTGTGCAGGGCTGGGAGTTTTTGACTCCATCAGGTCATATTCATATATCAGCCGATCTGATTTTTCAAGGCCGCCGGGGTTGTAGGGCAAGATATCAATTCGCATAACTCCTTTTAATGAAACGACATAGCTGCCTATTGCTTCGATGTTTTTATGATCGTCGTTGAAGCCGGGAATGATCGGCACTCTTATTATAATAGTCTTATTCAGGGTAGAAAGACAAGAAATATTTTGTAAAATAATTTCGTTGCCGACTCCGGTAAACCTTTGGTGCATAAAGGTTTGCATATGTTTTAGGTCGCACAGGAACATGTCGGCGGAGGCGGCCACTTTTTCGAGAATATCCTGAGGGGCGTAGCAGGCGGAGTCGATGCAGGTGTGTATCTCTTTATGGCGACATAGTTTAAGGATTTCCAGAAGGAATTCGGGATGCATGAGGGGTTCTCCGCCGGAGAAGGTGACGCCGCCGCCGGATTGGTCGAAGAAGATGACATCTTTTTCGATTTCTTTCATTAAGTCATTGATATTAAAAGGTTTCCCGATCATTTCGCGGGCGGCGGAGGGGCAGGCATCGACGCATGTTCCGCAGGCGGTGCAATTTTGGGGATTGGTGATGTAACTTTTTTCTATTAAAGAGATTGCGTTGTTTTTGCATGCTTGAAGGCATCGGCCGCAACGGATACATCGCGCGGTCCGGAGTGCCAGTTGGGGCTTCTCCGACCAGCTTTCGGGATTGTGGCACCATAAACACTTGAGGGGGCATCCTTTAAGGAAGACGGTGGTTCGGATGCCGGGGCCGTCGTGGATGGCGTAACGCTTGATGTCGAAGATGATCGCGGTGTTTTTATCGTTCATATATGGATTATTTTAGTTTTTTGAGGGGGGATTTACAAGATACAGTATTATGTTTTGAGGGGCAAAGGGAGGGAAAAATTGCATGGAGAAAGGCGTTGTATATGTTGTATATTTATACAAATGTTAAGATAGGTAAGATTTGGGGAGGGAAAATTTTACCTATCTTACCAAAATCAGGGCCAAATGAGGGCAAACAGGGGGTAATTTTGGGATTTATGCAGAAAATATACAGGATTTCTGCGAAATATGCAGGATTTTTGATCAAAAGTGCGCGGGTTTTGAGGGAAAGTTGACCACTTTTGACGTGTTTTTGATGGGTTTTGACATGGTTTTTCACTTATTTTAACTGATTTTTAAGCCCGGTAAATGTTAAGATAGATAAGATATATAAGATAGGCAAGATAGGGAAAATGTTAATTTAGAACTTTGAACTTTGAATTTTGAATGAATTATGAGAAGAAAGGCACAGAGGCACAGAGGCACAGAGGGAGAAGAAATTAGGCATTAGGCATTAGGCATTAGGCATTAGGCAAAAGGCACTGGGCAATAGATCAGTTGAGTCGCGGGGCGAGGGGTGGGGGATTAGGGTCGGGGATTTTGGTGGTGGAGATTGGGGAGGGGGGATATGATAAGGGCATAATCTTAGGGAAACAGCAGTTTGAATTAAGAAGTGAGTAGTTAGTATTGACGGGGCAGGAATGAGGCGGGACAGGTTTTAATGAAAAATGACAAAGCTCAAAGGCCGAAATTATGGAGAATGACGAAGTTCGAATAACGAATCAATGATGAAATTTGAATTTTGAATATGGAATATTTTAGACGGGACAAAAGGATATACAAGATTATATTTTGACGTTAATAATTTGCGTGTGGCAGCGAAAGCAAATTGGATGAAAAAAGTAAAGTTGACAATAGTAATAATTACGGGTCTGGTTATAGTGGTAATAGTTCTGATATGGTGAAAGAGGCTTTGGAGAAGCTGCCGGGGTATGTGGAGGAGGAGGAAATAATAAAGTAGAAGAAAGGTAGGAGACTACCCTACAGTTGTCAACTGACAATAAAAACGGACAACGGACAATAGACAATGAGTTTAAATAAAGAGTGAAACCACAGATCCACAAAAGCTCAAAAGGCACAAAGGAAAGAGAAGAAGGATTAAGTAGCAAGGGGCAAAGGGCAAGGAGAATACAGAAGTTCGGACACTGAGGACTATGAGATTTGGAGCCGCAGGGAGACGCGGATATTGAACCACGAATTTTACGAATTGAATGAATAGGGAAAACAGGTTGATTGGTATGCTGGGCAGGAAGAAGGTTATTGTCTGGTTAGTGGTGTTGCTGGGGGTGAGCGGGGTGTTTTTGTTTTTGAGTTTTATTAACGGTGATAGGGAGAAGGTGGCGGAGTGGCTGGGGATGGGAAAGGCAGTTTATTTTGCGGATACGGCGTTGGAGGGAGCGATACGGGAAGAGCTACAACAGCCCAGGGGGGTGATCAGGGATCAAGAACTGGCGGAATTAACATCTCTGAGTCTGACCGTGCCGGAAATGATCGACCTAACGGGTATCGAGTATTGCGTGAACCTGGAGAGTTTGTATTTGTTGGGTTCGTTCAGTGATCTCAGCCCATTGGGTGGGATGATTAATTTGGAGGTTTTAGATATAACGGGCTCGTTTAGCGATATAAGGCCTTTGAGCAAGATGGACAAACTATTATTCCTGGAGTTGGTTTCGGGAACGAAGATCGATTTAGAGGCGTTAAGCAGTTTGAGCAACCTGAGGACATTGAGTTTAGCCAGCAATGAGATAATTAACCTTGAGCAGTTGAGCGGTTTGAGCAACCTGAGATCTTTGAGTTTAATAATTTTAGGCCCGATCCATGATCTAAGTTCGCTGAGTGAAATGAGCAACGTGGAGAGTTTGACTTTGGTAAATCATTCGATCAGCGATATTGGGCCGGTGGGCGAAATGACGAATCTGGAGAGTCTGGTTTTGGATGGGAATCAGATCCAGGACATCAAGGCATTGAGGGGATTGACCAATCTGTGGAGTTTGCATTTGCGTCATACTCAAGTCAGCGAAATAGGTTCGTTGAGTGGTTTGGCTAATTTAGAGTTTCTACAGTTAATTGGGAACCCGATCAGGGATATAGGACCTTTGAGGGATCTGAAGAACCTGGAGTTTTTGCGATTGAAAGATACTCCCCTCAACGAAACGGCGTATGAGGATCATATACCGGCGTTGGAAGCGCGGGGGGTGGAGGTTATTTTTGAGCGTAAGCAATGAGGCAGGGAAGGAAGGAGTGGATCGAAGGTTGGGCGGTTGGGTTTTAAGATAAGATGAGTTATTAATAATGACCGATGGTCAGTTTGAGAATGACAAATGACAAAGGCTAAAGGAATGACGAATGACGAAGCTCGAATGACGATTCAATGACGAAGTATGAATTTTGAATAACGAATAAAGGGGATAGAAGGGGCGGGGTGTTCGGGGATTAACCTTTCTCTTAGGATTGGGGGTGGTTTGGAGGTTATGCTATCCATAGGGTAAGCATCGGCGAGCTGCGTTTGAGGCGGGCACCGGTGGTAACCAATTTCACATATATAGGTCACCTGCCGATTTTACATCGGGGGCTAATAATGTCCCGCTGAAGGCGGTATAAGTTAATTACAGTTGGGGCGAGGTTTTGAGCTGGTTTAAGGTTGGTAGGCGGCGGCGGCGTGGGGGGTTTCCCAGACGATCACTTTTTTTAGTTTTACGGTGGAGGGCAAGAGGGGTGCGAGGCGATCGAAAATATATTGGGCGATACGTTCGGCGGAGGGATTCCGGCGGGCGAAAGGGGGCAATTCATTGATCATTTTGACCCGGGTCAGCGGGCGGGCGGCCTGCCGGAGCAGGTGGGCGAGCAGTTGGAAATCCATCACCAGGTCATTCCGGTCGAGGGTTTGGGTCTGGACGACGGCCCGGGCGCGCCAGCGGTGCTGATGGGGTTGTTCGGGGGCGTTGGGCTTAAGGTGCAGGCAGTGACCGGTACGAAAAGTTATTTCAGCGGAGGCGGCGTACATATTATTTATGGGGGTGAGGGGGCATGCCAGGTTTTGTTAAAGGTTTTGGGCATTTTTAGAATACTCTACATACAGGCTCATTTATTTTTGGATTTTTTTAGTTTTATCTGCAATTTTTCATAGACGGAGGGGGGCAGGAGCCCGGAGACGTCGCCTCCGAAGCGGCCTACTTCCTGAATGAGGGTGGAGGAGGTGAAGCCGAACCTTTCGTCGGTCATGATGAAGACGGTTTCGATGCCGGCCACCGTCCGGTTGATCAGGGCCAATTGAAATTCGTACTGCACGTCCATGAGGTTGCGCAGCCCCCGCACTATGACCTGGGCGTCTTTACTGCGGACGTACTCGACGGTCAGGCCGGAGTAGCACTCGACCTTCACTTCCGGCATATCTTTGATCAGCTCGTCGATCATTTCCCGGCGTTCGGGGCCCGTAAAGAGGTGATCTTTGGCGGGGTTATCACCCACCCCAATAATTAGTTCATCGAAGATTTTTACGCTGCGCCGGACCACGTCCAGATGGGCGTTGGTAATGGGATCGAAGGAACCGGGGAAGACCGCTCGGACAAACTTGTTCGTGGGCATTTGTTTACTCCTGCGTACTGACAGCTGCCTAAACATTTAAGTATTTGACAATACGGAAAAAGCACCTCTGAGGCAAGTGTTTTTAGATTTGCCACAACTAAAAAGCGGATTTGTTTTTTTAATAAGCGGTTCCGGAAATATCTTGATAATACTTGCCGAGGTTCGACGCCATTACTGTGCGATAGGGGGGGCCAATGGCACAGGTGCTGATGCCCGGCAAAAACATGCCACCTAAAATATGCGGGTTAATCGAGAAGGGGATTAGCTGCCGGGAGCTTGCGGCGTTTGTTCCAGAATGAAGCTTTTTTTGAGGGCCAGATTGCGGGTCATTTCGATAAGGGCCTCGGCGAGGGAATTTTTTGGGGCGGGGTCGGGGTTTTGACCCTGGGGGTCGACATATTTTATTCGCTGCAGGCTCAATTGTTGAATCTGCCGCCGGATAGCGCTGCGTTGTCGGGACAAGGCCTCGACGTAGGCCTGCTGCTGCTGGAGGGTCATCTTCTGCAATTTGGGGGGCAGGTCGGCTTTTTCGATGTTTTCCAGCCGGATTATTTTTTCTTTGACGGCATCGACCAAGTCCCAGTCGGGGTTGAGGTACAAGAGGGATGATTTCAGCAGGGCGCGTCGGAGGATGACCGCCTCGCCGGCGTCCAGGGCATTTTGATCCTGGGCGTTTTGATTGTCGAGACCGACACTCCCTTGAGGGCCGAAGGGGATATAGGTATCGTTTAGATTGAAGGCCAACTCGGCGATTCTCTTATCCTGGGGGGCTTCAATATAAACTTCAGTTTGATCCTGATCGATGCTAAGATACATTCCGCCGGTGAGATCGGCGGCGTCCTGCCATTCGTTGGCAATGCCGACTTGATGATCGCCGCAGTAAATAGTATTGACCACAATTCCCTGGGCGACCGCCGCCTCGCAGGCGCGGCGGTATTCGACCGGTCCCTGGTTGAAAGGTTCGCAGCCGATTATAAAGATGACCTTTATATCATCTTGAGCGCCGCTCCAGAAGAGCGAATCAACGGCCGTCTGAATAGCCTTGCCGCAGTATTTTGGCCCCCCCTGGGCGGTCAGGTTAAAGAGCTGTTCAGATACGGCGTCCAGGTCGCCGGTGAAGGGCAGGGTCATCTGCAGATGACCCTGGGAAGCCGGGATCCGGCTTTTACCAAATTCATATAAAGCCACCTGCAATTGAGGCGTTTGGCCGTACTGCCGATAGGAGGCCAATTCGTTGACGATTTGCCATAATTGAGATTGGGTCTGTTCGATCAGGGAGGACATATTATCGCTGGTGTCCAGCAGGAGGGCGATTTGAATTAAGGGTTTTTGGTCGAAGGCGGGTTTTTGCCCCGGCCAGGTCCAGGAACCGATACCCCATCCGGAACCTGCTATCAGGGAACACACGATGATTATTGCCAGGATTTTCCTCATGGTTGTAATCGCCGACCCTCCGGGATGCATTTTCTACTCGATTAGCTTAGATTGACAACCAGACAATCACTGGTATTGTATCGTAATTTATAAAGTGATTCAATTATTTTTTAGCAAGTTTTACATTTATTTTAACATTTGGCGGTAAGGGGCGGTTTCCAAGATAACTCTTTTTATAATAAAGGATTACGGTGGCGTCATTGCCGAGAGGCCTTGGCGTGGGGAGTTTTAGGGCCCTGCCGGGGGTTGATTTATGGGCCATTATCACCAATCCCAGAAATAATGCCAATTATATTGCAGGGTGAGTTTTTGGTCCGGCTCAAGCTGAATCTTCCAGTTTACCCGCCCGATGGTATTGAAACGATACCACCAATAGGGCCAATTGTACCAGTGCCACCAATAGGGATATGCGTTTTCCGCCATCCAATTGTTTCCGTGGCCGCCGATCTGTTCAATTTCGCCCTGTTGATTGGCGTCGTCGATGTTACCCAGAATCGAACGGGCAACCTCCAGATCGATTGTTTTGGTTAAGTGATTAGTCAAGGCGATGGCGCCGGCCAGATCGAATCGGTCGCAACTATGGCCGCCCCAGTTGGCGGCGTTGGCCTGGCGGTTGGTTTCGAGGTCCTTTAGATCGAGGGTGATATCGACGGCGGTGGTAAGCTCCAGGTCGCATTGGGCGCCGATAGCGGTATATTTGGTCATTCCCTGGGCGATGAGGCGACCGTCGCGGAGGATCAGGGCGGGGGCGGTGGTGATGGGATATTCGCCGTTGTTTTTCATACGGATGTAGTGTTTTACTTTTGGTTTGCTGAATAATTTAGCCAGTTCGTCCTGCTGGGAGCCGTTGAAGCGATAGCGAACCTCCGGGGGCGGGGCAAAGGGGATGTTGAGCTTATACACATCTTGGTAGGTTAATTTATATTCGGCCAACGGCACCACCATGCGGGCGCCCTTTTTCAGGGTTACATGGTCAAGGGTGAAGACGAATAAATCCTCATTTTTGTCGGAACCGGATACTTCCGGTCCTAAATCCAAACCGGCAGCCTGCCGGTCGGCGGCCCCTTCTGCGGATCGGAACATCTCATCATAATCGCCCGCCACCTGACTGGCTATGGCGTTACTATAGGCATAGGCGGATCGGCTGGAGGATCTAAAGGCATTGGAAAGCCGGGCCACGGTCTGCTGGAGGGAGACGGGATCGACAGTATCTTCGAATTTAAACCGGGGGACCCCAATAACCAGGTGGGCTTTCACGTCCTGAAGATCAGCTAATTCATTGACCAGGGTGGCCTGCAGTTTGAGCAGGGCATTTCCCTGGCCGTCAATTTCGACGCGATAGCCGGGGATCCAGCGGATGCCTTTTTCAACGTAAAACAAACCGACGTTGGCCTGGGCGGATGGTTTCTGCGAGGTCCAATCGAGTTTCAGGGTCATGGCGGGCCGGAATTCGGCCTGGGCGAAATCGGATTGAGGCGTCTCCAGAAAGGTTATCTGCTGAATGCGATCCAGGGGCATCACCTTAACGCCTTCATCGACTTGCAGCAGTACAAGTTGGCTTTTTTGAGGCAATTGATCGGGAGTATTCGGGGGGTTGGTGCGGTCTAACTCGTCACTGTCGCGGGCGGGCACCCGCAGGATGGTAGCTTGAAAGGATTTATTATAATTATCGGTAATCTGTACTTTTTTACCGATATTAGCCTCGATCAACTCCGGGACGGTCAAGGCCGTGTGATCTATAGAAACGACCCGCTGCTCGGTGGTGACACAGCTAAGTTGGGCCCGGGGGTCGCTGGTATAAGCCCAAAAGGTTCCGATGATGGGCCGGGGCAGATAATCCAGCACGACATTACCCCGATTATTAACCGGCATCAGGCCCTCATGCAGGACAAAGGCATGTCCGTCTTTGAACACCGTTATTTCCTTAACGGGCATGTTGGCCAGGGGGGTTTCAGCCGCTTGAAGTTTAGCATCCACAGTCTGAGTTAAGCCGGCCCGTGAAGGTTTTGGTACTACACTAGAGCCAACGAAAATAACACCTATCAGCAATACAATCATTTTCCTCATTTTCATTTTATTGATCCTTTTAAGATAAATATGGTTATTTTGTAATAAAAGGGATGACGGTTTTTGTTGCTTTTTAATCATTTTGGTTTATTTTTTAATCAGGACGGTTTGGTCGTCCATTTGGATGAGGATTTCGCCCTGGAGGGCGAGGGCGGCCTGTCGGTTCCGGCGGGCCAGGCGGCGGGCCAATTCGAGAAACTCCTGGGAACCAAACTGAATCACCCGGTCCGGCCTGGCGTCGGCATCCAATTTGACCAGCCGACTATCGATCCAACGGTTGCGGCGTTGATAAAAGGCACGGTCGCTGACCTGTTGAACATTGGCGATGGAGACCTGATTCATTTTGTCATCATAAAACGTGTTGCGAATGTTAAGACCGCCGGCTTTTTGCTGCATGATATTCATACTTTGATTGACGGCGCTTATTCCCACGCGGGCGTTCATGGCCCGGTATTTTAGATTTTCCGCGGCCATTTCGCGCAGGGCGGGCATATTGGACAGATCGCTGCCCTCTTCGGCGAGAAAGGCGGTATATTCGGTGAGGATGCCGAACTCGGTGGAGAGTTTTACGATTTCATCGACCAGCTCTTTGACGCGCGGGTCGTGGGCGGTTACGGCGTTATCGGCGCCGAGCTGGCGGATGGCGTCGATGAGTTCGGCGATTTTGCGGCCGGCCCAGAGGCGGGGGACAAAGCTGTTGCGGGTGGTGGCCTTGTCGAGATCAAATTCGAAGCTGAAGGTACGTTTGGCGCCCAGGTAATTGCCGCTGATATTGAAGACGACAGGGTCCTCGTCAATATATTGGCCCAGCAGTACCAGTTGGTCGCCTTCAAACAGATCGGGCAGTTTGGCAGGGATGATATCCCGGGTGCGACCGGGGGCGGGTCCGCCGCGGGCAGTGGTGATTTCAAAGCGAGGATCGGCCAGGACCGGTCCGGCGAGACTGTTAAAGACCTTGCCGACCTTGACTTCCACATCTTCTTGGGGCAGGATGAAGGTGGCTTTGGCGCGGGTTTGATCGGCGATTTTTTCCAATAAGGGGGCATTGACGTCCACGCCGACGCCGAGGGTGAAGATGCGGCGTTGATGAGGATTGGCTTTGACGGCCACGCTGCGAATGGCGATTTCGGAGGTATTGCCGACCGTGGGAATACCGTCGGTGAGAAACAATACAATAGGCAAGGTTTTTTCGGTGGGTTTCTGGCGTAAGGCCTCCAGGAGGGCGTCGTGAATGTTGGTGCCGCCATTGGCGGTTAGGCTTTGGAGGTACTTTCGGGCGGCCTGTTCGTTAGGGCGGTTTTTGACGACGGGGTGCCCGGAAAACATCTCAACATTGTTGTTGTAAATGATGACATTGAATATTTCTCCTTCCTGCAGGCCGGCGATGATCTGCAGGGCGGCCTGACGGACCTGTTCGATTTTTTCACCGCTCATGCTGCCGGAACGGTCCAATACAAGGGTCACCTCTCGTTTGATGCCCTCTTGCACATCGATTTTGGGGGCCTTAGCGGGCAAACCGGCCAAAAACAGGAAATACCCGCCGCCTACCCGGGGATCGGGATAGCAGAGCAGGGAAGCGGCGAGGCCGTCGGCGGCCATCAGATAGGACAGGCGAAAGGCGCCGGGTTCGGTCGCGGCGTCAGGGGCAATCTCAACCAAGTATTCATTACTGGTGATGGGTGTCCGGATGATCCGGTGGGTGGGTGAGTACACCGTGGAGATATGTTTAGCGCATTTTATTCTAATGGAGACCTTCCAGGGTACCTTATAATCGAGCATTTCGCTGCGGGGCAGGGTGTAGTCGATGCGTTTGCCGTCGATTTCCAGCAGGTGCTCGTAGGTAAGGCGCAGTTTTTGGGTGCCGCCCGCTTCGACGGGGAAGACGCAGGAACGGACAAGATTGTAGCCGATGAATTCCAATAAGGCGGGGTCTTTGATCTTCGACACCAGTTGATTGTAGATGCGACGGGCCTCTTCTTTGGGTAAGATCCTGGCGGTGGGTTCGGCGGCGGAACCTTCGAAGGCGAAGCCACGGATGATGGCGCCGTCGGGCACGGGCATGATTACCTCAGCTTCCTGGCGGGAGCGGCTGGGGTTTTTCAGGTGAACCTCCAGGGTAGTTATCGCCACCTGATCGATAATATCGACTTTGGCGATCACCTCGGTAATCCGGATGGGCCCATGGCGGAGGGAGGGCGAATAGGAGACATCCCGACTCTGAGGCATGATTACGTTCGAGGCCAATTCCCGCATCTGCTGGTGCGGGATGCGGCCTGCGGCCCAGCCTCCACTGAGGAACATGATCAACAATCCGAAAAACATCATTTTTTTCCTGGTTTGTCCGTCCATGACAGGTCTCCTTAAATATGGATTTTTTATTTCTATTTATAATATACACTTTAAAAGGGATTTCGTTCTGTAAATAACGTGTAAAACAATGAGTAATGCGACATGCCTTTGGTGGGCAAAGGCATGCCGTCCGGTACGATGTGGGTTTTACAAATGGGGCGGGCTAGGCGGCGAGGATTTCGACGAAGCCGCGGTGAGCTTCGGCGAATTTTTTGACCAGGGCCAGGCCCAGGCCGGCGCCGGCGGTTTCGCGGGTGGCCTCGTCTTCGAGGCGGTAAAACTCCTCGAAGACTTTGCGGCGCTGCTTAGGGGGCAGGCCGGGGCCGTGGTCTTCGACTTCGATTATTACATAATCGCCGTCGCGGCGGGTTCTGATGATGATGTTTTTGTCGCTGCCGGCGGCGGCGTACTTAACGGCATTGTCGAGCAGGTTGATCACGATCTGCATAACGGCATCGTTGTCGAAGGTAATTTGTTCCAGTTTTTCAAAGCTGGCGATCAGGTTGAAGCCGTTCTGGGCGGCGTAGGGGCGCATCATATCCAAGGCGGTTTGCACGCACTGATTGAGGTCGCCGAGTTTGAAATCATATCGTTTGCGGCGGCGCTGGATACGGGAGAAGTCGAGCACATTTTCGATCAGGCGGCTGAGTCTTTCGCTTTCCCGGCGCATGCTGCGGTAATATTGGCTGCGTTTGTCATCGGTCTTGACCCAGTCTTTTTCCAGCATTTCGGTGTACATGCGGATGGAGGTTAAGGGGGTGCGGAGCTCATGAGAGACGGCGGAGATAAAATCGTCTTTCTGCTGGGCCAGTTTCAGCTGGGCGGCGGCGCTGCGCCATAGGCCCAGCACTCCCAAAGCCACGACCAGAAACACCACCGCCACGATGCCGAAATACCAGGCTCGGAGTTTACCGACTTCTTTATTGATCCAGTCGGGATCTAGGTCCCATAGATTCACCGCCAATTGGCCGAATCCGAAATCCAGAGAGGCGGTATAAGCCGCCTGCTCGTTCTTTTTATCCGAGAGGGCAAATCTCATGCCCTCATATACGGAGACGGCCTGGGCCGCGGAAGCGGCCGCCAATTCCATTAATTTTTCCGTGTTCAATTTAAACCCCTGCCAGAAGCGCCGCTCTTCAATCTGCACATGCCGCAGGAGGAACACCTGCCCGTCGAACAGGCTTTTTTGGCCCCGGTCAGCCGGGACCAACATCGACAGGAAAGGCTCAACGCGAACTTTAACCTGTTCATTGGAGGAAGAGGAGGCGGTCATTTCCCGTTCGTACAGGCCGCCCGCACGATCGGGTTCCGGGGGTTTTACCCGCTGTTGTTGCTGGAGCGCCTCCTGGTTTGCCTGTTTAGCCGCATCTTTTTGAGCGGAGAGACTTAGCCGAGATGCTATATTATAATTGGATATTATATTCTGCTCGACGTTGGTTTTACTGCGGCTGAGAATTTGGGCTTGTTGGTTCTGCTGGCTGAGGCTTTGGATTTTGAAATTTCCTACCCGCTGGTCTTGTTCGGGGGGCTTTTTCGATATCTCATCCTGCCGGGCGGCACTGTCGTACTGATCCACATCGGCTTTACGTTCAGTTTTTTCTTTAGCATCCATTATAGATGAGCCTGCTTGCGTTTCCGAAGCGACGGTTATGGCATCATCGAAGGTAACTTGGTCCCAGGCTCCTTCGAGTAAGGGCTTCAGGTTATTTTTCAGGGTATCCAGATAAGTTTGGGCCTCGTCGGCGATTTCGGTTGGCGGTCCGGCGAGGTAAAAGGGGGCGGTGATGGCGCCGTCCGGTTCGATTTGAAAATAGCCGTAGGCCAAACCATGATCCAGATGGTTGCCCAGAGGGGAGCGTTCCCTGGCCAGTTGCTGATATTCCAGAGGCAGGGCGGCGGGGATATTGTCGGGTATATTATAGTATTGGTATTCGGTATAATCGCGCCGGTTTTCTTTTTGCATGAATTCATCGAGCTGGCGTTTGACGTCCAGACGGATGCTTTCGGCGACGCCGACAAATTCCTTGAGGCGTCGGCCTTGCAGGCCCTCGGCCTGCAGATCGATGGCGAAATCACCCATCCAGCTCAGGGCCATAAGGCTGAGAAATATGCTCAGCGACAAGATAAATAAACGCATGTTCATTTTAATCATCCCATCGGCAACGGAGGCCTGGGGCAAGGCCCCGTCCTCCCGCTGGATTTGCGCCTGGGCGGCAATGACAGAGGGCGTTGTGTTTTGGGGCCAAAGGCCCTTTTGCGCAAATGTCAATTAACTTATCCATTTTCGTACTTGTAGCCGGCGCCGCGGACGGTTTTAATGGTTTGGGGATCGCCGCTGTCGGTTTCGATTTTACTGCGGAGCTTGGCGATATGCATATCGACGGTGCGGGTGCCCAATTCGGATATTTCTTCGCCCCAGACTGAACGATAGAGTTCATCGCGGCTGATCACGCGGTTAGGCTGGGCGGCAAAGAATTGCATGATCTGGGCCTCGCGGGGGCTGATCCGGATTTCCTGATTTGGGCGGTTGATTTTGAGCTGGGCCACATCCACCCGCCAGGGACCAAAGGCGAAGGTCCGGCCCACCGAGCGTTCGGGGCTGATACGCCGCAGCAGGGCCTGTATGCGGGCCAAGAGTTCCTCCAAGGAAAAAGGTTTGGTGATATAATCGTCGGCCCCCAGGTTCAGCCCGTTGATTTTCTCCTGCTGCTGACCCTTGGCGGTGACCATAATAATGGGGGTATTGAGACCGTTTTGGCGCCATTTTTCACAGAGCTGCTCGCCGCTGATTCGGGGCAGCATCAGATCCAGCAGGATCAGATCAAAGCGCTGCTGAGAGACCCGTTGGTCCGCCTGCGGGCCGTCGGCGGCTTCGGCGACCTGGAAGTCGTGAAACTCCAGGAAATCGCGCAGTCCCAGGCGGATGTTCGGCTCGTCCTCCACCACCAAGATCGATATTTGTTCTTTCACGGTCAGGTCCTCTGTTTGGCATCAACGCTGCGCTGAGATTACCCACGCTCCCTACTTTATATCGGGGGTTGGTAAATGCAAAATATCCTTTTACCTTAATTATACCTTCGGCAAAGAGGGAGCAATTGTAAATCTTTTGTAAAAAAACAGGCCGATAACTCAAAATCAGCACCTCAAGCTGTTCTCTCAACCGCAACGGGAAAACGTCCCATTCACGCTGAACCAATATACTTAGCACCCTTGGCATTTATATTTCTTCATTCGGACTTCGTCATTGAACCGTCATTCGAGCTTGGTTTATCATGATCTGCAAGAGGCCGACGGCACTTATGCCAGGGCGGGCATCGGCCATAGCATGGGAAAGATCACCGAAGCCGCCGTCGGTCTGAACCTGGGCTTAAGCGTGGGCATGGGAACCTCCCATTACAATGATTACTATTGGGGCCTACATCAGAGTAAAATGACCGATCTTAACTTTACCCTGTCGCTGCCGATCGAGAGAAAAGGCTGGATTATTACCCCCAGCTTGAACTATGTCAGACTCCTCAGCAACGACATCCAGGCCGCCAGAATGTATGATACCGACAGCGATTACGTCTTCTTCGGGATCAGCCTGGCCACCAAATTCTAGCAAAATGACACGTGTGTTGAAGCACACCCTAGACCGGAGTGTAAGGAGGCAAATGGTTCAGTTTGATAGATAACCACCAACCGGAGAGCCATGTGCGGGAAAACCGCACTCACGGTTCGGAGGGAGGGGTGACGCATGCCAATACGTCATCCCTACCCCTATCCGTGACCAACTGGCTGTTTAGACAGACATGGCCTTGAAATGAGCAGTTGTAATGTTCTATTTAACAAAGGATTAAAGAAAGGCGGCAGTGGGATTCGAACCCACGAATAACGGATTTGCAATCCGTCGCCTTAATCCACTTGGCCATGCCGCCGAATAATGTTAATTGCTTGATTTATAAAAACTTACAATCAGTTTTTCTTGTGGATACCCGCTGTATAAACGATGGCACCATATCAAAATTAACAAATTATCAGCTTTATTTTATATATATCATAATTAAATAGAGATGTCAATAAGAGTATTGACCCAAAGGTGTAAATAAGTTACATTTAAGATTAGATACTATTTATAGGATTGGGAAGATTCGGGGCGTGGCGCAGTTTGGCTAGCGCGCTTGACTGGGGGTCAAGAGGTCGCAGGTTCAAGTCCTGTCGCCCCGATTAGTGAAAAATGCCGTTTTTTACCCCGAAAAACGGCGTTTTTTATTTGATTTTTTCAAATGTATCTATAAAAGTATCTATATTGTATGCTGAAATCTAAGTAAAATTGGTTAGTTGTTATCCCTAGCGTTGCATAAAATCATGTAATCGCCAGTCCTGTTATAGTGTTCAAAATTCGCATAAATCGCTTTTCCATCCATGGATTCGCACTGATAGTAAGCGTCAG
>LJUC01000071.1 GCA_001303695.1 Phycisphaerae bacterium SM23_30
TCCGTTGGTCCAGGTCGGTGGTGGTAGAGACTGTTGATTTTTGAACCTGGCAAAAAGTTTTCATTAATTTTTCGGTATAATTTTTAGGTTTCATGTTTTGACCTCGCCGTTAAGCAGGATTCGTAGTTTATCCAATCCATAGCGATATCGACTCTGGATGGTATTGATTGAAACGCCTTGTGATGCGGCGATCGCCTTAAAGCGCAAGCCGCTGTGCAGGTGTAAGATCAACACTTCCCGTTGGGCATAGGGCAGTTGGGCCAGGGCCCGGCGGATGCGCTCGATTTTTTCCGCTTCCATGGCCAGGCAATCAGGCCCCGGCAGCGCCGGGCCGGCGACATTGGCTTCATCCAGTGGCAGGGTTTGCTTGGGCTTGCTCTTGTAGATATTACGCAGGCGATTGGCCACACAACTGGATAAATAGCCCTTCAGGTTGTCTCGAAGCTGAAGTTTGTCGGCATATTCGAACAAGGAGACAAAAACATCGTGGACGGCGTCTTCAGCGGTGGCTCTATCATGCGCCAGGGTAATAGCCAGCCCCAGCAAGTCATTTTTATACTTCTCGTAGATTCGCTGTAGAGCCGGGCGACTGCCGCGCTTTAATCTCCAAACCAGCAACTTATCTTCCAGCATCAACTTTTTACCCAGGTAGTTTCAAAACTAACGATCGTCACTGCTATGACAACTAATCAATACATATTAGTCTAACAATTTAGAAAAAATTAACGGGAAAATCTGTTTTCATTGTAAGCCATTGATATATAGGGCTTTGTGAAAGGTGGCGCGTAAAAAAGCCGGCCCCGCCGGACCGGCTCAATCATCGATGACACTAATTCCTAGAGAAAAGTTTTATCGAAATGGGTGCCATGCTCACGCAATTATTGTCATGGGCATTGACCGCGTGGGCATGTTTAATCTAAATTAGTTTCTGTTGCAAAAGAATGTAGAGACGCAAAATCTTGCGTCTCTACGGTATCATTTTGATTATTTGATAATTTTATACCCTTCGGGAACCGTCAGTTCGAAGATATCGTTGCCTATGGGATCATAAGAGAAGGCGCCTTCTTCGCTGAGATGTTCTTGGGGGCTATCCGGAGTCGAGGTCAAAGCGGCGCTGATTTTAATCGGTAGATTCGTCTCGGCATCGACCCAGGCCTTGCCTTGCCAGGTCAGTTGATCAATCGGCCTTATGTAATCCATTGTGTAAACTATCGTGGTTTTGTTGCTTTCATCTTCCAGCAAGGTGATGGTCATGCCTTCCAGAGTCTCATTCTGGAATAAGCCGATTATCTTAAATACCGTGTGATTGGAGACCGGAAAACGATCTATCCGGGAGGGTAGAAAAGCGGCTTCTTTTTTGTTTTTGAACAGCACTAATCTTTCCTGACCGTTGTCGATGATAGTGCTGTTGGTTTTATCTTCATAGATACAATCGGGTCTTCGAAGACAGAATTTGTGGGTCACGGTAGAGCCGTCGGGCATCAGCTTATTTGAGACAACCTGCACTTGCTGAACGTTATTAAAAGCTTCTAATACCTTGGCCCAGGCAACTTGGGCGCCGTCCGGCGAGCCGCCTAAAAAACTGACCGTTACCAATACTCCAATGATGATTACCGCGGCGGCGGCGTATTTAATTATTCTATTTTGCATGATAGTACTCCATATATGCGGCTGCATATGAGCCGTTTGTTGTTTTTGGTCTTCATTCAGTGCCTGCCGAATCCGGCTGAATATACGCTGTTGGGTTTCGGCGTCGGCCTGGTGTTGTAAGTTAATAATTTGTTGTTCCAGGTTATCTTTTGGTTGCATGACACACCTCACTATTTAATAGCGATCGCAGTTTATCCAGTCCATAGCGGTAGCGGCTCTGGAGGGTTTTGATCGAGGTCTGCTGAGTGCGGGCGATCTCTCGAAATTTCATATCGCCCTGCAGGTGCAGGATAATCACCTCGTGCTGCTCATAAGGTATTTTGGCCAGGGCCCGGCTGATACGCTGTTGTTGTTCATTGCTGATGGCCCAGCGCACCGGATCGGCGGCGGCTGATGCAACATGTTCCGCTTCATTCAAGTCGACGGTTTGGTGTCGCTTTCCGGATCGATATATATCACGGGCTCTATTGGCTACACAAACCGCCAGATAACTTTTGAGACTACCGCGTAATTGAAAGCCGCCGTTGGATTTGCCGAAGCGGATAAAAACGTCCTGCACCACGTCTTCGGCGGCGTGGGCGTCGCCCAGCAGATTCACAGCCAGCGTCAGCAGATCATCGAGATACTTTTGATAAATCTTACTGAAAGCCTCTCGGCTGCCGCGATTGAATTTCCAGATCAGCCATTTATCTTCGAGCATCAGCGCCTCAATTACCGGGCCCGCAACAATCGATTGTCATAAATATAACGATGATGGGAGATATTTTACTCTAAATAAAATAGATATTTTGCCGAAAAGATTATTTTTCATAAATTCTTGTGAAATAAGGGTTAAGGCCGATTTGCCCGACCAAATATAAGGCAAATATTATCAAAAACAGCCTCTTCGATCTCGCAAAATGGAGAGGTATGTTTTCGTATCCCACCGCGCATAAAAAAGCCGGCCCAAGAGACCGGTTTTGATTTGGAAAATGGTTATGGTTGTTTTTTTATCTAATAATTTACCTTCCGGTTCGGCTTACTCATTTAATCGGGGCTAAACCTGGTTGTAATCAAGGAAGATTTTTGGTTTCCTTTTTTATTTCACCCTTATCTGCCTTTATTTCCTTTTTAAGGGATTCGATATGGTGCGTTATAGCCCAGCCCATCACGCACACCACCGTGATCACCACGATGGCCAGCGTTCTCAGGGCGGTCAATTCCACACTGCTGTCACGTGGGGAATCGATAAAAGACATGACCAGCCAGGCGATCAACATGATCGTTGAAAAAATGGTAGCGTTTCTGAGTGATTTCATTTGACTGCTCCGTTATTACTTGTGTCTGACACCTGCGGATTATCCCATTTTTGACATTTTCAAGAGGGATAAATATGCAAAACAGGACTGTTTATCTGCCTTCCAGTTCAGCTAATCGTTTGGCGTTTACATCTTCGGTGTGTAAATCACCGAAGACTACACGGTAGAGGCTGCTCTTCAGTTGCCAGCGCATAAGGACCTTGTTGACGTCGGCGGGAGTGACGCTATCGCCGTAATAAGCGACGTCATTTTCTTCACTAACCAATTTGGCATAGAAGATGCAGGTGGATTGAATTAGCACTATTTTTCGGATTTCATCTTGGGTAAGTTCTCGCATACCCTGTCCTGAGCCTATACCTTTGGCTTCGAGGACATGAGTGAGCTGTACGTTAATTTCGGCAATACTTAATTTTACCGGATAAACACCATTGGTCAGTTCGGCGAAACCCTGTAATGCCTCAATTGCGGATTCTTCGGCGCCCATTTCACCCACATCCATCCATAAAGAATAATCATTGGGGATATCTGCTTCGAAATCAGCGGCAGTCAGCTCGGTGCTCCATTCGAATTGATCAACCACCAATTTCAGATGCCTGGTGCCGTCGTTGGTATCGCCTTCGGCGATTAAAAGCACAGGCAGGTTGGATAGTGGATCCACCCAAAGCTCTCCGGTGCCGTTATCGAATAGATAAACCCCGAATTTCGGATCGATAAACTCAATTCCTTCCGCGACAACACCGTCAATAGTTTTCGATCCGAGTTCGATATACTCCATTTTCATTAATTCGGTTACCATCAATTGTAGGTCCACCTGTTTTACCTGTTCGAGGATAGCTTCGGATATAGTACCGGTGACATATTGTTTTCGTGGAGGAAGGACCTCGACGAATTCATTGCCCTGGGCGGGGATGTATAAAACGGAAATGATTTCATCTCCTTGGTAAGCGTCTCGGCGGATGCCGAATTCTGCGGATCGGTGGATAGTGAAATCCAAATCTTCCGTTCGATTTTTTTCGAATATATCAATCGTTATAAACACTTTATGTTTTAGGGTTTCGATTTGTTGGAGGTTTTCGATGACTTTGCCCCAGGCCACGTGTGTCATGACGATAGTGCTGTCATTTTGAAGAGGGGGGGTAACATTATCTGTTGTGAGGGTGACGATTAAAGTCACGCACAGGGCTATTATAATTACCGCGGCGGCGGCTATATTGATTATTCGATTGGTCATGATGGTTCTCCATATATTCTGTCGGCTTACCGAAGCGTCTGAGCGGCGACGGGCCGACGAAGATAGCATTTCATATTCTTGAGGATATTTTTCTTTCCATTTTTCCGCGTCGAACTGCAGATCGCCTACATTGATTGCCCGGAACAACTGTTCATCCAGCCATTTTTCGTCTTTGTGCTTGTTCATAAGCGCACCTCGACGGCAGCTTCGCGCTGCAAAGTTTGGGCGATCGATTGCTTGGCGCGGCGGAGCCGGCCGTTGATCGCCTGTTTGGAAATACCCAGAACCGACGAGATCTTGTCATACGTCAGGCCGTCGTAGTAACGCAGAAAAATTAGCTCTTTAGCCGGTTCGGGCAGCTTATCGACGGCCAGACGGACGGCATCGGTCAGGTCGGCCGGCCCCGACCGAGCCACTACCAACGACAGGTCCTCAACCGGGTAAAGCGGGGCTTTTTCCCGTTTGCGAACCATGTCGCGGGCGACGTTACGGCAGATGACCGCCAGCCAATGAGCAAACTGATGGTTGTTTTTAAGCTGATCCAGTTTGCGGCAGGCCTTGGCCAGCGCTTCCTGGGCCGCGTCTTCCGCCAGGTGCCGATCGCCTAAGATGGCATGCCCAATCGCCACCAACGCCGGATAATACCGCCGGCACAGCTCCGTGAAGCTGTCGGCGTCGCCGTTGACGGCCGCCTCTACTAGTAGAATTTCCGAATAATCAGCCAACTTTTGTATCCTGCCGTAAACTCTTGCGAATCCTACGACCCGCTGATCAGCCTTTCTGTATATTATGACCGAAATATCGGCCGAAATGGGCGCAAAAATACCCCCAAAAATGTAAAAATGTTGCTTTGAAACAGCTCGCAATAACCTGATTTTTATTGGGGCCGCTACTGCGTTGGCTGCGGACAGACCGGCAGCGCGACAAACCGGGATTCAAATGGAACTCGGCTTCATCGCAATACACGAAAGCACAATGACCAGCGCTGGCTTTGGTTTTTTTAAAGCGCTTCGTTTTTGCCGTTGGGCTCGGACTACCTCTTTGGAGTCCTGTCGGTGTTTGAGATCGACTTTGGGACAACCATAACGATAGCTCAGATGTCGAAGCGTATGGTAAACCGTCGAATAACTGATAAACACGTGCGTTTGGCGGCGAAGAATGCTCGTATGAACTGTCCGGCTACGATCCGCGGCAACTGGTGCTGGCAGTTTCGCTTGCGTCAAGTAACGCCATCTATAGCCCAAAAGCTGGCAAGCTTAACCAACACTTACGGGAGAGCGTGATCTTAAAATTGATTAATTCCCTCTGTGCAATTTGGGAAGTCGTATTCAAAATGAAAAATTCGCTGTAACAAAAATTGAGAGAAGCAAATGGCAATTTTGCAAAAGTCCAGTTAAATGTAAGAGTTATATTAACTAATCCCGCACTCGTTCCATTTCGCGCAGGGCCTGATCGATACTCTCTAGAGCCCGATTTGTGGCCAAAATGGCCTTTCTCATCGCTTCCAATCCCCGTTTCCGCTGCGCATCATCCGGTTGATTTTTATGTAAGTCATTAGATACCATACGGTTATACTCAGATAAAAGTTGTTCGCGCAACCGCTCTGCTTCCTGACGGGCTAATCGCACCTCTATCATGCTGTTTTCATAATGGTTGGGCGCTTCCTTCATAACAGGCAACTCCAATGTGTATAATATATAATAATTTATTGTGATGTTATTATAACAAAAGTCCAGTTATAAGTACCGTTTCCGAAGGGAACAAGCAGGTAGGCGTTTATTTATCAACTGTTTCAAAGACTTGAATACGATTCTTTCCGGAGGATTTGGCTTCAAACAAAGCCGTATCCGATTCGTTCATGAAATCTTCAATAGTGCTGCCGGTGCGATATTGACCTACCCCCACGCTGATAGAGGCTTGTACATCATTTCCGTCGTGCTGCACCTTCTGCTCGGAAACCATCTTAGCGATACGCTCGGCTACAACTAGAGCTTCGCCGACACTGGTGTTGGGTAAAATTATGGCGAATTCATCCCCCCCATAGCGAGCGGCTACATCGTTGGCACGGGTGCAGTGATTTATCTGTTCGGCAACATGCAGCAGAACAACGTCGCCGGCCCGATGCCCGAATTCATCGTTAATTTGTTTGAGATTATCCAGATCGATCATGATCAGCGATAAACTCCCTCGGTAGCGTTTGGAACGTTGCACTTCCTTGTCCAGTTCATCATAGAAGGTTCGATGATTGACCAGGCCGGTCATGCTGTCGGTTTGAGCCCGCTGTCGCACTTCGTCGTAGAGTTTAATATTGGTGATAGAGGAGCCGATGATCTCGCAGAGCAGTTCCACGGGCGGGCCGTCGCTATCCTGATCGAAACAGGTTCCGTTGATACGATCGGCCAAATTAAGCACGCCCAGGACATCCTGGCCACTCATCAGAGGGGCGATGATGCAACTTTTGGAATTGTAGTTGCGGGCAAACAGACGATTGACGGTCATATCTTCACCCCGGGCCCATTGAGAAAGATCTTGAATCAACAAGAGTTTTTTTCTTTTAATGGCCATTACCATGGGTGAGTATTTGTGTTCGCTCAAGACCACCAGACGATCGATCATGTAAGGATGATTATGCCGCAGCAAATGCAAAATTTCCTTTTCAGAATCATAAAGATACAGAGATGCAAAGCGAGCGGATATCAGTTGGGGAATCTCCTCGATACATACCGAGGCGATTTTGTCCAGGTCCAGGCAGTTTATCTGTCGGGAAAGACGGCTGATATGATTGATTTTATTGATTACTTCGGATCGGACATGGAGGTCCGAGTCGGTTTGGCTCAAGCGTCGCTGGAGATTAGCAATCTGCCGCGACATGCCGTGATTTTGCCTTATTAACTGGTTTACTTTAAGTAAGTTTTCGGAACCTGAGATAGCAAGCACGTGTTCTATATAAAGATTAAGGCGGAAATCAAGTAGTTCCTGTCTGGGTGGTTTAATAAAGACATCATTACATAGCTTGTATAACCAGACTGGGAAGGGAGAGTCAGAATCTGGTAATTTTGATAGAGCCAGAATAACAAGATTGGCCTGGTGGTTGAGATCTGATAATTTTTTATCGGGCCTGTCCAGGGTGAGAAAATCTCCGTCGATGAAAATAATTTGATGCTCTGCATCTAGAGGTAGGGGGGTAAGTTCCTTTGAAGAAAAGCATTTAAAGGCGATTCTTAAAATTTTTGCGGACTGTTTGAGAGCCGTTCGGAAGGCGTCGTCACTGCCGATGTATGTGATACTGCAATTCAATATATTGTGTTGATGATGGCTGTTCATGCTATATATCGTTATAAAATACAAGATTAATCAAACAAATCCAGTCTATAATGGGAATATCGACACCTAAGAAAGCAAAATTTTGGAGAAAAATTTCAGAAAATATTGAGAAGTTATTTGACAGGCATTTATTAATGATATATTTTACAAAATGTAAAATATATTTATCGGTCGTTATCCTGATTCTCAGGAAGGAAAAGAAATGGGGTGCTCATGATAAATGGAGTAAAGCAAATATGACGAGTTTAACAGAACGGCTGCAGATAGCCCCGCCTATCAAGCGGTATCGAATAGGCGAGGTGTCTCATTTCAGCGGACTTTCGCGACAGACGGTGCATAACTATACCATTATGGGATTAATTACGGAGCAGGAATGGACTGAGGGGGGGCATCGCCTTTACGACGAATCAGTATTTGAGGCATTGGCGCGTATTGAACAGCTTAAAAGGACCATGAGTCTGCGTGAGATACGGGAATTGCTAGACAGGGAGCAAAGCGCGCCGAATGTCAACGTTAGTTAGGACTAAATGGTGGATGGGCGGATGAGTTCGGAACGGTTGAGAGATGGATTAATATAGTAGAGCTAAAGTTTTGCAAGATTGAGGTTAGGCATACCTTGAAAAGAAAAAAACAAAAAATTATTTTTTTCTTCTTAAACTGTAAACTATTGCCCGACAAGCATTTAAGGTATTATTTAAGAAAATCTCTGAAGCGATTTTATCAAATAATATAATGCCTAACCTCAATTTTGTAAAATCCAGTTAGAGCATAAGAGACCCACAGTCGCTGTGTTAATTTAGAGTTGCATTTATCATGGATGAATCGCCGCAGTCAAGGATGACCCTTCGCCAGGCACTATCTGGGAGATGGCAGATTCCTTTATTTTTAGTGTCCGGGGCCGTATTTGTATTGGTATTGCTGCAAATGCGGCCCGGGGCCGAGGCGCCGGCGCCGGCAAGTTTTGAAGAACGGTTGAGGCAATTAAAGGTTCTGTCGCAAGAAAATCGCTATACGGAATTCTATCAACAGGCGGAGTTGGCGCGTTTGGAGGCGGAGAGTGAGGAGCAGTTGGGTCAGGTTTATGCGTTGGCGGCCCAGGCGCGTGTGAAACAGCTTAAGCAACTCAACCAATTCGAGATAGATCTTCCCGAACGGCGGAGCGTGGAGAAGAACTATCGGTTAATTATTCAAGATTACAACGAGGCTTTGAAGCGTGGGCAGCCCGATCCGGAGAGTGAGGAGAGCCGGGGAGTTTATCATGACGTGGCGTTGGCTTACTGGTGTTTGAATGAGGCGGATGATGCGATTCGAATTTTGCAGCGAGCCATTGAGGCGTCTGAGGCATTTGAACCTATTTTGCATCGGCAGCTGGTGCAGATGTATTTTTTGTCCCGGCCGGAAAATTATCTGTCATTGAGCATGGAGCATCTGGAAAGGTTAATGACCCAGAGCGAATCGAGCACGGATGATAAGGCGTGGGCTTTTTTGCGAAAGGTCGAAGTGCTGCTGGGTCAGGGGCAGGAAGATCAAGCGTTGGCGTTATTGGAGAGGGCGGATCAGTCTCTACGGGATTCTCGATACGGGGAGGAGCTGGAATTTCTGCGGGGACGGGGTTTGCATCAGAAAGGTCAAACGGATCAGGCGGATGAGATTCTGCGTAAGCTGATCGAAGGGACGACGGATCGAGGGGACATTTACGCCCAAATTGCGCTGGAATTGGGGAGGATTAATTATGAGCAGTATCGGGATCTGGAGGCTGAGCGTTTTTTCCAGTCGGTGGTGGAGACGCAGATGGGTAAAGATTGGTACGCGGCGGGAAAATGGGGACTGGCGGAAAGCGCACTACTGCAACAGCGGTATGAGCGGGCGTTTGGTCTCTATCGGGAAACGGTGGATTTTTTAAAGAGGAATCCGCACAATCGGGCGCTCACTTTGGCGGAGGTGCAAAAGAGCCTATCGCTTTGGGCCCAGCGATTAAGCTTATATAAGGAATATGGATTGGCGTTATCGTTGCTGGAGATCGAGCAACAGATTGCTACGGAGGACGACATCAATGCGGCGCACCACTACGCCCAGACGCTGGCCCGTCGGGGGATGCAGTTGCAGGAACAGCTCCAGCAGAGCGGAGGAGGGGAAAGGATCGGGGAGGCCAGCGCCCGGGAGGATCAATGGCGAGAACAACTTCATCAGCAGATATGCAGTCATTTCGAGAGGGCGGCAGAGCAATATTTACGGGTGGCCTATCTGGCGGCAGGGGATGATGAGCTCTATGAGGATTGTTTGTGGCAAGGCGCGAGTTGTTATGACAAAGCTGGAAACGTAAACAAGACCATTGAGACATGGCATCGTTTTGTCAGCGTACGGGAGGGCGAATCGCGTTGGCCGCGGGCTTTATTTAATCTGGCTCAGTCTTATCAATCCACGGGACAATTTGCGGAGGCGATAGAATATTATAAGATATTGCAAGATAAACATCCGACCTCTCTGGCGGCCTTTGACGGGATCGTGCCGCTGGCCCACTGTTATCTGGCTCTGGCGCCGCCCGAGCGAGAGAAAGCGGAAGTGTTGCTTAGATCGGTGCTGCAAGATCCGGCGATCAATCCGCCTTCTAGTTATTTTCGGGATGCCTTGTTTGAGCTGGGGGAGCTGTATTACGAGAGCCAGAACTATGCTGAGGCCATTAATAGACTTACCGAGGCCATCGACCGTTACCCACAAGATCGGCTAATAGGTAAATCGATGTATCTGGTGGGTGACTCCTATCGCCGAAGCGGGCTGGCGCTGGACGCCCTTCTGAAGGAGCTGAGTCAGGATCCGAGCACCATGGTGCGTCGGCAAAGGACGACTTCGCAGCGTGAGAGCTACCTGGAGAACGCCCGGATTTATTTCGACCGGGCGATTGACTTTTATTTGAAGTTACCGGAGGACCGGCGCAGCCGTCTGGACGAGATGTATATGCGTCACTGCTGGCTTTATCGGGGGGACTGTCTGTACGATCTGGGCCGCTACGAAGAAGCAGCGAAATTGTACGAGTTGGCGGCTCTGCGCCATCAATTGACGCCGACGGCCTTGTCGGCCTTCATTCAGATAGTCAATTGTCAACTGAGACTGGGCAATCCCGGGGAGGCGCGGTCGGCCAACCAAAGAGCTATTCGGCAATTGCAGAACATGCCCGATGAGGCGCTGGCGGAGGGTCCCACGAAGATGACGCGTCAGCAATGGCGGGCGTGGTTTGAGGGGACGGAAAGATCGAACCTCTGGTGAGAATTGAAAGGATAATCCATGACACCTGCTCAAGCGATGGATATTGGCGGTCACCTGATTGATTTATTGTCGCAGCAGCGGCTGCTGTATCGTCAGTTATGGGAGCTGGCGCAAAAACAAAGCGGGCTGGTGGACGGCAATAATCCGGAGATGCTGCTGCGGGTGTTGGCAGCCCGGCAGCGTCTCATTGATCGCTTGCGGGGTATTGATCGAGAGCTTAAACCGATCCGCGATGAATGGCAGGAGATAGCCCGCTCGCTTCCGGGACCTCAACGGCAAAAGGCCCAGAAGTTAGTGGAGGAGGTACAGCAAATACTGGGCGAGATTATCGCCCGGGACGAGAAAGACACGGAGGCGTTATCGGGTCATCAACGGGGGGTGGCCGAAGAGATACAAACGGCGGCGGCGGGCAGGCGGGTCCATCAGGCGTATGTGAGAAATAGCGGCGAAGGGATGAAGAGTCGAATGGGGACGGTGAATGGATGAGTGGAAATGATGGAGAGAAGATATGAGATTCTTCGCTTCGCTTAGGATGACATAAAAGGTTAGAAATAATGGCGCAGGCATCAGCCACACAAGAAACCCGAAAAGTCCGCTGCTCCGCTTCTGCCGTGGGAAGCGGAGACGGCGGGGGCGAGGTGATTCAAGATCTGTCTGAGGAATTTTCGAGGGCAGGGCGATCGGTTAATTCCGCCGAGGCGATGGATCAATTAGCATCGGTTTTTGCGGCCTATAATGAGACGACCAATCGGATGCGAGAAGTGCACCGGCGTCTCAAGACTGAGGTGGCGCGTCTGCGGCGTGAACTGCGGCAGAAAAACGAACAGCTGGAGCGTAAAAGCCGTCTGGCGGCGTTGGGTCAGATGGCGGCAGGGATAGCGCACGAGATTCGCAACCCCTTAGGGGGGATTCAACTGTACGCGTCACTGTTGGAGGATGATCTAACGGATCAGGCGGAACCACTGAAATTAGTGCGTAAAATCAGTAAAGGGGTCAAGAGTCTCGATACGATCGTTAATGATATACTGGCCTTCACGCAGGATCACAACTGCCGCAAGAGTGAAGTGCATCTGGCAGGGCTTTTAAATGGAGTGATAGATTACATACAGCCCCATATAGCGGGCAGCAACATCGAGATCGAGATGAGCGGGGTGGATCGGCAACTGAGAGGGCAAGTCGATGTGAGCATGATGCGGCGGGTTTTGCTGAATCTACTGCTTAATGCTATTGAAGTCATGGGTGGTAAAGGGATCATCAGCATAGGGGCAAAATCGTGCGATGCCGATTCATCCTATAATGTTCGGATTGATATTGCCGACGACGGAGGCGGCATAAGGGACGAGATTATGAGCAAGATATTTAATCCTTTTTTCACCACCAAGGATACAGGCACGGGTTTAGGTTTGACGATAGCATATCGGCTGGTGGAGTGCCATGGGGGGCAGATCAGCGGGATCAATAATGAAAACGGCGGAGCTACTTTCAGCATATTACTGCCTTAAGAAGTTGTTATGGAGAATGAAACTCGATGGCACAGGTTCTGGTAGTAGATGATCAGGAAATGATGCGTGATTCGCTGGCGGCGACATTGAGCAGGGCAGGCCATAAAGTTGCCGCCTGCGATGATGGTTTTGAGGCCCTGGAGAGGGTGAGAGGTCGTTTGTATGATGTGATTATCACCGATTTGAAGATGCCGAAGATGGACGGTTTGACCTTTCTCGAAGAACTGAAAAAAACGGCCCCAGAAGTACCGGTGTTGATGATGACGGCATACGCCAGCATCAATACGGCGGTGGAAGCCATGCGCAAGGGGGCGTTTGATTATATCCAAAAACCGTTCGAGGCGGACGAGATCACGCTGCTGGTGGAAAGGACATTAGAACATCGGCAATTAGTTAAAGAAAACGAAGCCTACCAGGCCAACGCCCGCGACTGGCGACGGGGCCGACAGTTGATCGGCAACAGTGAGGTGATGAAGCGGGTTATGGAGAAAGTAAACCGGGTAGCACAGAGCGGCGCTACGGTATTGGTGCGGGGCGAATCGGGCACGGGTAAGGAGTTGATCGCGCGGGCGATTCATGCCCAGAGCCAAAGATGCAATAAACCCATGCTGTGCGTCAATTGTGCGGCGCTTTCGAGCACGCTTCTGGAGAGCGAACTGTTCGGGCATGAAAAAGGAGCATTTACGGGGGCGGAGCAGATGCGAAAGGGGCGTTTTGAGTTGGCAGAGGGGGGGACATTACTGCTGGACGAGATCAGTGAAATGGATCTGAAGCTGCAAGCGAAACTGCTGCGGGTATTGCAGGAACGAGAGTTCGAGCGAGTGGGCAGCAGCATCACCCGTCAGGTGGATGTGCGGGTGATCACGACCACCAACCGCAACCTGGAGGAGATGGTGGGCGAGGGAAAATTCCGGGAGGACCTTTTTTATCGGCTCAACGTGGTGCCGATTTTTCTGCCGCCGCTGCGGGAGAGGCTGGATGAAGATCTGGAGTGCCTGTGTGAATATTTTCTGCGGCGGTGTGCGGACCGTGACGGCAGGGGGGTGCGGATTTTGAGTAAGTCGGCGTTGGAGGAACTTTATAAGTACACCTGGCCGGGGAACGTTCGGGAGCTGGAGAACCTGATGGAGCGGATATCCATACTGGGGACCACCGAAGTGATTACGTCAGAGGCGATACAAAATGCCCTGGAGCTGGGACAGATGAGGTTGGGGGCGAACATCGAATCGATAGAAGAACAAGAAATGTCATTAGCGGAGATAGAGAGGCAACATATTGAGAAGATGCTGGCCCGATATGACGGACATCGGCAAAAGACGGCCCAGTCGCTGGGAATCGGGGTGAGGACGCTGGGGATGAAGATCAAACAATGGAAGATGGAGGGAAGCTTTTCGCAGTGAAGGCAAAATCTGCCGAGAAAAGCGCAAAATTTGCCGAACCAGTCGGCGAAGAGAGCTGAGGGCAGTAATTTGAGTAAAAGATTTTTGAAAAATTAACGCAAGATAAGGAAAGAGTTTTAAGCAGAAATTATGGTAAGTCAAGATTGTAGGATACTTTGATAAATATGTGGTGCGTAAAGGGTTATGGCATTGTATTCGAGATGGGTCCGGCCGTTGAGGTCTGGTATGGGGGCGAGTTTGTGCCTTGTCTAATCAGAAGGCTGACGATTAGGGATTCGGTTGGTATAGGGTTTGCGGAAATGATTAATCGAGATGGTGTGTATGCCATTGGTATGGGCATGGTTGAAAGATAACGGAAAGAACGATGCTGATTGAGAATATGCTGAATCGCGGATCAATGCCGGTGTTGCAGCAGGTGCTGCAGTTTACAGAGGCGCGGCATGAGCTTTTGGTCAATAACGTGACCAACTTCGATACGGTGGGCTATAAGGTTCAAGACCTGCCGGTGGCGGAGTTTTGTGAGGCGCTACAGGAAGCCGTCGAACGTCGTGAGACGAAGGGCGCTGGCGAGGCGTTGCAGATAAAATCGACCAAACATCTACACTGGGACCGAGAGGGCAGGCTGCAGGCGCGGCCGATCGAAATCGAGAACAATAATATTCTGTTTCACGATCAAAATAATCGTTTTGTAGAAAAGCAGATGAGCGAATTGTCGAAAAACGCCCTACTGCATAACGTGGCGGCGGAATTACTGAGGCAGCAATATGGGCTGCTGCAGACGGCGCTGCGGGGGAGGATGTAGGAGAAAGTGAGAGACGAGGAAAAAAGAACTCCCTGATTTTACATCGGGGGCCAGGACAACGGACGACGGACAACTGAAGGCGGATAATGGACCATGAGGTTAAGAGATGTTTAATGCGATAGATATAGCGACGTCGGGATTGGTGGCGCAGCGGGTGCGGTCGAACACGATAGCGATGAATCTGGCGTCGGCGGAGGTGGTGGAGACGCCGGAAGGGGGGCCCTACCAGCATCAAAGCGTGATCTTTGCGGTGGGCAAAGGACCGCAGGATCGAAGCGAAAGAGGGGTACATGTGTCGGAGATTCGCAAGGAGCCGGTGTTTCGTTATGAGTATGATCCCCAACACCCGTACGCCATAAATGAAGGTCCCAGAGCGGGTTACGTGAAGCTGCCGGATATTAATCCGATTATGGAGATGGTGGATCTGATGGAGGCGGCGCGGGCGTATGAGGCCAATATCACGGCGATTGAAGTGAGCAAGGCGATGCTAGGCAGCTCATTGAGATTGCTGGCGTAATGAGAAATATCGGAGGTTCAGTTCCTGGCGAGGCAAAAGAGAATTGTGAGGCGAGGAAAAATTAAATGGTAGAAAATTATAATGCAATTGATACGCAACGGGTGCTGGGTCCGGGCAGTGATATCAAGGCACCACCCCAGGCGACACCGGGTGTTGATGGTAAAGACTTCAAGTCACTATTGATGGAATCGATCAACGAGGTCAACCGGCTGCAGGCGGAAGCGGAGACAGCGAGCATCAATCTGGCGACGGGTAAGACCGAGAGCGTCGATGAGGTATTTACGGCGGTGAAGAAGGCGGAGTTGGCTTTTCAGACGTTGATGCAGATTCAGCGCAAGCTGCTGGACGCATATGACGAGATTAAACAGATGAGAGTTTAGATGTCTAGATTGGCGGATGAGTGGCGATTCTTCGCTGCGCTCAAAATGACAAGTTAAAACTTTTAATTGAGGCATATGGAAATGGAGTTTCTTCGCCGAGCAATAAGACAGATACGCAGCCAACTGGGGGTGTTGACGACGAGCCAGCGTTTGGTGGTGGTTTTATGCGTGGTGATCATGGGCGGGGCCATTTTCTGGATGGTCAGGTATGCGGGTCAACGGGTGATGGTGCCGCTTTTAAATCAACCTTTCACGGACGAGGAGCGGCAGCGGATCATCGACCAGTTTGAAGATTGGCAGCAGAGATATGACGTCAGTGGGGATCGAATTTTAGTGCCGACTGATGATCGGAGGCGGCTGATCGGCAGATTAGGATATGCCCAACTATTGCCGGACGATACGTCGCTGGGTTGGGCCTCTCTTTTAGAGGAAAGTAGTATCTGGGAGCCGACAGAGCAGCGGGAGACTAAAAATCTGATTGTGCTGCAGACGATGTTGGCGCAGGCGATAGAGGAAGAATTTCCCGGGGTGGAAAGCGCCAAGGTATTCATCAACAAGGCCGAAAAGCGACGAGTGAGCAATGTGATGCCGATGGCATCGGCATCGGTGATTGTGACGCTATCGGGAGGAGAAGAGGCGACCTCCAGGCTGGGAACGGCGATAGCGGATTTTGTCAGCGGGGCGAACCAAAATATGAAACGGGAAAATGTTTCGGTAATTGCCAATGGACAAAAATTAAAGGTTATTCCGGTAGGCGAACAAGCGCCCAGCGAATATTGGGAGTCCAAGACCCGTTATGAACAGTATTTTCGGGGCAAGATAATATCGATTTTAGAAGTAGATAACGCGTTGGTGCAGGTTGATGTAAAACCGCAATTGGATGAGACGGAGCAAATCATCGTATCGATCCCCAATGAAGAGAGCGGCAAGAGCTGGCTGCCGGCCATTCAGACCAGCAGCAGCGAACAAAGCAGCAGCAATACTCCTCCGGCGCAGGGTCCGGGGATAGCGGCCAATGTTGGAAGCGGCGGGGGGTCGGGAGCGGGGGCCGGTCGGAGTGAGACGACCGAACAAAGTGAGACCACCCGACAAGCTTTTCCGGGGAGTGAGACGGTTAAGACGCGCAAGGCGCCGGGAGGGATTACGGATATAACGGTGACGGTTTTGTATCCGAAGACATTTTTTAAGCAGATCGCCCGACAAAGGGCGGAGGACAAGGAAGCAGAACCGACGGATGAAGTCGTCCAAGCTCAAATCGATTTGGAGACACCCGAATTGCGTAA
>LJUC01000281.1 GCA_001303695.1 Phycisphaerae bacterium SM23_30
AGTAGCGGTTGCGGGAGTATTGGAGGGTGAGGTCGCCATCTTCGAGGACATCGACGCGGCGGCCGGTGAAGTAGTAAGGATTTCCCGCTTCGGTTCCGGACCATTCGGTAAAGTCGGGATCATAACGGGTCATCTTGCCGTAGGCGTCGTACTCATATCGTTCGACAACGTCGCCATCATCTTCCATTAAAGCTACCGTGCTGAATAAATGATCGTGAGCGTAGTAATAATATTTGTCCGGGGTGCCTTCTGCTACCATAACCAAAACCTCATCAATATAATTGCCGTAAATGAACCAGCGCTGGGCGGCGCCGTTTTCATCGGTTTCGGTTAACATCTGCCAGTTGTGGTAGAAAGCGTGTGGGGCCAAGCCCCACCCTATCATCCGCTAATTGTTATTGTAGGGAGGCGTGTGGGACAGAGCCGGACCCTACCATTCATGGGCAGAGGCGGAATTGAACCGCCGACACACGGATTTTCAGTCCGTTGCTCTACCAACTGAGCTATCTGCCCGTCATCTCGCGTAAGTGTCTTAGATTGCACTAACTACGAAATTGAGAACGAAAACTCTTTAGATAAAATACCCCCAAATTCCGTAGATTGCAAGGAGATTACGAAAAAGCTGATCTTTATCAAGTCACTTCAAGTTTGTTTTGATTAGTTTTTTGTACTTAAATGGTATAGAAATTTGTATTTGTGGATAACTCAAACAGCCCCTCAGGTAAAATGAGGGGGTAATTCGTAACTAATTTGGCATACACAGGTTACACCCCCCGACTTTACGTCGGGGGCTAAATAAAAAGTCCCGCCGAAGGCGGTTAAGTTAAGTCCCGCCGAAGGCGGTTAAGTTCAAGGGATTTTTCCGCACCGGCGGCGGCGATATATTTCGGGCGGGTTTTGCTACAGGGCCGCCCGGATAAATATTTCTAATTTTCAAGCATATTGTTGTCATAGGTCGATAAACGACTATAATTGGTCTCGTTTTAGCGTCTGAAGGCCTATGTTAAGACCCGCGTCCCCGCCGGGAGTGGGGGCGTATAAGAGGGGCAGCGGTACAAGGACGTCGTCATGCACCATCAAGGAAGATTGTCCAAGGTTATGCTGATGCTGGTAGCGGCCATGACCGGCGGCACGTTGGTCTTGTTAGCGCTGGAAGGCAAACCCCTTCAACCGATGCCTTTCAGCCTCTCCAGCCAAGGCCGACTAACCGATTTCAAGACCGCGCTGGTGACCGACATTCCCATCGAGGCCGGCCGCTGGCGTCGCATCGACGTGTCTTATCGGACAAATCAAGGCCGATTATCGCCCCAATACGGACTAACGGGGGAGTTGGCCCAGAAATACCATATAGTCATCCCCGACCGGGTCGATATGGACTGCCCATTTTACACATCATCCCGGTGGACCAAACAATTGGCCTGTCTGGACCCCCCCAACGGTCTATGTGACAGCCGAACCATCAAAATCTGCCTGATCACCCGCAATCTGCGTCAACCGGTGAGCACCCCCAGCCAAGTCCGCCAATTACAGGAACTAGTCAACTACCTGGTAAAAAACCACCATATCGAGCCTCAGCTTGTCTGGATGCCCGACCGCCCTTGAAATTTACGTCCCGGGGAATTTGCTCAAATATTTGACTTGTCAAACCGCCTTCATCTCTGTAGAATCTAGTTGAGAGCAAGCCGGGCAAGGAGTGTAAGTTCGGCCTGGATGTGAGACCTAAAAGAAAGGAGTAGCAGGTTCGCCGAGGTTTTGTTCGCAATCCAGGAACATTTTATTTTTTGTAAATTATTGTTATTAATAAAGTTACGCTATTATACCCTAAGTTAATACCTACCCTCCTGGTTCTGCCAAAGATAACCCACCACAGCATCGAATAAGTAAAATCGGCTCCCAAGTCCCACCGCTTGCCCGGCAAACGGCCCAGTGGCGCCCGTGCGACGCAACGTATAAGAGGTTAAACTCACAGAGGATACGTTGCGGTTTCTTTACCGAGGAGATGAACAGCTACTAAACTATATGTAGGAAATGTCGATGTAAGGTATATATATGTTCGGATGCCCTACACCGGATTAGATTTGAAATGGCCGACGCTACCCTGAAAAACCACTTAAAGATCGGCGCTGTTGAGCAGCCTCACTTTGCCAACTATGAAATCATAAGAAGGCTAGGTTTCGGCGCCGGCAGCGTCATCTACTCCGTAAAAAACAAGAAGAGCGGCCAGATTTGCGCACTCAAGCACGTTATTCGCAAGGAGGGGGAAAACGGGCGTATGATAGAGCAGGTGGAGAACGAATACCACATCGGCACCAAGATCGACCATCCATATGTTCGCAAGACCCTTGAGATACATCGCCGGAGACACCACTGGCGGACGCGGGAGGTCATCATGTTGATGGAATATTGCCCCGGGGTCAGTCTGGAGCAGAGCCCCAGCCGCTCCCTGCTCGATCTGCTGCTCATTTTCCGGATGGTGGCCGACGGGATAGGAGGGATGCACAACCAGGGCTATCTCCATTGCGATATGAAGCCAAACAATATCATAATTGCCGACAACGGACTTATCCGCATCATCGACTTTGGCCAGAGCTGCCGCAACGGCACTATTAAACCGCGTATCCAGGGCACTCCTGATTATATCGCCCCCGAGCAGGTAAAACGCAAGCCCTTGAGCACCCGGACCGACGTGTTCAATCTGGGGGCCACCATGTACTGGGCCCTTACCGGGAAACATGTGCCCACTTTGATCCCGAAAAAACATGCGGACCGGCTCAATCTGTCCGTCCCCAGCGACAGTGAAGCACCGGTTGCCCCCCATCAGCTTAAGCCTAAGATACCCGTTGGGGTGTCAAATCTGGTGATGGAATGTGTCAAAAATGACCCCAGAGAGCGACCGGCGGATATGCCCACCCTGATTTCGCGGTTCGATTTGCTTATTCATTTGATCACCGACGGCAAACCTATTGCCGCCAATGGGGTCAACGGCGTTAATGGGGCCAACGGCATCAATGGCCCCCGTAAATACCATTAAATGACCACCAAAGAGATCATCGCCGCTTACGAACAGGGGGCCCGCGCCAACCATCAAAACCAGCACCGCCAAGGTAATCTGATCCACTTAACCGCACCCGGCGAAGTGATTATGACCGGCGATCTCCATGGGAACGAGCTCAACTTCGAGAAACTCATCCGCCTGGCCCAACTGGAGAAGAATCCTCAGCGCCATCTCATTCTCCATGAGCTGCTGCACAGCACTGAGAACCTCTCGGTGGACCAGTGTCATTCCTATCGGCTTTTGGCCCGGGCCGCCCAGGTTAAGGCCCAATTTCCCCATCAACTGCACCTGTTGCTGGGTAATCACGCCATTGCCCAGCGCTGCCGGGATGAGATCCTGAAAAACGGCCAGCCCATGGTCCGGGCCCTGAATGCCGCCATATCTTTCACCTTCGCCGAGAAGAGTTCCTTGGTGACCCAGGCCCTTGATGACTTCATCATGTCTTTACCTCTGGCGGTGCGTACCGAAAATCGTATCTGGCTTTCTCATTCGCTGCCCTCCCAAAGGCATCTCAAATCCTTTGACAACGCCATCTTTGACAAACCCATTACCCTCGAGGATATGCAGTCCAATATCTCTTTACGGGCCCTGACCTGGGACCGCTCTTACAGTGAGAGCACCCTCCAGGCGTTGCAGAAGATCTGGGACGTTGACATATTTGTCATAGGCCACCAGCCGGAACCGAAAGGGGTTTCCCGCTACCACCAGTGCCTGATCATCCTGGCCAGCGATCACGCCCAGGGCCGCTATTTACCCTTTAACATCCACCGCTCCTACACCCCGGAGGAAATTTTCGCTCTGGCCAGACCTATCGCGTCGCTGATTTGAAATTAAATCTCCCCGCCCAGAATTTTTTTATCCTGATTATCCAGTAATATGCTTTACAACCTTTAACTTTTAGTTTATATGTAGCAATCGTAGTTGGCAAAATTTTATCAACAATTTATATAGTTGTACGTATTTTGGTTTAGAACTCATTTATAAGAGGTGCAAAAATGAAACTCACACGTTCCGCCGGTTATGCCTTGGTGGCGGTGGGGCAGATTGCGCGTTCCGAGCCGCCCGCCCCCGTCCTGGCCAAAGAGATCGCCAAGCAGTACAAGATTCCCCTGGACTACTTATTAAAGATCCTTCAGCAACTGGTCCGCGCCAACGTGCTGCGGAGCATCCGCGGTCCCCGGGGCGGATTTTTGCTTGCCCGAAGCGCTTTGCGCATTACTCTGCTGCAGATCATTGAAGCGGTCGATGGCCCCTTCATCGACGCACCTACACTTTGCACGGCCCACACCGACACCCCTTACCATCGCCGCGTGACCGCCGCCTACCATCAGGCCTCCAAGCTGGCCGCCAAACACCTGGCCCAGACCAACCTGGGGGTCCTGCTCGGCGAGAAGAAAGCGGCGGCCCGGAAGAAGAAGGCCGCTGCCAAGAAGAGACCCGCCAAGGCCAAAAAGAAAAGAGCCCGACGCTAAGACGACCGCAACCTGGGCCGCGATCAAATTACTGCCAGGAGCATGATATAGTTAACGTTACGAAGTCCGAAGAACGTGATTTTAGTGCAAAATCATGAGATTCTTTGCTGCGCTGGGAATGACAATGTAAATTATTTTCTGCACCCCTCAGTAATATTTTAAAAAAGGCGGCGCCCCAGACATTGCCTGGGGGTGCTTTCCTTTTAATATTTTTAGCACCCCAGATTATCTACCCTATGACTCCACAAAACGCCGCTTAAAATCTCCCTTCCGGTTCCGTCGGTCGTTTGGCGTCCATGGTCTCTGCCCGGCACACGGCAAAGACCCGCCGACTGTGCCGGCGAACCAGTTCGGCATACGCCGCCTTGTCGCCGCGGCGGCAGGCCGATATTAACTTTTCTTGCGGGGATCCGTTCAACTAAAAAACTCCGCTCTTCTGTAATCCTGACGTTTTATAACCTCAAAAGCTATCCATATTCTACATTTTATATCCTACTTCTCTTCTAGTCATTCCTTTATCCCGCCCGGTATTTTCATAATTTTTCTTGATCTTCGCTTCGATTTTCATTAAACTGAAAGGTGAAAACAATCGGTAGGAGAGAAAATGGCACGTGGTAATTCAAGTTCTTATATATTAAACTCTTACGAGTATTTTACCGGCGATTTTTGTCGGTAGAAATTTCATATTCGGGCCGCTTTCGCTCTTTTACGTCTTAAGAGCCGCATTATCGGAATAGAAAACAATAACAACCGTATATTTGTTCGAGATTTACTTTTTCATGAGGTTGGACCATGTTAAGACCAAAATCAACCTCAACAGGGATTTGCGCCCTGTCATTTTTAC
>LJUC01000282.1 GCA_001303695.1 Phycisphaerae bacterium SM23_30
GAGGGTTTGATAGGCGAGTATTATGAACGGGATACGACAAATCCGTGGCAAAATTTGCTAATGAAGCGCTTGGATGCTACGGTCAACTTCAACTGGGGGGACGGCTCGCCAGACCCATCCGTACCTGCGGATCAATTTATGGTAAGGTGGACGGGCCAGGTTGAAGCGCCGGCGACGGCGACCTATATTTTTTATACCCAGACTGACGATGGTGTGCGATTGTGGGTAAACAATGAGTCGATTATCGACAACTGGACAGACCATAGCAGTACTATGGATCAGGGCAGCATTAAACTAACGGCTGGGCAGAGATACGAGATTCAACTGGAATTCTATGAGAATGGCGGAAGTGCCGTTTGCCAACTGTTGTGGTCGACTCCAACAATGCCCCGAGAGACTATCCAAAGCCAGTATCTTTGGGTGGGTGGAGACAGGCCGGAACCCCGGTATCCAAATCCTGCCGATGGTGCCGTTATTCAAAGTACATGGGTAGGCCTTAGCTGGTCGCCGGGAGATTATGGAATCTCACATTCTATCTATATTGGCGAGAATCGTGATGAGGTCCAAGCCGGCACCGGCGATACGTTCAGAGCCAACCAAACCGATACAGATTATGCTGTTGGTTTCACTGGATATCCTTATCCGGACGGCGTTGTCAAGGGTACGACATACTATTGGAGGATCGAGGATGTTGAAGCCGATGGGACCACTACGCACAGCGGTCCTGTTTGGAGCTTTACGATTGCCCCCAAGACCGCTTACGATCCCGATCCGGCCGATAGCGCCGAATCTGTAGATCCTAATAATGTAGTTCTTAGATGGACGCCTGGTTTCGATGCGATTTTGCACACAGTCTTCTTTGGCGATGATTACAACACCGTGAATGATGCCGTGGCCGGTGCCCTGCAGGGAATTGCTACCCATAAACCAGGTCCTCTTGAATTAGGCAAAACATATTACTGGCGGGTTGATGAGTTCCACGGAACCGAGACAGTAAAGGGTGAGATATGGAGCTTTTCCACTCCGGGCGCCGTTGGCAGCCCAAATCCATACAATGGTGCCGTGAATGTAAAGCATGCAACAATTCTTACATGGGTTGCGGCTGATAATGCCGAATCGCATCAGGTCTATTTCGGTACTGACAAAGATGCCGTATGCAACGCGACAACAGCTTCGCCGGAGTATAAAGGCTCTAAAAACCTTGACGATGAGAAATATGATCCCGGGCCGCTTGAACAGGATACGACTTATTGCTGGCGTATCGATGAGGTCGATAGCCAAAACAATACGAGCAAAGGCAACGTCTGGACATTCACGACTGCCGATTATCTTGTCGTGGACGACTGGGAGTCCTACAACGACATTGATCCGCCTGATCCGGCAAGCAATACGATATTCGCACATTGGATGGATGGATATAGCACTCCCGAGATAAACGGCGCTCTGATCGGCAATGACTTACCTCCTTATGCAGAGCAGGATGTAGTTCATGGCGGCAGGCAATCGATGCCGTATGCCTATGACATTAACGGCAAGTATGCCGAGGCGACCCTGACGCTGGATTCTCTGCGTGACTGGACGGCATCGGACGTCAAGATGCTGACTATTTGGTTCCATGGTGATTATGTTAACGATCCCGCGACAATATATGTTGCTATAGCTAATATCACAGGCGCACCTGCGGTTGTGACGCATGATGATTCGGCCGCAACACAGATACACGCCTGGACACGATGGGATATCCCCTTGCAGGAATTTGCAGATAAGGGTATAAACCTGACGGATGTCAATACGATTACTATCGGTATTGGTGATAAGACCAATCCACCGGGCGGTGCGGGTAAGATGTACTTCGATGATATTGGTCTACATTCTCTGGGAACTGAGCCGGAACCAGCGCCGTAATCTGGGATGTAGCGGCTGTAAAATTTGAGTTATGACCAATTAAGTTAGGGGCTTATACTGATTGATGCGGTATAAGCCCCTTTTATTTGGTTCGGGCTTCACCTCGTGAGATAACGTTTTTGCCTATCTCACGGAATGAATTTGCTAAAGAGTAATTTTATGGAAATTTCAAGGTTGGCTGTGCCTATTTTACGCGGATTTGTCTCAAAGAGGCCCTTTCTTTTCATTATCGAATTTTGATTTGAAGATCGTTAATCTTCAATCGGCAATTCATCCATCTCTTTTTGCTCTCAGTCAGGTTTCTTATTATAATACTTCAAAAGTCGTCCATATAATCCTATAGTTGGGAAGGAAAGAAATTATGAAAAAATTTCGGTTTTCCACAAAGCTTGTCTTTGCTCTTTTAATTTCATGCACTTTGTCGGTCGTTACAGCCCAGCCGAGCGATTACCAGCAGAGGGTTAGAAGGATTCTGGATGCGACCGGCATCAAAGGCGGCCTGATTGTGCACATTGGCTGCGAGGATGGCAGGCTTACGGCAGCGTTGCGCGCTAATGAGAGCTATCTGGTTCGGAAAATATGGAAATATTTCGATCGATCGATTAGACGGCGGGCGATTGCCGTATGTCGACAACCTGGTGAATCTGGTGGTAACAGAGGAGCTTGGCGATACGTCAATGGACGAAGTAATGCGAGTGCTGGCGCCGAATGGTGCAGCTTATGTTAAAGATAATGGTGAATGGAAGAAAACTGTCAAGCCCAGGCCGGAAGAGATAGACGAGTGGACGCATTTTCTGCATGATTCGAGCGGCATCACAGATCCGCCGCATACCAGGAGCCATGAGCACATACCTGGTATCTATGCTTTGGTCTCGGCAGGAGGACGAATCTTTTATATTGCAGACGAGGCGGCCATTGAATCTATCCGGCGAATTCCCAAATGGTATCTTATAGCTCGCGATGCCTTCAACGGAATCATGCTCTGGAAAAAAGCAATCAAAATGTGGTTCCCGCATATTGTCAACTGGGGCCAGACCCCCCGTCAGCTCCAGCGCAGGCTTGTGGCCGTCGGAGACCGCGTTTACGTCACTCTCGGCCTTCATGCCCCCCTTACTGCTTTAGATGCCGCAACAGGAGAAATCCTTAAGGTTTACGAGAACACCGAAGGCACAGAGGAGATTATTTTCCATAAGGGTACTTTACTGTTGGTCATTCGAAGTGTCACCGATGAGCGAACCGCCGAACAGGTAAAATGGGCACAGCTTCTTAAAAGAAGGTCGTCTCCTTTAGATGCACGGGAGACCGCCGAGCCGTTAGTCAAGCAACTTCTCGCGACCGAGGCAAAGGGTGATAAAGTGATCCTTGCACTGGATGCCGGTACAGAACGCCTGCTCTGGAAAAAAGATCAAGCCGATGTCGCCAGGTTAAGGACTTACAGTCTTTGCGCTTCAGGAAATCGTGTTTTCTACCAGAACGGCAGGGATGTCAAATGCCTCGATCTTGAAACCGGGCGGGAGAACTGGTCTGTATCCTCTACTGCTCTGCGTTTAGTCTATCAAGGGGATATTTTCTGTGCTGATGGTAAGACCGTAACTGCCCTGTCGACAGAGGACGGCCGGATACGATGGAGTGAGCCTACCTTACTTACAGAGACTCGTGACTTGTTTGTTGCCGGTGGATCGGTATGGATAGGTGGATTCAAGCCTTTTCCAGAGAAAAGGGGACCATCTTGGGGGCCATACTTCGCGACGCAGCGCGATCTGGCCACTGGCAAATTGCTGATGCATGTCGAACCGGATAATCCCGGGCACCATCATCGATGCTATCAAAACAAAGCGACTGACCGCTACATTCTTGGGGGAAGGAGAGGGACCGAGTTTATCGATCTGGAGTCTGGTGAGGTTCTGTGGAATAGCTGGGCACGGGGCGTCTGCAGATATGGTGTTATGCCATGCAACGGCCTGCTCTATACCCCGCCTCATGCCTGTGCCTGCTACGTTGCCGCTAAGCTGATTGGATTTCACGCTCTGGCGTCCGAGCGACCGCAGTCAGAAGCCGCAGGTCAGAAGTCAGAACGGCTGGAGAAAGGTCCAGCATACGAACAAACTCCTGTTCCCGATTTCCATCTTACATCCTCTGATTCCTGGCCCACTTATCGTCACGATGCCCAAAGAAGCGGCTGCACAGGGACTTCGGTACCTGCTAAACTACGACCCAAATGGCAGGTGAAAATCGGAGCCAAGCTCACAGCTCTGACCATCGAATGGGGTAAAGTATTCGTGGCCTCGGTGGACGAGCACAAGATCTCTGCGATAGACGCCGATTCCGGCCGGGAAGTTTGGCATTTCACTGCCGGCGCTCGCATTGACTCGGCGCCGACGTTATACCAGGGCCGGGTGATTTTTGGGTGCAGTGACGGATGTGTATACAGCTTGCAGGCATCGGACGGAAAGTTGGCCTGGCGTCTGAAAACCGCTGAGGACGAGCGGTACATCGTTGCCTGCGGCCGGCTTGAATCCGCAACACCGGTTATCGCAAGCGTGCTGATACTGGACGACGTTGTATATTGTACGGCGGGCAGATCGTCTTACCTGGATGGTGGTATTAATCTCTATCAACTCAATCCCGGTTCAGGTGAAATTCTGTCGAAAACGCCGATTTACAGCCCCGATCCTAAAACCGGCAGACAACCCAAACAATTCGCCCCATCGGCCATGCCCGGTGCTCGTGCCGATATACTCACGGCTGACGACAGCCACATCTACCTGCGGGATATGGTGTTCGATAAGCAGGGGATTAATCAGCCTGAAGGAGGGCCGCACCTGCTTACTTTGACCGGATTTCTGGATGATTCCTGGCCTCACCGGTCCTATTGGATTTTCGGCGACCATTGCTCCGTTGCGGGAGGGTGCAGCAGGCGAGATAAAAATCTGATTTATGGCAGGCTGCTTGTCTTTGATGATGAAAAAATCTATGGATACGGACGCAGAGGTGTTCATTGGTCGAACCAACTGCAGGATGGAGCATACCGGTTCTTCGCTGTGGATCGCAAAGATGGAAAAAAGCAGTGGGAGAAGCGCGTGATGATCCAGGTCAGGGCGATGATTTTGGCAGGGAACATTATGTTCTTAGCCGGCCCTTCCGCCCAAGCGGTGTTTGGGCCACAGGAACCTGATGAGAAACAAGGGGCTTTACTAATAGCCGTCTCGGCTTCCGATGGGGCCAAACTGACTCAGTGCCAGCTCGATTCTTCACCTGTCTTTGACGGGATGGCCGCAGCTTACGGACGACTCTACATTTCAATGAATGACGGAAGCTTGTTATGCATGGGTGGGGAGTAGATTCAGTTACACGCTTTCGGCACAAAAAAACATAGTTTTCGGCCCCTTAACACAAATGACGGCATTGTAACCTTTATTAATACTCTTTATCGTGCTTATTGGCGAATTATGGCCTAAGGTTTGCCGGTTTCAAAAAAATTTATGAAAAAAGTGTTACATTAGGTCTGAATGTTGGCACTTAATTGTGGTTTATATAGTCCGATAAGTAACAACGAAAAAGTAAAATACAAAGTCAGGATTAACAAACAAAAAATACGAGAAAACTCACATCCCTCTCCTTGAAGCTGAGTTTGCCGGCCGCGCTCTTTGCGAGGCCGGCAAACTTAGCAAAAAGCCAGTTTTGAACGCTTGTGAGCGTAACTTCAATAAAGTTATTATCTACCCCGCCACTATGTTCCAGGAGTCATACAAACGCCACGAAATCCTCTGAAAATAATAATTGAACCGAAAATGCCGATATAAAAAAAACGTTACATGTGAGGCGTAAACTGGCACTTTTATATAGTGGGCAAGTAAGTTAAAAGGAGTCTTTTTCAATGTTTAGTGGTTCCACAGTAATGAAAAAAGTGATGTATGTGGGGCTGTAATTTAAAATACTGGATTTTACATTTTGGAGGATACTATTATGAAACGGTTTAGTTCAAATTTAGTATTGGTTTTCGGATGTGTTTTATTACTTGTTGCTTCAAACGTCGCGTTGGGCGTCGGAGTTATTCCGTCCAATGACAATTGTGCCAATGCAAGGGCGGTTGGTAATGTAACAGGTTTGGCATTTGACACAACGCGAGCGACCTTCGATGGCCCCGGGCACTACATTAGAGGGCCAAACCTGTGGTACTGTTATACTGCTACGTGTAACGGTTGTGCTACCGTCAGCTTGCGGGGCAGCAGCTTCGATACAAAAGTCGCCGTCTATGAGGGGTGTAATTGTTATCCGGGTGCTGGGGACCTGATTAAAAGCAACGACGACTTTATTGGTCAGCAATCGCAAGTTACTTTCCCTGTCAAGAACGGTAACCGGTATCTGATTGAAGTTGGGGGATTTAATCCAACGGCAAAAGGCCAGGGCACGATCAGCATAAGTTGTGATGCACAGTCCAGCCAGCCGGTTAACGACGACTGTGCTAATGCTAAGCAGATAGGCAACGTAACAGAGCAGCCATTCAATACCACGTGTGCGACGTTCGACGGCCCGGGCCTCTTCTTTACCAGCCCGAACATCTGGTATCGTTATACGGCCGGCGGCACGGGTGACGTTACTGTCAGCCTCCTTGGCAGCGAGTTTGATACCGCGCTGGTCGTCTATAACACCGGTAATTGTTATCCGGCATCGGGTGATATAATACAAAGAAATGACGACTTCGGTGGTTTTCTTCAGTCTCAAATAACTTTCCAGGCGACTGCCGGCAGAAGTTATCTGTTCGAGGTCTTGGGCTACAATGCCGACGAGGTCGGTGAGGGAGTAATAACTGTCAGTTCCGCGGTCCAGCCCCCCCCAGCTACCAACAATGACGAGTGCCATAACGCAAAGCCGATCAAGGAAGTAACTAACATGCAGTTTGATACAACCAGTGCAACTCAGGACGGCCCACATCTCTGTATGTACAGCAAAAATATATGGTTCTGCTATACCGCTTCGTGCACGGGCAAGGCAACCGTCAGTCTTGCAGGCAGCAGCTATGATACTATGCTCGCCGTCTATGACGGATGCGAATGTTATCCGACATCGAGCGATATGATCGAGTGCAACGATGACGCCCCAAACTCTCGTCAGTCGGAAATCATTTTTGATGCGGTTGCGGGTAATCAGTACCTGATCGAGGTTGGTGGCTACGCCCTCGAAGCCGGCCAGGGCTTGCTGACTGTCAGTTGTGCCAAAATGCAAAGCCGGTCGGCGATGTCAAGGACCTGGCGTTCAGCACGGCAAACGCCACGTTCGACGGACCGGGCCTCTGCATGAGAAGCCCGAATATCTGGTACTGCTATACCGCCACCTGCACCGGCAATGTTACCGTTAGCCTGGCCGGAAGCAGCTACGATACTATGCTTGCCGTCTATGATGGATGCGAGTGCTACCCGACCGCCAGCGATCTAATCGAGTGCAACGATGATGCCGGCGGTACTTATCAGTCAGAGGTTACCTTTGCTGCTACCGCCGCTAGTCAGTACCTGATAGAAATTGGTGGCTATGGAAATGAGAAAGGTGCCGGTTTGATGACTATTAGCTGCCAGGGAGTTGTAGTTCAGAACAAGCCAGACCTTGGCGATGCTCCGGACAGCACAAACAACGCCCATGTGGCCATGAGGGCATATCCTTCACAAGGATCGTTGCCGGTTGTCCCGGCCAATTATCCGACTGTTTACAATGACGGCAGCGGTACAGGACCTTTCGGGCCGGTTCATCTGAATGCCCAGGCAGTAGTGGCATATCTTGGCAGTAAAATCACCCGTGAAACCGAAGCCGATACCGGCGCCGACGAGGATGGCGTAAACAATATCAGGCCTTCCAATAATACGCCGGACCGGGATCAGGGCGATGACGGCGTTATCTTCCCGATAAATATGCCGAATTGCCGCTTCACCACAATCGACTATATTGTCAATGTTGTTAATCCGAACACCGATCTTTGGGTCAATATCTGGCTCGACTGGAACCGCGATGGTGACTGGGACGATACTCTTGAGTGTCCGCGTGGCCCAGTACCCGAATGGGCGGTACAGAACCAGTTCCTGGTGAATTTGGCCGCCGGAGCAAATCAGATTACCACGCCGGGATTTCTGTCCTGGCATCCTGAGAACGGCAGGGAAGATATATGGATGAGGATCACTCTTTCGGGCCAGCCCTACAGGGGCGGCAGTAATCCCGGGGCCAAAGGTAATGCCGGCTCCGGACCCCAAGCAAAATACGCGATTGGTGAAACGGAAGATTACCACTTTACTCCCGATGTCAGCTTCACAATATGTGAAGATTATAATGGCGATGGAGTAATCGATATAAACGACCTGGCGGCTTTCGTATCCGAGTGGCTTGAGAATTGTCCGTAATGAATTGTTAAACTTTGTTCACCCTGTGAGATAGTCAAAGATGTTATCTCACGTGGTAAACAGCAAATTGGGGCTGTGGGCGCTCTTCGCCCGCAGCCCTTTTAATTTTTCAAAGATTTATAGATAACCGTCCCCATGTTTGTATTCATTCGTCTTTGGCCTGACCGGGATCGGAGTGAATTTTGGATTTGCCCTGAGCATCGTAAAAAATTAGCCCATCGTTGCCGTTCAAACTTAGACGGCATCGTTTGGCGTCATCATAGGAACTAATACCAAGCAGTCTCAATCCCGATCTCCCTGTACCAAGCAAGCGAAGACCGATCCAGGGTTGAAGGCTAACACTACTCGATCCTTTTGAATCATATAACATAAGACCATTGCGGGGATGAAGGCTGGCAGTTTCCTTTCCGTCTGAATTGTAAATGTGAAGTCCATTGGTCGAGTTCAGTGATGCGCGTCTTTCCCAGTTACCATCGTAAAATCCTATGCCGGTACCGCTCATTGCAGCTACTTTCTCTGCATCGCACACCCTCACGCCATCACTACCCATGCTGGCCTCTACCTGACCCTTCTCATCATAAACGCTGAACCCGCTGCTAAGCCTGACGGAAGTTCGTGGCACACCTGCAGCGTCATACAAATATAGACCGTTAGGTGGTTCCAGCCGCATACGCTTTTCTTCGGGCCACGAACGCACATATTCAGGCCGCCGGCCCACTGCTAATCTGCCGGTCACCTTTCCATCAGCGCTGAGAAATGTGAGACAGGGTATACCTGCCTCCATTACAAGTCTTGCCCGGCGAGTGCCGTCTGAGTCGACCAAAACAAATCCTTCGGACTGAATAATCTCTTTCTTGCGCTGCTCTCCCGTTTCCTGGGCCTGGACTTTCTGTACGGCGTCAAAAGTCGCTCGGCCCAGTAAACCTATCAGGCCAAGCAGAACAACAAGACAACAAGCGACCTTAATATTGTGATTCTGCTTTTCCAGATGTTCCAACCGCTCAAGTATTCTTTGTGTATCCAATTCCGACATCTCGATTCCCTTTCAATCGTAGTTCTCAATTTGGAAAACCCATGTATTAAAGGCGGCAGCTTGGTGTGTGGTAACAGAAATTTCGGGCTGATATTAATTCCGTTACTACAATACCTGATTCTATGTGGTTTAATAGGAGCCACTCATCAAGACAGGCGGTCGAGCCAGTCGAGCAGTCTCGGATAATTCACCCCATGAGATAGTCAAAGACGTTATCTCATGGGGTAAAATCGCAGCCCCACAAATTATACCATGCCGCCCAGGTGTAAAGTATAATCACGGCTACGAATATATAGGTCGCCCAATGGCGAAGATAGACCGTCAAGGCTACTATTACGGTTAGCTGAATTAGCTTACTGACGATAGGCCCGAATATGGGGCCGAAGACAATCGAGATTAGCCGGATTGCTGGGTGACCCTCTCGAAGCCGCATCCACCACGGCAGCGATTACCGTCAAAACCAAAAAGATGCGATACTCGCGGATATACCCTTCCGAATTCACGTGAAAGCGTTCCACGATGTCTCTTATCGATCTGATTCTAATCGATTTATTTCGAAATTCCGGCAAAGCCATACTTAGTTTTACCTAATCATTTTTATTCGTAAAATTCCACACATCTATAATTCGGGTGGCGTTCCGATGATGGCGTACTCGTCGAACACGGCGTGCATAATGGTCGTCCTGCGGTTCGTCGTGTAGATAATGTGAATCTTGCCGTCACGACTCTGAATGGCATAGGGATATGCGAAGGTATTGTCGCCGCCCGCGATATTACGCCGATAT
>LJUC01000072.1 GCA_001303695.1 Phycisphaerae bacterium SM23_30
CGGTGATAATATCGCCGAACATATTGCCCGTCACCAGCACGTCAAACCATTCCGGATTCTTCACCATCCACATACAGCAGGCATCGACATGGTAGTAATCGCGGCGAATGTCGGGAAATTCCTGGTCGCCCATCTCGTGGAAGGCCCGCTCCCACAGGTCGTATATATAGGTCAGAACATTCGTTTTGCCGACCAGAGCTACGGTGTTTTCTTCACCTTTGCCACGTGCCTTTTTACCGTGTCGGCGGGCATACTCAAAGGCATACCTTAAACAGCGATCCACCTGATGACGCGTATAAACCGCCGACTGCACCGCCACCTCCTGGGGCGTGCCTTTCATGGTGAAGCCGCCCGCCCCGGAGTACAGATCGCCGGTGTTTTCCCGCACCACCACGTAATCAATCTGGTCGGGTCCTTTATCCTTGAGCGGGGTTTCCACTCCCGGATAAAGCCTGACGGGCCGCAGGTTGATATATTGATCCAGTTCAAATCGCGCCTTAAGCAATATCCCCTTTTCCAAGATACCCGGCGCTACCTGCGGGTGGCCGATCGCCCCCAGCAATATCGCATTAAACGACCGCAATTCTTCCAGGGCGCTATCCGGCAGGGTCTCGCCGGTGCGCTTATAACGCTCGCCGCCGAAATCATACTCGGTGGTCTCATATTTAAAGCCGAATTTTTCCGCCGCCGCCGTTAAAACCTTAACCGCCTCAGCCACTACTTCCGGCCCCGTCCCATCACCGGGAATAACCGCAATCTTATACACGCGCCATGCCCTTTCTTAATGTCAAATCATAAATTACTAAACGCCTTATGGTATCTGGCTGCCCCCCTGAGCCCTTTCAGGGCGTCTTCTGCAAGTTCCTTAATCATGAAAACCTCGGAAGGAACGTCAAATTCTGATTTAATATCGTATTTTTCCGCGGGAATAAACCCAAAACGTCGATAAAATTCCGGATGTCCGATTACGACCACCGCAGGGCAACCTTTCGATACGCACCTTTGGAGCCCCGCTTCAACCAGCTGGGAGCCGATCCCTTTTTTCTGGAATGCCGGCAGTACCGCCATCGGCGCCAATCCCAGGATGTCATTTTTTGATTCACCCGGTTCAATTTCCACGCGGCTGAACATTATATGTCCCACAATCCGACCATCCTGCTCAGCGACTAAAGACAACGCGCAGGCAGGATCATTTCGCAAAACATCAACAATATCCGCCTCAGTATCTCCGCCGAACGCCGCCTGATTTAGTTTACGAATCTCCGGAATATCTTCTAATCTTTCTTCTCGAATGTTTATCATCGTAGTACGCTAATTTCACGGATATTACTTTATATTTATCCGCGGTTAAGTTCCCGCTATCTTGTTTAACAATCCTCCGGCATCGATGATCTCCCGGGCAAAATCCGGCAGCGGTGTAAACTCATAATTAATCCCTTGCGTCAGATTGGTTAAGAGGCCATTTTTGGCGTCAATATTCAGTTCGTCGCCGTTGTTGATTTTGTCTGCGATACCGGGCAGTTCCACGACTAAAAAACCGCAGTTAATAGCGTTGCGATAAAATATCCGGGCGAAGGAGCCCGCGATCACCGCCGCTACCTTCGCTTTGCGGAGGGCCCAAACCGCGTGCTCCCGTGACGAACCGCAGCCGAAATCATCGCCGGCGACGACAAAGTCGCCCGGCCGAACCTTATTAACAAACTCGGCGTCAATATCTTCCATGCAGTGTTGGGCCAATACCGCTTCATCGTCGGTATTCAGATACCGGGCCGGAATAATCTCATCCGTGTTGATATGATCTTTTCGATACAAAAGCGCCTTTGCCATGTTACCGTACCCTTATATAAATTTTCTGGGATCAGTCAAATTTCCTTCGATTGCCGATGCCGCCGCCGTGGCGGGACTGGCCAGATATAATTCGCTCTTAGGATGGCCCATGCGGCCTACAAAGTTGCGGTTGGTGGTGCTGACGCATTTTTCCCCTTCGGCCAAGATGCCCATAAACCCACCAAGGCAAGCCCCGCAGGTGGGCGCCGAGATCACGCAGCCCGCCTCATAAAATACGTCAAATAGCTTTTCCTCCAGCGCCTGTTTCCAGATCGAAGGCGTCGCCGGCACGATAATGGTCCGGATCGACACCTGTTTTCCTTTTAAAATGCCGGCGGCGATACGCAAGTCCTCGATTCGACCGTTGGTGCAACTGCCGATGTAACATTGATCCAGCACCAGGCCTTCAACCTCGCCTATTGGTTTGCCGTTGCCGGGCAGGTGCGGCAGGGCCACCATAGGTTCCAATAATGAACAATCTATCTCCACTACGCGAACATACTCAGCGTCGGGGTCCGATTCATAAACAACGTACTCAGTTTTATCTTTGAGATGTTCATCGAGATAGGCTTGGGTTACTTCATCAACCGGCATAATCCCGTTTTTACCCCCGGCCTCGACGGCCATGTTGGTGATAGTCATACGGGCCTCCATCGACATTGCCGCCAAGGCCGGCCCGACAAATTCCATCGCCTGATACCGGGCCCCATCAGTGCCGATGCGGGTGATGATGGTCAATATTACATCTTTACTGTAAACTCCAGCAGGTAACTTACCGCTCAGGAAAAATTTGATTGTACGGGGCACCTTAAACCACAATTGTCCCGTGGCAATCGCCGCTGCCAGATCGGTCGAGCCGATCCCCGTGCTAAACGCCCCAAACGCCCCGTAAGTGCAGGTATGGCTGTCGCCCCCCACAATTACCTCGCCGGGCCTGACGTGCCCCTGCTCCGGCAACAGGGCATGACAAACACCTGCCCGGCCCAGTTTATAATAATATTTAATTTTATGCCGTTTGCACCAGTTGTCGAGTCGCTGATGCAGTTCGGCGCTTTTTATATCCTTGGCCGGTTGAAAATGATCCGGCGTCACCACGATCTTCTCCCGATCAAATACCCGGTCCATACCGTGCTTAACCAACATTGATATCGCCGGCGGAGTGGTCACATCATGACACATTATTACATCAATATCAGCGTTAATAAGATCCCCTGGTTGCACCGACTCACGCACGCTATGAGCAGCCAGTATCTTCTCCGTTATCGTCATCGCCATCACATCATATCCTCAATTTCACTTTTTTTGTAGGATGGGCTCTGCCCATGCTGTCTTCTATGGTCCATTGTTACCTCCGCCATTGCCACGGGCCATCATATGGTTCAGGGCGCTGATATAGGCCTTGGCGGACGCCTCGATAATATCGGTGCTGACTCCTCGGCCGCCGTAGGTCTTATCACCCTGGCGAATCCGCAGCACCGCTTCCCCCAGGGCCTCGCTGGAGCGGGTGACCGCTCGAATGCCGTAATCCACCAGTTCCGGATTCAAACTCGTAGCCTTGCTTATGGCCCGCAAAGCCGCATCCACCGGTCCGTCGCCCCAGGCCGCCTCCTGCAGCACCTTATCCTTGTATAAGATTCTAACCGTAGCACTGGGTAAGGTCCCCGTCCCGGAAGCACAATGCATATAATCCAGCCTAAAGGTCTCGGGAATATCAACAAACTCATCATCCAGTATAGCGACAATATCTTCGTCGAAAACTTCTTTCTTCTTATCCGCCAGCTCCATGAACTTTTCATAGGCGGCAGTTAATTGGTTTTCATTTAATTCAAATCCCAGTTCCCCACACCGGACCTTAAAACCATGGCGGCCGGAATGACGTCCCAGAACCATCTTACTGCCCCGCACCCCAACCGATTCCGGCGTCATAATCTCATAGGTGCAGCGATGCTTGAGCAAACCGTCCACATGAATGCCCGATTCGTGAGCGAAGGCATTCGCTCCCACGATGGCCTTGTTGGGCTGTACCGGTATGCCCATCAAACGCGAAACCATCTGGCTGGTGCGAAAGATCTCGGTGCTTTTTATACCAGTGTCGGCCTGGTAAAGGTCTTTTCTGATCCTGATGGCCATCACCACTTCTTCCAGAGAGGCATTGCCGGCCCGCTCGCCCAGCCCGTTGATGGTGCATTCGACCTGCCGGGCTCCGTTAAGCACCCCGGCCAGCGAATTGGCCGAGGCCAGCCCCAGATCGTTATGGCAATGGGTACTGATGATGACTTTTTCAATCCCCGCTACATTTTCACGCATATCTGCTATCAACGCCCCGAATGCCGACGGAATCGAATAACCTACCGTATCGGGAATGTTTACGGTGGTAGCGCCGGCCTCAATTGCCGCCTGGATAACCTCGCGCAGGAAGCTTACATCGCTGCGGGTGGCGTCCTGGGCGCTGAATTCCACGTCTTCGGTATAACCCTTGGCGTGCCGAACGGCCTCCTCGGCCTTTTTAAGCACCTCGGACGGACTCAAGCGCAGCATATGTTCCATGTGTTCGGGACTGGTGCTGATAAAAGTGTGAATCCGCTTGCGCGGGGCGTTTTTAAGGGCCTCGGCCGCCGCCTCGATATCCCTGGTCACCGTCCGGCTAAGTCCTGCAATCACTGGGCCTTGGACCTCTTCGCCAATCCGTTTGACCGCCTCGAATTGAACCGCCGAACTTACCGGATAACCCGCCTCGATCACATCCACCCCCAAACGGGCCAACTGATGGGCGATTTCCACCTTTTCTGAAATATTCAAACTGGCGCCGGGGCTTTGTTCGGCGTCTCGCAGGGTCGTGTCAAATATTACAACTCGATCCAGCTGCTTATTTTCACCTGTCATAACTGCTACTCCGGTTATACTTAAAGCTCTGATATAAAAGAGCTTATAGTTATAATAATTCTGCTTTTGTTTTAAATATGGATATAGGATATGTGATAAATTCGTTTCTAGCCCCGAAGGGCTAGCAACAACAGCCCCAGGATAAGGCCAAGCGCCAGGGAGTGTAAGCTCTTGATATACAAGCACTTACGCGAGCATTGATAAATTGTGCTCGTTTTCCATTCCTTGTCATGGTTGTTAAAATTAATCACCATGACATAGATTATCGTCTATTTTCCGGCTATTTACAAGAAAAACCTGTTATTATCACGTATAACCTAATAAAAACTGATGGTTTTTAATACATGAGTTTCTAATGGTTGGGGATTTTTCATTATTTAACAGAATTTTCGTTATCTTTTAGATAGGTATCATACCAATCGAGCATACGCTGGTACATGTCCCGGCGCTCGTCGCTGGTATTAGGGCCGCCGTGGGCCCCGTTATGATACCGCAGCCAGACGCATTTTTTGCCCAGCCGTCTCAGGGCGTAGTAAATCTCTTGAGATTGGAATGCCTCCACGTTGGGGTCCTGATCGCCGGTGATGCATAATAGGGGCGTCTTGATACGGTCGGCATACAGTATCGCCGAATGGGCCAGGTAGCGCTCGGGGTACTCCCATAAGGTGCCGCCGATCCGGTCCTGGCTTCTTTCGGGGGCATGAATGTTCCTGATCCCATAACGCGGACTCTGGGTATAGAAACTGACCATGTTCACCTTGCCGGAGTTATTGATCGCCGCCTTGAACCGGTCCGTCTGGGTGATCAACAGTACGGTGGCGTAGCCGCCGTAGCTGGTGCCCTGAATCCCCAGGCGTTCAGGATCGGCTACTCCCATATCGATCACCTTGTTGATGGCCGAAAGCGCCCCCTTGGCCCAGGCCTCGCCGGGATAACCTGTTTCCAAATCGACCGACGGATGCAGCACCGCGTAACCGGCGGAAGTCAAAATGTTCAGGGTACTGCTGAAACCGTTGTTGAAATAATTTTCGTAAATCTCGGTTACCAGAGGATATTTTTTCCCTTTCTCGTAGTTGGCCGGATAGTACAGCACCCCATACAATTCATCGCCGTCGGTATCCCGATAGGTGATAAGCTCCGTATGGCTTAGGGCCTTATTATCCAGTCGGGGATTCAAAGTGGTCAGCCTGCGCACCCTGGTGAAGTCGGGATCGGTAATATACCAGTCGGCGGGACGATCCCCGTCGGCATCGGTAAACAATACCGTTTTGCCGTCCTTGGAGAAACGCCAACTGCCATAAATATGATCGCTGCGGATTAAATCCGACAGTTCCTGGGTTTTAAGATCCAGTTTCATCAATCCCCGGTCATACTTATCCGTCGCGGCATAACTGAAATACATCATCTGTTCATCGGGGCGCCATTCCACCAGCGAAAGGCGGGCTTTCTTGGTCAATTCCGCCGGCTGCTCCCAGATCATTTTACGAACCCCGCTTTCGGCCTCTATCACCCAATATTCCTGTACAGTGGTGGTATCCTCGTCCGGGCGCTCATCTTCGGCCAGCTCCCGCCGGCTGGTACATAATAATTTGCTGCCGTCGGTGCAGAAACGTGAGACGCTAAACCTTTTCTTCTCCTCTTCTTTCGGTTCTTTTATTTCTCTGATTTCCCGTTTCTTCTCTAGAGGTTCCTCCGCGCCTTTGGTCAGGTTGCGCGGTTTGTCGTCGGTAATGCCCTGAATAAAAATATCCCCTTCCTCGGCATAAGCGAATACCATATTATCCTCCCGCCAGGTCGGGCGGGTGCGCTGTTCCTTGGTAAACAATATCTGCGGCTCCCCGCCGGCCACCGCTAAAACCTCAACCTGTCTTTGGGTGCCCCCGATTCGCTCATAATCGGTCTTTTCGGTTACGTCCCGATCAAAAATCAGGTATTGTCCGTCTTTGGTCATCCTGACCGCCAGCAGCGGCGTTTCCGGTAACAGTTTTTTCAGGCTCCGCGTTTTTCTGTCGTACATCACCGGTATCATTAATCTGCTTCGGTTTTTAACTTCATCCCACATTAAGAAAGGCCTGTCGGTATCATGAATGATAATCGGCCCATTCACCGCCGTATCAAACATATCCTGACTCATTTGTTTCCAATCTGCCGCCCGCAGCGCGAAAAACAGTTTTTCTCCGTCTTCCGACCAGATCAGATGCGTGTTGGAGGCGATCTCTCCATGTTCCGATACGTCTATACTTTCAAACCGCTCGCTGTCCCGATGCCAGATTTGCAGTTGATATTCACCTTCCTGCACCAGGAAAAAGGCCAGCATGCTTTCATCTTCCGACATCGTCAGGGAGCTGACCTGACGTTTATCGGCAAACAATTTTCTCTGTCGGCCGGTCTCGGTATTCAGCAACGCCACCTCCACCTGTGAGGGTGATACATAGGTCGGGTCTCCATAACGAAAGTTATCCCGCGGCAGACGATCGGCAGCCGTACTAAAGCTGCAAACCAGCCATTGGCCGTCGGCGGTCATAGCCGACACCCGCATCGAGGTCACCTGAAAATAGTCATCAATGGTAAACAGCCCCTCCTGCCCCTGACATATCTTCCCTATAAAAACAATTTGGGTAACGGTTAGTGTTAGTAATACAATCAATTTTCGATAAGTTTTCATTATGCCTCTCCTTTAAAGTTGTGCGAACCATATCCGTAAGATGTCTTATAATTTGTTGAAGTTTATTTGCCGAATTTAAATATTTTAGCCATTTTATCCAGTTTATTTTTAATCTCAGGAGGGATTTCAGATTCGTCCATTTGCTCTGCAATCATATAGTACTCTTGCTTTGTAATATCTATCTGAGAGGCCCTAAAAAATTCCGGCAATAAGGTCTTACTCGCAGGTGTAGCCTTGAGATAATCATGGGGTGATAAGGGATTTTTATAAACAGCCGGAGGCAACTGTTCTTGCAAATAATCGTCGGCCTTTTGGGCAAAGAGCGATCCTAACCGCGACGCTACGAACCTTCTTAAAACATCAGGATGTAATAAGTAGTTTTCTACTTCATAGCGTTCCCAACGTTCGACCATCAAACCGTCAGATTCAACTTCGTGGTTGGGCAGGGAGCGATTGTCTCCGTCGAGGATCAGAAAACCGCGTATTTCGTCTTTAATGGCACGAAGAGCAAAGAAATGACCTCTCGCTTCACGAGGATGACAACCTTGATTATTATGCCAAAAAGGATTTTCGGAAAACCATTTACTCATGGGATGTTCCAAAATTCTTGCCCACTCCCGTAGAAGATCAAAGTCGGTTTGGCCTTCCACGTATAACACACCTTGTGATCGCTCTGCCAGCAGTACATCGGTTGCTGTTAGTCTCTTAAGTGCCTCTCTAACCTGGTCTCTATCCGTATCGCTAACCAAACAATGAGGTTCTTTAAAAAATGATAGGATCATATCCGGGCTGGTATTATCAATCAACACCTCGGCATGGGTAGCAATTATTAGTTGGATATGTCGCTTGGCAGCAATGCTCCGCAGCATATCATATATCTGCTTTTGCAACACGACGTGCAAATGGGCATCAGGCTCATCAAAAAGGAGAACCGTTGATGGGCGGGCATAGAAGAATGCCAGCAAGAGCAGGACTTGATGAAAACCACTACCCGCACTGGCGATATCTAGTTTAGCCAAGCCGTCTCTACCCTTGCCTTTCGGTATGCCGCACAGATATTCGCAGAGAATATAGGGTTTTCCTTCATATTCCGGAGGAAGTAACCTGTAACCAAAAATATCTTCGATATGTCCGCAAAGTTCCTTCCAATTATTCTTAGGAGAATTTTTGTAAACTTCCAATAACAGATTACGAAGTATGTCACCTGCTTTGCCCTGTCCAATTAGTAGGTCTTGATACGGGCGATCATGACCCGTCTCATCAGCTCCGATGCCGGAAAACGGAGGTATATGGACCACGTCCAATTGATTTTCTTTAATGGGCAGTTTATCGTACTGTTCTTCCGAAGCCCTGATATATGCGAGTTCAGTATTCTGGTAGCGAAAATCAAAGGTTAGCCGCCAGGATTTGTCATTTAATCGACCTTCTAGTGTTATAGCTAGATAACGAGGATGCCCCTGACTTTGACCGTTTTCAAGTTCTTCCTTCTTTAAACCGGTAATGGTATCGGTCCAAAGCAGGTTCATTTCCCGCAAAGGTAACGCCGTAAAATCTTTGCGCGTGATAGGTACACCTGTCCGTTTTTTGGCTTTTGAGCCGCTTCCCGGTCCGCGTTCAGCAATCCATCTTTTAAAAGCCAATTGCCATACTGCAATGGCTTGTAAAAGTGTTGTCTTACCAGAGTTATTTGGTCCTGCCAGAATGATGTGCTCTGAAAGGTCAAACTCCTGGTCTTTGAATTGTTTAAAATATCTTACCCTAACTTTAGTAATCACTGCTTTATACCTCATAATTTTTATGAATTGACGTCAGCAATATGTCCAGTAATAAAGCATTGTCACGCCACATAAATCGTCTCCACCGATTGCAGAATGTGCCTTCTGCGGATATAGTTCTCGCTTTTTTCCACCGCCCGGCGTTCCACCAGATCCACCTTGCGGCCTAATAGCTCAGATAGTTTTTGTTCAATATCTATTATTTCGAACATACTGATAGAATGACCGGCATCAAAATCCACCAAAACATCAATGTTGATGTCAGGCTTAAAATCCTCCCGCAATGCCGATCCAAAAATCCCTAAGCGCTGAATATGATGCCGCCGGCAAAACTCTGCAATTTTGTCCTTAGGAATATTCAAATTATTATTCATCAATTTTTTTCGACAAACAGTCACTTAGATTTTAATATGACAGTGCTATATTGTTCATAAGTTCTTATTTTGCGTTGTTTCGTGATGGTGTCGAACCGTGTTTTAAGGCCGTTATGACCGTTTTCACTTGAAACTGGCGCAGTCATATTAACTTCAGATAATTATGTTTAACCCTCTTTGACAATCTCCGTAATAATCCCATCGATATGATTAACAAATTTTCGCGTTTTATCCAGCCAGTCCGTCACTTCATCCGCCTTAAATACGGTAAAATCGGTATAGTCACCTTCTAAACGGCTATCGAATAAAAGATCGAAGTGCTTGCCTAATTCAATGGGTATTACCCCGGTTTTAACATACTCTCGATGTATCAATGACCTAAGATAACCATGTTTGCCAGTGGATATGTTTTTTGTCAGCAGCAAGGCGGAAACTGCATAAAAACAGGCATAGTACAGACGATTTATATATCCCTTCATGTGGCCGGCTTCGAACATTAAGTCCGCTTCATCGATGGTCTCGCGAGCCCGTTCCATGCGGTATTTAATTAAAATACGCTCCTCATTGGTCATAATATTATCCCATCTCTATCAACATTTTTATGAAAAGGCATGGCTTGGTAAAGGGGTGAATCCCACTGCTGTTTGTTATAAACAATCAGCGTCAGAACTTCGCCCGTTTCCAGCTCCAAGGGGAACACCCGGTCAAGTATTTTTTCTTTCAGAGCCATATTTACCGGCCCGTCCACCAGTACCATCAGGTCGTAATCCGAGTATTTGCCGGCCTCGCCGCGGGCGTGAGAGCCATACAGGATCACCTCCGCCCCGGCGGCGGCCTCTGTAATAGCCTTTTTGCAGCGTCGCAGCAACTCCTTATCCGCGGTATTGTTTTGCCATGATTCTATAGATTTCATTTGTCGCCTCGAATAGTCAATATAACCGCGTCAGCCCCTATACACAAGCCAAATCGCCGCATTTACCAAATCCAAGCCCGTAGTCATTCTAAGCGTAGCAAAGAATCTTATTCTCCCGATGTCGGATATTTTATGTTGTTAGCCGTTAATTTCTGCTATGATCGTCATTTATGCCGGAACGATTTACCAACCGAATAATCCGACTGATCAGTCGGGGCGACTATCAGCCCCTCAAGCAGCGGGCCCTGGCGCGGGCCTTGAATGTGCCTGATGCTGAATATGAGCAGTTTCGCCAGGCTATAGAGGATCTGCGCCGCCAGGGTCGGCTGGTCGTCGGCGCCAAAAGTTGCATCATGCTGCCGCAGATGAGCAATCGGGTCTTGGGGACGTATGAATCGACCAGCCGCGGCTTCGGATTCGTCCGGCCGGAAAATCCCACCGCCCAGGGTGACCTGTTTATCCCCGTCGGTCAGGCCCTCGATGCCGTTTCCGGTGATCGGGTGGTGGCCCGGGTGATCAAACGCGGCAGGCGCAGCGGCCAGATGAGCTACACCGGCCAGATTATCGAGGTTATCGAACGGGGCATCACCCAACTGGTCGGTACTCTCACCCGCGAAGGAAAACATTGGTACGTGCAGCCTGACGGCAGAGAAATAACCGAACTCGTCACCGTCGATGATCCCGGCGCAAAAGACGCCCGCCCCGGCGACAAAGTTTTGGTGGAAATCCTCAGCTATCCTACCGAGAAATATTACGCCAATGGCATCATCCTCGAACGGCTGGGAAAAAGCGGCACCTCTGCCGCTGAATTAAAGGCGGTAATCCGCCGGTTTCAACTGGAAGATCAGTTCAGCCCCAACGCCCTCCAGCAGGCCCGTCAGGCGGTGCGGAATTTCGATCCCCCAAAAGCTGTAGCCCAAGGCCTTCGGGAGGACATCCGTTCTCACACTGTAATTACCATCGACCCGGTCGATGCCCGAGATTTTGACGATGCTATCAGCCTCAGAAAACTCCCTCACAACCAATGGCAGTTAGGCGTGCATATCGCCGACGTCGGCTACTTTGTTACTCCGGACAGCCAGCTTGACCGTCAGGCTCGACAACGCGGCAACAGCGTTTATCTGCCCCAGCACGTGATCCCCATGCTGCCTGAACAGCTCAGCAACAGCATTTGCTCCCTTCAGCAGGACCAGGATCGCTTCGTTAAAAGTGCCTATATTAAACTGGACGACAAAGGCACCGTCTTAGGCACCCGTTTTGCCAATAGTGTTATTCGCTCGGCCCAGCGGCTCACCTATGAACAGGTCGATCTGATCCTGGAAAATAAAACCGGCGGCTTCAATCCCGCCGTGGTCAATTTAATAAAAAAGATGGAACAGGTCGCCCAAATCCTCCATAAACGCCGTCAAAAACAGGGTATGCTCACCCTGGAGCTGCCCAAGGCCGAATTGGTCTATGACGATGACGACCGGGTCATTGATGCCCATCCGGAAAGCACGACCTTTTCTCATACCATGATCGAGATGTTCATGCTGGAGGCCAATGAGGCCGTCGCCCGGCTGCTGGACAGCTTCAACGTCCCTTTCCTCCGCCGGATACACCCCGAACCCGACCAATTAGCTACTGGTCAAAGTGCTCGGACTATCAAACTTTGCGGCTATGTCATCCCTAAAAATATCAACCGCCAGGGAACGCAGGACCTCCTTAATGCCGTCCGCGGCAAGCCCGAATCCTTCATCATCAATCTGGCCATCCTGAAAAGCATGCAGCCTGCCGAATACAGCCCCTCTCCTGTGGGTCACTACGCCATTGCCAGCACCCACTACTGCCATTTTACCAGTCCTATCCGTCGTTACCCCGACCTGACCGTGCACCGGCTTCTTCAGGCCTATCTGGAGGGCCGCCTATCCAGAAAAACTGTCGATAATTTCCCTGATTATGAACAATTGGAGGAATTGGGCCAGCATTGCACCCGAACCGAACAAAACGCCGAGGGTGCTGAGGATGACCTCCGTAGCGTCAAAATCCTGCAGATGCTCTCAGATCGCCTGGGTGACGAAATGTACGCCATAGTCACCTCAATCACCAATTTTGGGATTTTCGTTCAGTGCGAGCGTTTCTTAATCGAGGGGCTCATCCGTGCCGATGACATAGCCCGAACCCTCTCCGGCCGACACGGAGGCCGAACCGGGTCTGCTCGCGCCGGCAGAAGCCGCAACAGGGGCCGATTCATGGACTGGTGTCCATATAAGCTCGGACAAAAGATACGGGTCCGCATCGCGGCCGTTAATACCGCCGCCAGAACGCTTGATTTAGTCCCGATAAATTCATAAAGCTTTAATATTAAATTACTTATGTTATCATAAGGGCAGCGAAGGATCTCATATCAACTGTCTTGACATAATATACCACTTGTGATAGCATTAAGCGCGGGCTTTCGGATGAATTTTTGCCCAAAGTCCTATAATTTAATAACTTATACTACCGCGCCCCCATCGTCTAGCGGCCTAGGATACCTGGTTCTCAGCCAGGTGACAGGGGTTCGAGTCCCCTTGGGGGTAGTTAAATCTTTACCTGTCAATAATTTACAAATTTTATCTTGTCTTTCTATCAAGTTTTACCTATAAATTTAAATAATAAATGCCTAACTTCAATTTTGCAGGAGTCATACGATAAATATGCAGGAGTATGATTATGTTTCAGAAGATTAAATGGCTCATAATCGTCTTATTATTGATCGTGGTAGTAATTATAGGCGGGGTATTAGTTTATGCCGATCGTTTGACCAAGCTGGCGGTGGAAACGGCCGGCACTCAGGCCTTGGGGGTACCTACCACCCTGGAAAAAGCGAATTTATCAATTCTGGGCGGCAGTGTCTCACTGGAAGGGCTTCGAGTGGACAATCCACCCGGATACCAAACTGAGCACCTGCTGAATATGGGCAATGGCACTACCAGCGTCAATCTTGGCTCTCTTCGCACCGATACGGTCAGGGTCAAAATTATCCGGCTGGAGAATATTGCCCTCACCATCGAGCAAAAGGGCCTGGAGAGCAATCTGGGAGAAGTCCTTAAAAACATCGCAAAATTACAAAAAGAAAAACCTCCCCCAGATGAGGAGTTATCCGGCAAAAAACTGGCCCTGGAGCGTATCGAAATTATTAATCCAATTGCCAAGGTTAAATTACTGCCGGTGCCGGGACAGGTCGATGTTATGGAAATCGAACTGGGCGATATCACCCTGGAAAATATCTCCGAGGATCGAAACAAAGCGGAAATGACCTTGACGGTCATTCGCAAAATACTGGTCTCTTTAGCGGAGGCGGTGGTCAAGAGCGGCGCCGATCTGCCCGGCGGCCTGGTGATTGCCCTCACCGAATCCGTTCAAACGGTGGGACAGACTCTCGGGGAAGGCATTATTGGCATCGCCGGCGAAACAGAAAAAATATTACAGGAAGGCGTTAAGACTATCGAAGGGGTTCAAAAAGGCATAGAAGAGATTATCAAGCTTCCAGGAGTTATTTTCGAACCCAATAAAATTATAAGATAAAAGAATTTTCAGAAAATTATCACTGGATTTAGGTTTTGAGCGGGAGATTTTTTCGCCGTCGTTTTATGGATAAACAGTTGACCTGGTAGTTCTTGAGGTCTAATATCGAGGAGTTATATGCCAGCGTAGCTCAACGGTAGAGCTCCCGCCTTGTAAGCGGGTGGTTGTCGGTCCGACTCCGACCGCTGGCTTTGTAACCCCTTGAAAATAAAAGACTTAAAAAGGTGCTTGATAAGCCTTTCTGATTTTATGACAATTTACATAGTGGCCATTGTCATAAACACCTACTAATCCAGTAGGCAATATTCGTATAGAATTGTCATAAACAGAAAGAATGAGCCATAAATCGTAAAGCAAGTCTGCCCGGATGTATTTTCCTAAACAATGGTCGTTATTGGTGGAGGGTCAAGCTGCCCGGCGAACCAAAAAGACGGGTGATTCCCCTGAAGCCGCAAGGGTCTGCATACGCTACCAAAGACCCGGATGTTGCCCTACAGATTGCCCAGGAATTGTTGGAGCAGGTTCAGTACGAGGCAGACCCCCGGTACGAAGATAATACCATTGTTGGGATTGTCCAGGCATATCTGGATTTCGCCCGGACCTACTATCGGAAAAGTAAGCAGGCCGAAAATATCCGCTATGGGGTCGTTCAACTGGTCGATATGTTTGGCACCCTGAAAGCTGAAGATTTCGGCCCCCTGAAGCTAAAAGAGATCCGGCAATGTATGATAGAAGACAACCTCTGTCGTTCTGAAGTAAACAAACGGATCGGTATTATAAAGCGAATGTTTCGCTGGGCCGCCGAAAACGAGCGAATACCGTCCGGCGTAGCCTTTGCCATTAGTACGGTCGAGAACCTAAAAAAAGGCCGGTCAGAGGCCAGAGAAACCCCGCCCGTCAAGCCGGTGTCGAGATTGTCGATTTTACACCTCACCAGATAAGACATACCGCCGCGACCACTATCAGAAAAGAATTTGGCGCTGAAGGCTTGGAGTTTGCATCCGCCGCCCTGGGCCATAAGGATATAAACACCACCCAGCTTTATGCTGAATTGCAAAGGTCCAAGGCGATTGAGGCGGCGCGGAAGTTGGGGTAAACTTCATTAATCACTACAATAAATTATTTGCGTCAGTCAAGACCGCTTTATCAGGATAGGCAGCTTCAGCCAAAGGAATCTGAAGCTTCGTATCTTTTGTCAATAATATATGAGCTTTTGACAGCATTGTCACATAGTTTGCATCCATACAATCTTTCTCGAACTTTTCATCGGATAACGCTTCTTTTCGCATTTTTTTTACAGTATGGACATAAAATAGTATGTTGTAAATCCTAATAATCTGATATGCTATCCAGTCAGGGCCAGTAGCAAAATTCGCTTGATCGGTTAGTTCCCAATGTTTTTGGGCCGCATCTTTAGCCATTTGTTGAATCTTGTCTGGAAAATTGTCAACTACGTCTGTGCAACATTTATAATATTCTTCAATCTTATCAAATTTTCTAGGGAGTTCTTTGTGTAATTCGGGAAAATTCTCTTCGGCAATTTTCGCAAAAAAAATAGGTTGATCCTTTCTCCACCTTATGGACTCCAACATAGATTGGTATAATTCAATGGTATAGGACTTAGGTGTATCTTACGCTCCCGACGTAAACGGCCGCGGATCTGTTCGGGCGACCAGTATTGCCGGAGTTTGTTGCGAACGTACCGACGTAACTTGCCATCCTCTTCCAGGCGATACGGCTCTTTGGCCGACGCCCGACGCCGTCGATAATACCGCTGCGCCAGATGCGGCAGGTATTCACCGGTCGAACTGACATTTCGTCGCCACTCTCGACTGATCGTACCTTTGTGACGCCCCAGGCGTTGGCCGATTTCACTATAACTAAAACCCTGCGCCGCCATTTTCATTATACTTTCACGCTCATCGATGCTAAGATGTCCATAACCCATTGTTCGGCTCCGTAT
>LJUC01000073.1 GCA_001303695.1 Phycisphaerae bacterium SM23_30
GGCGCCCCCGCTTCCGGATCCCCGTTCATATGCTGCACCATCATAAAATTGACGTCCCAAACCCCCGTATCGGCCGTCACATCCAACGCGGTATCCCCATAGTTGATATAAAAAACCGTATCGGCCACGCTGGATAAAGAGGGCACTTTAACCCACAACTCCAGTTTTTTATTGGCGACGTCGATAAAGACTACCTCGCTCTCCCACACCGTCATCTCGCTGCCGACCACCCCCTGCGCCCATATATCCGATCCGTCACTCTTGACGTAATTCCAGAAGTTATCCGGTATATTATCCCCGGTTACAAGCACCGGATGATCGGTCAAGGCCCCCGTCACCTTGTTGTAATCTATCGTTATCTTTAATTGTCCCGACATATGGCCTCCTAACTTAAAAGAAGTGGTCTCCCACTTATCCTGATCATCGACGCTGGCATAGGGCGTTATGGTGCAGATCCCGCTTGTATTGATGGAGACGATGGCGTAGGCGTTTTCCGCCGCCCCCTCATCGAAGATCCCGTCCTCGTTATGGTCGCCGTCGCCATCCACCGCCGCCATCAGGGTATAGTAATGGATCCCGTTGATGTAGCTGTAATCGCTCTTGTGGGCATGGGCCTGAAATACCGCCGCCACCCTGCCGTGTCTTTCGCAGATGGCCCGGAAGGCGTCGCCATCGGCTTGCTCCAGGCACAAATAGGCATCGCCCAATTTTTCCCCGCTGGTCGAGGCCTTTTGATGACAAAAGACAAAGGTGATCTTATCCGGGTTATCATCCAGATCGCCCCTGAGCCATTGTCTTTCGGTCTCCGGAAAATAATATTTTCGATCATCGACAAAAGTCGTATCGTAGGGATCGCCATTGACGTCGTAGTTAAAATCCATGATGACAAAGTGATATTTAATATGATCAAAAGAATAATAAGCGTTTTCTTTACCCGTCTTGGCAAGCCAAACCGCTCTGGTAATGGAGGGAAAATCATGGTTGCCCATCACCAAGTGACGCTCTATATCGTAATCATATTCGTCGATAAAATTAATTACATCATCGAAATCACTATTAGCGCCCGAGTGATTCCTCACGTCTCCGCATATCACAATAAACCTGCATTCGTCCGTTTCGGCCTGCTCCAGGGCGTCTCTTAATTTACTGGCGCTGCCGGGAGGCTCTTCCTCATAAATCGACAGCACTTGACGATAATAGCGCCCCGCCGCCGCTTCTTTATCTTCGTTGTGGGTATCCGCCGTCACACAAAATTTAATCGCCGGAAAATACATTCATCACACCTTAATATATTCCAACCAGATTGCCGTGCAGTACATGGCATCAGTAGCGTGAGTCTTGGGCGTCAGCTCAATGGTTACCGTCTGGGCCCCGGCGGGGATATCCGCCGCCGCGATGGCAGCGGAGAGCTCTTCGTAAGTGGTCGAGACCGACGCCTGCTCACAGGCATCCTCGACCTTGGTATCGCCCTCATTAAAATATGTATCCAGATCGAAGCCGGCCTTGTCGGTAGTTCCACCCGAGGCTACCCGGCAATGCAGCTCTAGATCGCTGGAGGTATCCAGATCCGGCGGCAACGGCACCTGCAAAACCACCGCATCCTGATTGCCGGCCGCCCAGTTAAGCCGCAGGCAGCTATCCGTATCGCCGCTGGTAAATTCCAAAATCGGCGTGGTGTCCTTGGCCAACTGGCCCCCGAGGGCCGCCGCATTGGGAATATCATTGCTGATAACTTCTCGGAGAGAAATCAAGAAAACCGGAATAAATCCCGGTTTACCGGGCGGAGCAAATGACTGAAATAGATGCTGTCCCCGGCAATCGGTTATTGCAGTAATGTCTCCGCCGCTGGTAGTTACCACCGCCAGACGAATATGATTGGTGCTCACCACGGGAAAACTTGTATATTCCTCGGTCACCAACATCCCCGTGGAATTAATATAAATATAAATAGCTACTTTATTATCCGCTAAGGTGTTGCCGGAGCTACCCTGATATTCCACTAAGGTCGATCCGTTCCAGAACTGCCCCGCTTTTACTCCAACATCCAGACCGCCTTCGTCGAAAACGCGCAAGTCGTTGCCCCGCCGCGTCGCCAGTAACAACCGATACAGTAATCGGCGAAATTCCAAATAATATGGTGCCTTGCCTGTCTCAATATATTCCACGCCCGTTTCGTTGTCGCTGACTAAATTCAATAAACTATTATCACTGGGATATACTTCCGCCATAGCTGCCTCCCGAACAAAAATACATCATAAAAACATGCCCAAAGCCAATTTAGCAAAGGTCTAGTTTATATTCAAAAACAGCGTATCTGTTTGGTTGTCATAGCTTTCCATATCCAAGATCGGCCCAATCGGAAGCGGATCAATGTGAATCTCAGTTTGAATAATCTCACCCTGATCCAAACTCCCCCAGGCATCCGAAAGCCGTATCGCAAACTTATACGTCCCCCCCGTTAAAGGTTCACTTTCAAATGTTATGATATCGGCGTCAAACCCGAATTCACCCTCGCCGAAATCGCCGCGCCCCCAACCGATCGCCCCTGTCCCGCTATTACCAAAATCACCTACGCCAAAAGAGTCCAAACCCCACCCCCACTTGTCGGCGGCATCCGCCCACACCGATTGTCTGCTTATCGGTTCACTGTAATCAATGTCACCCTGGCCTGCGTTCCAGTATAACTGTGCCTCGCTGCCCAAAGGTATTGATCCTCGGCGATGAAAACATAATACGGCATGACTGCCGTCTGTCTCCCGCCAACCTGTCGATTGCCTGGAATAATCTACATACCTATCCTCAGCTTCTACCCATATTACCTCTATACCAGTCGGATGCGTGTGATCATACTGGACCACCAACTCTCGTTGTTTGGGATGTGAACTCAACCCTGCAAGCTTACCATTCACGTAAACTTGAAACAGTTTGTCCGTCAGTTTGCTTTGCCAGCTTAAAAGTATCAAACCCGGCAATACTACCGCCGTGCCGTCTCTCAATTGTCCTGCCGGAAAAACTGTCGCTCGCACTTTATTAATTTCAGTAATTCCAAATGTCATATTAACTACTCAATTGTGTGTATGTAATCTCATATTCACAACGTGACTGATTACCCGAAGAAATTGACCCTCGCAATGTAAAATCGTCCATGCGTACGTAAGGATACAAGATTCCTTTTTGATCGACCAGGTTGTAACACAGCCCATCAATATAAGCCGAAACTTCCTCCATCAGTCGTGTTAAAGCGGTTACGCTTTCCGCCGTCAGATATCCACGTTGTTTAAGCTTCCGTTCCCGCCGCCCCAGATCAATGCTTACCGCCCCATCAAGACCGGCAAAACCTCTATCCACCCTTTCTCGACGCCAAGACAACGGCTCAAGCTTATGATGGCCTTGAGTAAAAAAATCCTGATCATCAAATTTAATCGTTCTGATATTCACTCTTTCTGCTTCATTAAAACAAGACGTTTGCAAAACTTCAGTTAAAACTTAAATTGCTCACAAACGTCGAAGACGTACTGTACCTCCGGTCCGGAGTTGCTCGGCGATACTGTCGTTATCTATATCGATTTCCAACCTTGCCCGTGCTCGCGCCGTATGAAACATTTTTTGGTAGCCCAGAGATTTCTGCCAGTAGCCCGCCGGATCGCCCTGCCCACAGGCGCTGCTGGCGAATACCGCTGACAATACCGCAAACACCGATGCCTGCCGTAAAGCCCTGACGTTAAGAATATCGGTTGCAGTAATATCAGCATCTTCATCGGTCGTTTTGATGCCAAAATATTGTAACAGACTATAAGCTACTTCCTCAGTCTGTGGATCAAAGGTGCTGATCCTGTAACTGATACTACTTCCCTCAGGAGGAGCCACCGCTGCATCATCTATTCTCTGCCGTACGATAGATAACGTCAGTTGCATAGCAGTGTCTTTCGATACTACTTCGTAACAGCTATCTATAGAATCACCGTCATTCAAATAAATAACATGACCTGCTGCTACCCCCGCATCAGTAAATGATGCGCTGCTTGAGGTAAATATTGTCCCACTCGTTACACCGTCCTGACCAAAACATAGTGTTTGGGATGGAAGAAACAACTCACGGAACAACACCAATTCCCATTTTAGTAAATCAACATCAGTTGAAAATCGCACCATGATATTCTATCTTTCCTTTTGTTAAATTGGGTGACATGCCCAAGCTAAGCTTGGGCATGTTTCCCAAAATAGCTACCTTGACAATTAAATAGCTTCTGCCTAACTGGTGCTTAAACCTCGAATACAACCGTGTGCTTCTTCGTTACGCATCTCCAGAGTATACTCGCCGATTACCTGACCACATTCGTAGTCACCACCGGAAGCCAGCGGCTTGAAGTGAAAACTTCTGCCCGCCAGCGGCAATACTGAAAACCGTGAACCGTCCAGCAGCAACACCGCATCTTGCGGCATCCATCGTGATACAATCACGTGACATAGCCCAAAATCACTTTCATATTGGCTCACCAAGTCGGTGTATTTTTGATCCACCGCGCCGAAACTACGGTTACTGCTCATAAAGGCGTTGATTTTGCGCTTTTGAAAACCGTTGACTACTATCAAATTAACTTTGCCGTTGCTGGACTCCCATATCTTCCGTAAAACATAATTAATCTTAGTTTCATCAAGGTCGTTGCCCGAAGGAAAACCGGAATCGCCCGTATGAAAAAGATTACTGCTTATATTTTGCGTAATCCCATTAAGCGTGCGCCTTACTGTGCCGGAACCTTCCGGATTGCTCGACGGTTGGCCCCCATTGATCACGGTATTCTCCAGATCCCGCAACAATTCCCGTAGCCTTTCCTGTTTCTGGTAATCTAGTTCGTCCGCCAGGCCTACCTGCCGCGCCGCCAAATCACTGCCCGATACTTCCACTGATGCAGTAAAGATTTGAGTGTAGTTGCCTTTCCGGACCCGATTAGTAAAACGTGCTGTGGGTTTGTCGGCCCCTTCTAAAGCTGCGTTACCCAAAATATTGATCACCTGATTATCTGCCAAATCTTCCGCCGTCGTCCCCGCATAACCACGCACCACCGTAAGTGTGTTGCCGTTGATGCCGGTCACCAGCATCAGCTCCTCACTTCCCTCCACTTGAATTTGATCACCTACCTGAAAGCGATTACCATTATCGACTACAAAGTCTGTATCTACATCCGGATCAGTGAAGGTGTCATCGTTGATGGCGTCTTTATTGGGCAACAAACTGTCTTCCAGCCATTCGTGATGCGTACTCATAGCCGCATACAGCGGGTCGCCTAGTGCATTCAATAGCGGCGTTTCAAAGGGTGAAATAATCCCAACTACATCCGATACGTCTTCCGCTAATTCCGGCAGGGTTGTGCCCGCCGAATATGTCGCTTTTCCTGTGAATGACATTTTTTCCCTTTCCTATCTGTTTCATTATGTACAATATTTTTTACTACCTTTGCACCGAACGTCGCAACCGCAGATACTCCTGCATGTCTTTTCGGCTCCCGCTTTGGCGCGCCTGCTGAGCCGCTCGTGTTAATATACCTACGCTGCCGTAGCCCTGTGATTGTATCCCGGCGGTCGGAGCAGCCAGTGTAGCCGACATCTCATTGATAGCGCTTGAAAAAAAATAAGGTCTCTCTCTCCGTAAAGCCTCGATTAACTTTTTTGTGTCTTTACCCTTATTCTCCGGAGAGTCTTTTATTTTCTGGGCTAATAGTAAAGCCGCCTCTATGTCAATGGCCCCGGCTTTGACCAACTGTTGCGTCAATTCTATTTCCAACTTCATTGCATCTAAGTTCGTCTTAAGTTCTTGGTGTTGCTGCTGCTGTTCATCTAATTGCCGAGTCAAGTGTTCTACCTGTTGTTCGGCCGCCTGCGCCCTTTTACGGTATTTAATGGCCTCTGATACCGGAACCAACTGGCTCTGATCCATAACGTTTGCCTCAAGTCCACGTTCGGTTTGCGATCCCATAGCCGGCATCGCCGTTAGCTGCTGCTGTTGCTGTGACATACTGTCCTCCATGTAGTTCTAATTCTTTTAATCTTACAATACGGATTACCTGTCCTTGATTCTTGAGCTTCTTGCCCTTCTTACACTAACTATCCTTTAGTTTCTCGCTATAACCCAATTCTTTAAGTATCTGTTCTCTTGGCACCCCCAATTGCCTTTTCAAATTAGCCTCTTGAAGCTTCTCCATCAGATTTTCCGGTAGCGGACTCGGCCAATGAATCTCGATCTCTCTTTCATCAGGCTTGTTTGGGTAAATTCCCGTCTTATCCAGTGCCAGCAGTATCAACCTGCAGATCTCCGCTATCCCCGCCCCATAACTACGACGTTTACGTTCGGTCTTGGCCAATACCCCCATAAGCGTCATCTTTAAAGCAACGGCGCTGGTCAGGTTGCCGATCCGACCTTTAAGTATCCCCGCGGCAATTGAGGCTACCCCGCTGGCCTTATCCAATGCCTCGCGAACATGGCGTATATGCTCCATCTCACTGGGACTGCCTGCATCCCCGCCAAACTCTTCTATAGCGGCCTCGGGATTCTCCGTGCTCCACATGCGGCCCGGTGCTACTACGCGGTCCTCAAAGCCTTCAATCCCTTTGCCAAGGTACATCTTAAAACTTTGAAAAGTAATACGGCTGGCCCGGTCGCTTAAACGAGTATTAAGTTCATCCTGCAAGGGTATTAAAGGCTCAACGTCGCTCTGCCCTTCATAATGCAGCGGCAAAGGCATGTTTTGAATATGCACCACCGGCACTACCCCAAATGGATTAATACCCTGCGCAATTAACTCCCCATCCTGATACCGTTGCCAGTATTTATTACTGATAATTTCAACATTATGCGTCTCTTTTTGCCTTCCTGTATGCTTGCCCCAATGGTTTACCGTCTTGATAAGGCTTTCCTCATCGCTCAATTGATTGTGCTGCTGCCAATAATGTTGAATATAATAATCTGTCTTGCGATAGTTATTTTCATTCAGTATAGGCAGACTCCGCGGCGACTCGATCACCTCTAAAAATATTTGCTTAGTCCTTTCTAGAACCTCATTAAAGTTTCTAGGCTCAGTCGCCGCCGAAGCCGCCTTGCCGTTTCCCCCCCTCCCCCCGTTGATCAGGAAATGCTCGTTCCAGCGCAAAATCACGTCCACAAAACCATAAATACTGCCTAAGAGACCTAATTGCTGGAAATATGTAGTGCCGCCATTGGCTTCGAAAACCGTATTCAGTATTTCCTGAATCTGTTTGGCTCGTATCGAATCCGTCGCCCGGGACGTAATGTTCATACGTTTGCCAAAAAGAAAATCCACTATAGTATCAATGCGCCAAGCGATGTCATTCTCAATCACTACTTCTTTACGCTGGATGCCGCTAGCTTCTGTTCCCCATCTTATTCCCCCGTAAAAGCTGCGATTAACTCCTGTGATACGGCTGGGTAAGCCATATTCCTGCGCCTGCCGGTAGGGCCTGCTGCTTTCACTTACTTGATTATTTGCCGGAGCAAGGGTGGATACCCCCATATCTTGCATATCATTGCTGTAGTAACTCCAGAGTTTCTCATAGTGTAATGCTATATCCACCGCACGTTCATTGACCAGCCAGTCCACAAACCGTTCATCCAACCTTTGCTCTTCCCGCCCTGATTCACTTTCAAAAATAGAAAAATCAAAGGCCATATTTTTTCCTCAGGCAAAATTTTTTTGGATTACGTGTCCGCTTTGATGTCGATTCTGTGTCGGCTTTAATAAATAACCTCCTCTACCCTTAGACGAACCGACGTTTTTGCTGCGCTTTTTTCCCCGAAAATCGACGGAAAAACTTGTAAACCCTTGTAATATATAAGCAAAAAAATTTTAAAAAAATTCCCCTCCCTCAATTTTTGCCTCCATTTTTGCTGCGCCTACCCTGTATCCAGGATCTAGTTTATCCGTGGACTCCTTTTCTTTGCTAGTTGGTTTTGGGGTAAATAATAACCTAAAAATACAGAGGGTCTGATTTGTCAGTCTTTTTTATAAGGGGACTTTCGCAAAATGGACTTTGGGCATACCTTAGTAAAGAAATTTCTGCTGGACAAATTTCTTTACTAATCAGCGCAAGCTCCTAAAATACAAAGAGTTATGATCATTTTCCGCCGGCGTACATAACAAAAGAATTATCCCAAACACATACCAAAAGCCAATTATGCAATACTATCAGTTATAATAATTACTTTTAGGTTATCTTCACGCCTTTCGCTCCTGATCCCTTTTTATCGTTCATGTAAAGTGTTGGGATTAATAGGGTTACCGTTTGTGAGATGGTTAGGGGTGGTTGGAAAAAGGGAAAATTGTGTTTTTTTAGGTGTGGTCTGGGGATCTAATTTATATAAGGACTCTGGGTAATTCTTAATTGCCAGAGGATATAATTAGATTTATACTAAAGAATTATGTATATATTTTACGGTAATTGCAGTAATGGAGCAGATTTATGACGGTAATGCGATGGTTTCGCAAGCATAATAAGAAGCTGATGGTGGTCATTGGGGTGATTATCATGGTGGCTTTTGGTTTGCCGTCGGCGGTTTTCTACGGGAGGGGGGAGCGGGATCCGGGCAAGGTAACGGTAGCTTATTTCTATGACTCCGAGGGTAACAGGCATGAGATAACCGGCCATATTATGAACAAGGCGTTGCGGGACCTTGATGTACTGCGGTCTTTGGGGATGGTGGATTTGACCAGGCAAGGTTCGATTCCTCAGATAAGCGGGCTGCAAGGAGTAGGACTGTTGCCGGTTTTGGGGGTTAATCTGCTGCTTTTTCCGGATGATATTTTCTGTCGAGAAGGTCGCAATCGCTGGCTGCAGGTGTTATTCCAGAGCAATTGGGCCGGCGACCCGGAAGAGCTTCAGGAGCTGGTGGATTATATATATGAGTTGACCGGCTCGGAGGAGGGGCTGGCGGGCCGGTATTATATTTTACTGAGCGAAGAAGCGCACCGGGCGGGGGTGGCGGCGACGGACGAGCAAATCCAAACGGTGAAGGTGCAATTTCGCCAGTGGTGGCAAAGTCAGAATTTGGGTTTGACCATAAGCGGTATTTGTAATCAATTTTCCCTGCCGGAAAGACAATTCGATGAGGTGCTGGGTAATTACCTGGCAATATTACGCTATAGCGATATGGTGACGCGGTCTTTGGCGATGAGCGAGCCGGAAATAAAAAAGAGCGTGGTTAATCAGCGCGAAATAGAGACGGTGAACGGCACGTTTGTCCGGTTTGAAGCGAGTTTATTAATGGATGAGGTGCCCGAGCCGAACGAGCCGGATTTGGAGGCTCATTTTGAGGCTTATAAACAATATCGCTCGGGTGAGGTGTCGGAAAAGAACAAATACGGTTTTGGTTATTTGCTGGAGGATCGGGTGGAACTGGAGTATCTACGGGTGGATTTAAAAGAGGCACAGGAGGCAGTGAAGGCGGAATTTAAGTCGTTATCGCCCCGGGAAAGAGAAGGAGTTTTACAGCAGTATTGGCAGGCGAATCGGGAGCGGTTCCGGATAGAAACGGCGCCGGCGACGGCGGATACGGAGGCCCAGTATCGCGATCCGAGCTATGACGAGGTGGCCGGTCAGGTGCGGGAAATGCGCGAGCAAGAGGAAGCATATCAATGGGCGGAACGACTGCTGGCCCAGGCCAAACAAAAATCGCAAAAGGTTTTAAATCTGTCGGTTTTAGATAATCTGAATCTAAAAGAGCGTGCCGAACGAGCGGCGGACTATCAGGACCTGGCCGAGCAGGTGAGTGAAGAATTGCTGAACATAACTTATGGCAAGAGTGAGTATCTTGATATGGAAGGGCTGAGAATTTCACAGGAGTTTGCCAATAGCTTCCAGCAGCGGCGGGGATATGGTCAATTGCCGTTAGAAGCCATTCTGTTTAACTGCGCCCCGCTGCATAAAGGGGTTCAGAGCCGCCTGGACGATCCCCCGGTGAAATTGTATGAGGATATCGATTCGGTATATACTCAGGAAGTGGTATTTCTGGTGCGGATTATTAATGTAGATAAGTCAAGGGAGCCCGCTTCACTGGGGGATGACGGGCGGAAAGGTCCGGCGGGTCAGGAATCAATAGCGCCGGTAAGTCAATATTCGAAGCTGACGGCAGAAGATCCCAATCAGCCCCAAGAGCCGACAAAGTCTTTATATGACAAGGTGAAAGAGGATTGGAAAAACCTGCAGGCCTTTGAGTTAGCCCGGCAGCGGGCGGAAGAGTTTGCCGAGCAGGCGGCAGCAGACTGGGAACAGGCGCTGGTGCATTATAATGATATGGTAGCAGAGGATCCGAACGATCCGGGCGCCTTAGCGAAGACCCTTTTTGAAGATACGCTGGAAAGAGGCCGTCAGCAGATGAAGTCGAACGAACAATATGCCGCCCAGAATGAACAATTAGCGGAATTGTTTAGGACGGGAATAATCCAACAAAGGCGGCTGTTGCAAGAGGCGATGGAGTTGGCCCAGCAGCGCGGCGAAGAGTCGGAAGGTTTGGCGGTTTTGGTGCGCGAAGGAGTAAGGTCGTGCCTGGTGTTCAAGGATTTGAAGGTCACGCCGCCGACGAAGCAGGAATATCAACGTCTTAAACCTTATGTAGCAAGTGGTTTGTTGACCAGCAATCAGGGATTGATGACTTTATGGTATTTTAATCCGGAAAATATCGAGAAACGACATAAGTTTGAAACGGCCGCGAACGAGTAGATTAATATGAATCACTAAAGTTTTACCAAATTGGCTTTTGATATGTTTTTGGAATAAATTTTTTTGTTATGTACGCCGGCGGAAAATAATCATAACCCTTTGTACTACAGGAGGTTGTGTTGATTAGTAAAGAAATTTGTCCGGCGGAAATTTCTTTACTAAGGTATGCCCAAAGCCAATCATGCAAAAGTCTTGTGTATCAGATATAAAAATAGGGTAAAGAACGGAGGATCAGCGATGAAGGCTTTATCTAAGATTAATTTTTGTTGTTTATTATTGATGTTGATGGTCGGTTGCGGCGCGGCAGAGACGACGGCGACAGTCGAGCCGGTGAAAACGATGGAAACGGAAGCAGCGGAGGCGGCGATGAAAGCCGCCCCGGAGACATCGGCGGAAGAAGAACCGGGACAAGAAAAATCCGCTGGGGATACAATTACGACGGCGGAAAAAGAACAACTGCAGAGCCGGCAGCAAGCGGTGGAAAAGGTGCAGGCCGACCCAGAGAGACAGACGTCGGATGAGAAGCAAGCCGCCAAAGAAGTGCTGACCGCTCAAAAGCAGCTAGCCAAAGATAAACCTCAAACCACCGTGGAGCAGGAGGTGGTGAATAAACAGCAGGCGGTAAAGCAGCAGCAAAAGGCGGACGAAAAAACAACCGAACAGAAACAGCAATCAACCGATCCGAACCAGGCCGCAGCCATAGAGCCGTCTGAAGAAGAGCAACAGGCCCAGCCGGAAGAGGAAGAGGATGAGAATCGAGTCCTGGCATCGGTTAATGGTAAAGAATTGCGGGCATGGGAGGCGGATTTCCTGCTGAAAAATGAGTTGGCTTTCGATAGATTAGGAGTAGTGAATACCTGGATCAAGATAATGGCCAAGTCGGCAGAGGTACGTCGATTGGGGTTGGATAAGACCAGAGAGGTAGAATACGAATTAAAATTTATGAAAGACTTCCATTTTGCGACAGCCATTTTCACAAAGAAGATGCAAGATGATATTCCCGAATTGACGGATGAAGAATTGCGGGAGTATTATGAATTGAATATTAGCCAATACGTTAGACCTTTAAGTGCAGACCTTCAGCATATCAGCGTGTTACAGAAAGATTTGGCGGCCGAGATAGCGGCGGAAGCCCAAAAACCTGAAGTGTCTTTTGATAAGCTGGTGGAAAAATACGGCTCCGAGAAAGTTAAAACCACCCAGGGCAGATTGTATGGGGCCTCAGTAGAATATTTAGAAGATAAGCTGGGCCCTCGGGTCGCAGAAGCGGTTAGTAAAAGTCGGCCGAGGGAGGTTTTGGGACCTATTATGGGACGCGAGGGCTTTGTGGTGATTAAGGTGCACAAGGTTCTGCTGCCTAAAAATATAACCTTTGAGCAGGCCAAGGAAGGGCTTAAAATAAGGCTGGATGCCGATAGGTATCAGGAGGCAATGGAAAATATTGAAGAAGAACTCCTAGCGAAAGTAAAGGTGGTAAAGTCAGAGGAGATTTTGAAGCTGGAGAAGCAGAAGGAAGAGGTCCAAAAGCAGCCACCGGGTAGAGTTAAGCCGCCTATGATTAACAAGTAAGCAAGCAACTTAATCTGCCGGATTAGAAATTTCTTTACTAAGGTAGCCCAAAGTCGAATTAGTAAAAATTTAGTAATAATTCAAATTGTTATCAAATGCGAGTTTCTATCCCGCGGCGCAGGACAATGTGGACTGCCTTGCGCAGGTCGGGGACGCGCAGGGTAAGGGCGGCGGCGTAATAAACGACCACCGACAGGGCAATCGTGACGACCAACCAGGCCGCCGCCAGGAGCTTGCTCGCCTGCATCGCGGCGGGGCCTAAAATTTCCCAAAGACACCAAGTGGCTACGCCCATAACAGCCGCAGCTGCAAGAGTCCGCAAGGAAGTGAGGGTTAGTTCCAGGCTCCAGAGGGCTAAGCCGCGCTTGTGAAGGATCAGAAGCAGCAGGGCGGTGTTGACTAAGACGCCGACGGTATTGGCTAGGGCCAGTCCGCCGTGTCCGAGAGTTTGACGCAAGAAGGCGATTTTAATGAGCGATAAGTTCAGGGCCACATTGATCACCATCGCCACCGAGGCGATCAAGATAGGAGTGCGAACATCGTGGCGGGCGTAGTAGATGGGCGTGAGGATACGCATCAGGCCCCACAGGGACAGGCCGGGAGCGTAGAAGAACAGGGCGTAGTTAGTCCATGCTGTGGCCTGCTCATCCCATTGGTGTCGCTCGAAGAGAATCTCGATGATAGGCACGCCCAGGACCATCATTCCTATGGTGGCGGGAACGAAGATTATAAAAACCAAGCGGAAGGCGAAACGTACCAGATCGCACAGATCTTCGAGACGTTTGTCGATCCAGAGTTGGGAGAGTTGGGGGAGGATGGCGGTAGCTAGGGCGGAGGCGATAATCGCCAGGGGCAGTTGGACCAAGCGGTTGCTATAGACCAGGGCGGTGTTGTAACCTTCGCCAAGCAGACCGGCGAAGATTCGGCTGATGCTGATATTGATCTGCACCACCGCCAGACCGAAGGTGGCGGGCATCAGCATCATAAAGAGACGACGCATATTGGGAGATAGAGGCTCAAAAATCCACCGGTAGCGAAATCCCACGCGGAGCAGAGGCGGAAGCATGATCACCAGGCGGCCGAAACCCCCGATCAAGACGGCAACAGCTAGGGCCTGGGCAATCTTCTCGTCAGGTTGGCTGGTAAACAGTAAGCCGACGGCAATCATGGAAAGGTTCAGCATGATGGAGCCGAGGGCGGGGGTAGTGAAATGGCGAACGCTGTGACACATGCCCATGAGGATGGAGCTGAGGGCCAGAAGCATCAGAAAAGGGAACATAATACGCGTGAGGCGGGCGCCGATAAGGATGGCTTCAGAGTCGCCGTTGTAATAATAGCCGTAGCCGTAGATGAAAAAGAGAGGGTAAGCCGCGATGATGCCTAAGGCGGTAAGGACCAGGGTCAGGGCCGCCAGGACCGTCAGGGCGTTGGAAGCGAAACGCCAGACAGAGGCGGTGCCTTCTTCCGTGCGGACCTTGGAGAGGATAGGCACGATAAAGGCGGAGAGGCTTCCCTCGCCCAGGACCCGCCGCATCAGGTTCGGTAATTCAAAAGCGAACCAGAAGATGTCCGAGATCCGTGAGGCGCCGAAACAGGAGGCCAGGACGGCGTCGCGCAACAGTCCCAGAATCCGACTGGCTAGGGTGATGACGCCCACCAGGCGGGCGGCATGGAGAAAGGACTGTTTCTGATCAGGTTCGGGATAACTATTGGGAGTGTTGAAGGAGGAATTTACCATGAACAATAATCGGAAAAGCCATTTATTCTTTCTCAAGTTTTCGGATAATTACCATCGGGGTGCACTCATCGTTTTGGCCCATGGGGTTGTCGCGCATGATCTCTTCGAGGAGGGATCGGTCGATGCCGACGGTGGCGCCGAGGACGCGGGAGCCGCCGATGTCGTTAATGTCCATGATGGCGGTCTGGCAGCCGGTACGTTCGGCGATGCGGCGGGCAATGCCGTCGGGATCTTTAGGGCCCAGAATCACACATTGGTCATAGGGGGGAATAGGGCTGGTGTGGGCGGCGTCGATGACGGCGGCCTGCATGCCGGCGACGCGGTAGAAATCTCCGCGGCGGCCGAGGATTTTGCCGAAGAGACCCGCAACGCTGGCTGCGAGGACGCGGAGGGCGCCGACCTCGTTGATGGCGCATTGCATGGTGGCGGGACTGCGCAAACCGATGCCGTAGGGTACCTTGCGGACTCCTCGCCATAGGAATCTTGCCAGTAGGGAGATGTGGATGTCTTTTTCGGGGATGGCCCGGCCCTGGGAGATGGCGGTGGGACTTTCAGCCACGACAATCACGTCGCCGGCTTGCCGTATTTCTCGGGTGTGGCGGTCGGCGAGTTCAACGATGTCATCCCCGGCGGTGATAATATTGGTCTTTTGCGGCAAACGCAGGTATGTTACCTCGTTGACGATTCGGAGCGGTTCGTGTTTAGCGGCCAAAATCTTTGCCCTTCAATGCGATATAGAAATAACTTATGGCGCTTTTTGATAGGGCGAGAACCCAAGCACCGTGTCGGATTATAACCGTAAATCAGACAAAAAAGTAGATAAAACTGTGAAAAATAGAATTATATCAATAGAATTTAAAACCCGCACATTGTTAAAAAATAATCCCAAAGCCCTATCAGGCTTGAGGCTGCCACCCTAAAACACAATAATTACTAAATTTTTACCAAAGTCTTGTAATTATTCACAATTAATATAAGACCTACATCAACATGGCCGAGACGGCCATAGCGTAGTTCAGGGATTTTAAAAACCGGCGCTATTTTCATGCGCCCTTTCGGAACTAATATGATGGATGGTTTGTGTGGCTGGAGGTGATGGGGCGGCGAGTGATTTGCGGAAGGTCAGAAAGGCAACTACAGCCATGAAGATGATAAAGATCAGGCGCAGGGTTCGGCGGGGCAGTTTGTGGACGAGTCGGCCGCCGAGGAAGCTGCCTGCCATAGCGGTGGGGACGAGCATGGCGGCTAGGCGGAGCGAGTCGATAACCGAGATATGATGGTCGGTAAGAGTGGCGTTTTTATAGACGGCGCCGCATACGGCGGTAAACATGATGGTGGCGGCGGAATTGGCGATGGCCCGGCGGAGGGGGATCCGCAGGATAATTTGCTGAGCGGGAACGCAAAGGGCCCCGCCGCCGATACCTAAAAGACCGGCCACTAATCCCATAGGCAGCCCGACGCTCAAAACCTTCCAGGTCACTATGGGGCGTATTTGGTCATTGAGAGGCTGGGGGTGATTTTGGGTGATAAGACGCCAAATGTTATAAATGACCACGTAGCATAAAAACAAAGCTAATCCGGTACCGAGATATCTGCCGTTGTCGCGAGCAAAAGCGGAGCTGTTGCTAAGGGCGACTCCCAGGCATATGCCGAACAGGGCCGCGGGCATAAGGCGGATAACGATAGGTTTGATGATGGCTTGGGCCCGGAAATGAGCCAGGACAGCCGGGAAAGCGATAAAGAAGTTACATATCATGGCAGCGGCTTGGATTAGATGTTGAGAAGGACCGGTATAACCGGCGGGAGTCTGGCTTAGATATAAGATAAGGCCTGGGATGA
>LJUC01000074.1 GCA_001303695.1 Phycisphaerae bacterium SM23_30
GCCCTTGCTCGCCGAGAGCGATTCCGTGATCTTGTCGATCGCCTCCGCCTCCGCCTGCGCCACCTTCACCCGCGCCTCCGCTTCCCCCTCCGCCGTCAGCACCTTCGCCTTCTTTTGACCCTCTGCCCGGTTGATCTGAGACTCCCGAACCCCCTCCGACTCCAGAATCCGCGCCCTTTTCATCCCCTCCGCCTCCAGAATCGCCGCCCGCCGGTCCCGTTCCGCCCGCATCTGCTTCTCCATCGCCTCCTTAATATCTTGAGGCGGTATAATATCCTGCAGCTCCACCCGATTCACCTTCACCCCCCATTTGTCCGTCGCCTCATCTAATATCACCCGCAGCTTCTGGTTGATCGTATCCCGCGACGTCAGCGTCTCGTCCAAATCCAGCTCCCCGATCACGTTCCGCAGCGTCGTCTTGGTCAGCTTTTCAATGGCGTCCGGCAAATTCCTGATCTCATACACCCCCTTCACCGGATCCGTTATCTGAAAATACAACAAGGCGTCAATCTCGATCGTTACGTTGTCCTTGGTGATCACGTTCTGCTTGGGAAAATCATACACGTTCTCCCGCAAATCTATCCGATCCAGAAGCTTGGTTACTCTTATGTCGTCTCTGAGTATCCGCCATTCTATCTTCCGCGCCTTGTCGAAAATCGGCCAGATAATATTCACCCCCGACGTCAGCGTCCGGTGATACCTGCCCAGCCGCTCGATCACCATCGTCTCCGCCTGCTGCACAATCTTCAATCCCTGCAACGCAAATATGATCACAAATAGCGCTATTACTCCCAGTATAATCAAAACCGTCGTCATAACCTCATGCCTTCCTTTCTCGAAACCTGCCAAATTTATTCTATCTTCTACCTTCATCCATCGAATCTTTGATCTTCTTAACATAAGTATTTAACAATTTGCCAACTTCGTCGATTTGTAATAAAAGTGCTTTTGTGTCCCCATAATCCAAATCTTTCACCAAAATACAGTAATATCTGCTTTCTTCCAGAGATCCCTGTGCCATATTAAAAAATCTCATCTTATCCGCTTTGCTCTTTTTAACATACCCTTCCGCTATATTAGCCGGGATGGAAACGGACGCTTTGCGAAATTGTGAGGTTAATCCATATACTTCCTGTTTAGGAAAATTGGCGGAAATTCTGTAAAACGGACAATACAAATTCATGTGCCTTTCGCCATACTATTAAATCATTAAATGTCCTGAACCCCGTATCTTCTCCTTTCTATCTTCTACCTTCTATCTTCTAACTTCTATCTTCCCCTCATACCCTTTTAACATACACCTTCGCCCCCTCCACCTTCACCACCTTGACCTTTGCTCCCGCCGCGATTTCTCTACCCTCTGCCGATATCGCCCGCCAGTCGTCCCCGCCCACCTTGACCCGCCCCGTCTCCGCCTGCGGATCAATCCTTTCCGAAACCGCCCCCGTCGCCCCCACCAGCGCCTCCACGTTGGTCTTAATCCTGCTGCTTTTGGAATAGCAATATTTTAAAAACAAAGGCCGAATGACGATCAGCACCACCGCCGTCGCCGCCGAAAATATCCCCACCTGCCACTTAATATCCGCCTCCAGATACGCCGCCAGGCCCGACGCCAGACACCCCACTCCAAAACACGCCACCACAAACGCCGGCGTAAATATCTCCAGAATAAACAATACTATCGCCGCGATCACCCAGATATGCCATAGCTCCATCTCTTGCGCTCCTGTATATCAAAAAATATGCCAAATGCCGATTTTGCAAACCCTTCTTTCAAAATCAAACCCTTTCCGACTTCACCATGATCCGTCCCGGACGCGACCTATTCTACCCAAAATTCCCCGCCATATATAGAACGAAATGCCCTAATCGCTTCCCTTTAATCCTAAAAAACAACCGCTTACAACACCCCCCCAAAACTTCCTTTCACCCCCAACTCCCCGTCCCATAATTACTTATAAAAAAAGCTTGTTTTCCCCCTGCCCCTGCCATAAATTATAATACTAAAATCAAAGAGTATTTTGCCATGGTCCTTAAGCGAAAAGAACCCCTCAAACAAAGCAGACTGAAACCGCTGCTCATCAAACCCGACGGCGCCCTCTGGGACGTTGAGAAAAAAACCCATATTGCTTGTGTCTTGGACCTTTATGACAACTGCTTCGGCCGTTGTCGTTGGCTCTCCATCGATGAAAACCAAATCGCCCGCTGCCAGAATACCATCCTCGGAAAAATATCCGCAACCCCCAAAAATAAATAATCCCCCTCCCAAAATTAATCGCAGAATCACCCCTCGCCGCCGCCGTTATACTCGTTTGGCCGGGCATCGTCATCCCGAGCGCAACCAGCCCCCCTCCGCCCCACCGGTAATATGCGAAAATAATAAAATTAGCCCCAATGTAAAATCGGGAGATTCTTCTCATAAAAAATTTTGGGCAATATAATCCTGGATGGTTCGTTTTAACTGAAATGAAGGAACGGCAAAGTAGGTCTAGCTTTTTGGAGAAAATCGGATTAATATACGTGCCGTTCCTGGTTCTATGTCGAAATGTATGAGCCAAGAGGAAGTTATTTTAAGTGCTGATTATTTAAGGAGTAAGAAATGTTGAAGAAGATGTCTTTCTGCTTGGGATTGGCGTGGGCGTTGGTATTTTTGGCAGGGGTGAGATTTCTGCTTGTGCCGGTGGAGGGGATCAATGCCCAGGCAATCGAATTGCGGGTGAATGATAGCGAGGGCGGGAAAAATCCTCCGCCTGATCTATTAGGAAATATCGCAGAAGATCCTCTGTCGGTTGGCGCCGAATGGGGCTGGCAAAGAAGACAAGGTTTCCGTAGAAGTACCCCCGCCGGCCAGAAGACGATTCCAAAGACGGAAGCAGAAAAGAAGATACTCGCTGTGCTTGACGACATTTACCAAAGCCAAGGCCGGGGCGGCATGATCGTCCCCGAACAGGACGGCAAGATGCTGCGGATTCTCGCCGAGGCGGTGGACGCCAAACGGGTGGTGGAGCTGGGAACCTCGGTCGGGTGCTCGGGGCTTTGGTTTTGTATGGCCCTGAAGAATACCGACGGGGAATTGGTTACCTTTGAAATTGACGAAAGAGTGGCGAAGATAGCCCGGCTTAATTTCAAACGCGCGGAGGTGGCGGATCTGGCCACGGTGGTCATAGGAGACGCCCACGAAAAAGTAACCGAACTGAATGATCCGATTGACGTTCTCTTTATTGACGCCGACAAAGAAGGATACCTCGATTATTTTGAAAAGCTGAATTCGCTGGTGCGGCCCGGCGGCTTGATCCTGGCCCATAACGTAGGCATGGGTGATAGGGGGATGCGGGGCTTTACCGAGGCCATAACCACCAGTGCCGATTTTGAAACGGCCTTTTTTCAGTTGGGAGCCGGGCTGAGCATCACCCTCAAGAAAAAAGCCCAAAAAGAACAGCCGCAGGAAGAATTAAAGTATATCCGGGAGCCGGACGTGATCTACGTGCCCACCCCCCAGGAGGTGGTGGACAAAATGCTGGAGTTGGCACAGGTCAAAAAGAGCGATCTGGTGTACGACCTGGGCTGCGGCGACGGGCGGATCGTGGTGACCGCGGCCAAAAAATACGGCTGCCGGGCGGTGGGGTATGATATCAATCCGGTTCGGGTCAGAGAAGCACGCGAAAACGTCAGAAAAAATAACGTCGGCCATCTGGTCACCATTGAGCAGAAGGACATCTTTACGCTGGACCTCAGCCAGGCCAACGTGATTACTCTTTACCTGCTGCCCACTTTGAACGTCAAGCTGATCCCCCAGTTGGAAAAGCTAAAACCCGGCTCTCGAATCGTCTCCCACGACTTCAACATGGAAGGCGTCAAGCCGGACAAGGTCGTGCAGATCCCCGAAGAGGGCTACGCCGAGCATACGATCTATCTCTGGACCACGCCGCTTAAAAAGATAAAAGATACCAAAACAACCCTGATCGCCGCCGAAAGGAAATAAATAACTCAACTTGACTGGTTTTTTATATAAGTCTCGCTATGACAAAAACATACGAAACTTGTCATTCTGAGTGCAGCGATGAATCTTAGCCTCTCGCAACGGGGTAAAATCCTGTCCCCAGGCCCGATGCCTCCCTGTGCTCAACATGACCGTCTAAATGTCAGTCAAGTTGAGTAATAGCAGCAATAAATGGCTATATATGGCGTTATACATGGTAAGAATATTTGTATCTTATAATTAGAAACATTACCGGTGCAAACCGGTGCCGGATGGCGAAAAAAAACAGGGCGAAACAGACGCGAGAAAAACATAAGTATTTTTAGAATAAGAACTTAATGATAAACCACGATTATCCGACATCTCGTTTTCAAAACTGCCTCCCAACAGCCCGGCATCCGTCGAAAAATGGGTATATCCGCCGGTTCAATATAGAAAGGTATTTACGTAATTTCTTGTGTAGTAACGATTTAAATAATTGGAAAATTTTGCTAAACATCGGCGTTTATCAGTGCTATAATTTAAAACTTTATATATTTAAAGTTATTCATGCCTTTGACTGGAGTATTGCAAGAAATTAAATGATTATTAACAAGCATTATAGGTTATCCGGGATTCTTATAGTCTGTTTTGCCGCAGTTGCGATCTATCTGGCCGGCTGCAGCCCCCAGTATTATAAGGATGATGCCGACAAAGAAGTCTATAACATAATCGACGAAAAATGGCAGGACGAGTTCGGCGTCAAGGCCAATTTCCGCATCAGCGACGTCGAACCCTCTCCGGAGGACATCCCCCCGGACCCCAATGAGTTATTACCCGCTTCGGGCGTGTTGTCACTGGAACAGGCGGTTAGTGTGGCCACCGCCATGAGCCGTCAGTACCAGAGCCAGAAGGAATCCCTCTACAGCAGCGCCCTGAGCCTGTCGATGGCCCGCCATAACTATGAACCGCGGTTGAGGGGCATCTTCGGCGGCGATTACAGACGGTCGGCCACGAGTGAAAGCCTCGCCGCCGACGGCTCCTTCAGCATCAGCCAGCTCCTGGCCGATGGGGCCAGTATCTCGCTCAGCCTCGCCTCCGACTGGTTCCGCTACCTTACCGGCGACCCCAGAGCTTCCTTGGGCTCGGTCATCAGCGCCTCGGTGTCACAGCCGCTGCTCCAGGGCGCCGGCCGAAAAATCGCCCAGGAAAACCTCACCCAATCCGAAAGAAGTATGATCTACCAGCTGCGCAACTTCAGCCGCTTTCGCAAAACCTTCGTCGTCAATATCATCTCCCAGTATTACCGCGTCCTCCAGCAGCGGGATAATGTCGCCAATGCCGAAAGAAACCTCATCAACCTCGTCGATGATGAAAGACGCCAGCAAATGATGGTGGAGGCCGAAAGAATAACCCTGCTGAATTTCGCCCAGGTTCAGCAAAGCCGACTCCGCGGCGAAGATAATCTCAGACAGGCCGAACAAAACTATAAGCAGACCCTCGATAATTTTAAAATATTACTGGGAATCCCCATCGAAACCCCCATGGAATTGGATCCTAATGAACTTCTGGTTTTACGCGAAGTGGGGATTACCGCCTATCAGTACGATGTCGATGAGTCGATAGATGTTGCTCTGTCCCACCGCCTGGATTTTCTTAATATCCAGGATCAGCTTATTGATGCCGAACGCCAGGTCATGATCGCCCAGGACAACCTGCGGATCAGCCTCGACCTGACCGCCAGCACCAATGCCTCCGCCCCCGAAAACCAGTTCGGCAAATTTATGTTCCATGAAGGAACCTATTCTTTGGGGTTGCAAACGGATCTGCTGCTGGATCGCAAATCCCAGCGCAATTCCTACCGTTCGTCCGTTATCAGTCTGACCCGGGAAAAACGCAGCTATGAGGAAGAAATCGACCGCATTAAACTGGACGTCCGCGACGCCCTGCGGCAGTTGGAAAGAACCGCCGTCAGTTATGACCTCCAGCTAAGAAGCCTGGATGTCGCCAGACAACGAGCCGAGAGCTCCCGCATGATGTTGCAATATAACCAGGCCACCCCGCGTGATGTGGTCGAAGCCCAGGATTCTCTTCTCCAGGCCGAAAACAGCACCACCGCGGCCTTGATCGATCATACGGTCGCTAAACTGGAGTTCCTCCGCGACATCGGCGTACTGCAGGTTAATAACGACGGATTCTGGTACCAGGATTTCTTTACCGAAACAGGAGAAACCGAGAATGACCAAACCGATAACAAAACCAAATAAGAAAAAATGGTATCTCTATATAATAATAGCGGTGGTGGGGGTGACGGCCGGGATTATTTTAGCCAAAGGCCGGCTGGTGCGCGGCGAGGCGGACATGTCCTCGCTGGGGGCGTACAGAGTGGCCCGCCAGGACCTGACCATCAGTGTGGTGGAAAGCGGGGAAGTAAAGACCCGCTATACCACCGATGTCCTTTGCGAGGTGGAAGAGTCGGGGATAACGATCGTTTATTTGATCGATGAGGGGATGATTCTGACCGAAGAGGACGTGGAGAAGGGAACGGTACTGGTGGAATTGGACAGTGCGGAATTGAAGGATGAATTTTTAGAAAAGGACATGGATATTAATGAGGAGAGGGCGGAGTACATAGGGGCCTTGCGGGACCTGGAAATCCAGATCGAGCAAAATAACAGCGATATCATGGCGGCCAAGCTGGACGAAGAGTTTGCCTTGATGGATTTAAAAAGGTATTTGGGGGAGGATTTGGCGGCCGGGTTGATAGAACAGGATGAACTGAAACAGGACCTGTTTCAGGTGGAGGTGGAGGCGACGGTTTTGGATGCGGATCCGAATGCGTTGGGGGAGGCGCTGCAGAAATTGCGGGAGTTGCGCAATGGAATCGAAAAGGGGGTCGAGGACATACAGCGGGCGGATAGCAAACTGGCGGGGACGCGGAAGCTCTTCGAGAATAAATATGTGACAAAGATGGAGCTGGATGCGGACGAGGCGGCGTATAACCAGGCGGAGCGGTCGCTGGAGAGTAGGAGGACGGCGTTACAGTTGTTCTGGGATTATGAGTTCATCAAAGAGTCGAAGCAGTTGTTGAGCAACTGCCAGGAATCGAAGCGAAGGACGGCGCGGGTGGAGGCGATGGCGGCGGCCAAACTGGCCCAGGCGGAGGCGCGGCTGGATAACCGGAAAAATTCCTTACAACGAGAAGAGGAAGATTGGCAGCGGATTAAAAAATCCCTGGATGCCTGTGTGGTGCGGGCCCCGGCGCCGGGGATCGTCTTATACGGCAAGGAAAACTTCCAGCAACGAGGCGGGGATCGATCGAATATTATCGAACTGGGCGCGACGGTTCGTAATCACCAGAAATTGATCAGCATACCCAGTGCCCATGATATGGTGGTGCGGGTGAAGGTGAACGAGAAGTGGATCGATATGGTGACGCCCGGTCAGGCGGCCCTGATTACCCTCAGTGCGTATCCGGGAGAATTGTTTACGGGAGAGGTATATGACGTGGCGGCGATGCCCAGTGCCTTTGATCGGCGTGTAAGCGGCAGCGATGTGAAAGTGTATGATACAATGGTGAGCATCGACGGGGTGCATCCGGAGATACGGGATGGGATGAACGCCCAGGTGGAGATCATCGTCGATAAGCTGGAAGGTGTAATATGCGTGCCCGTGCAGGCGGTGGCCAGCGCCGCAGGTAAGAAAGTCAGCTATGTGCTGAAAGCCGACGGCAGCCGCCAGGAACGGACCGTGGAAGTGGGTGCTTATAATAATAACTTCATTGAAATCAAAGACGGCCTGGAGGCTGGCGAGCTGGTGTCATTGATAATGACGCGCCAGGCGGAATCAGAAGGACAGATAGAACAACAGAGGAATGAGATGATTGACAGGGCCCTGGAAGGAGGTAGGGGCAACCAACCGGCGGCGGATGCCGAAGGCGCGCGGCCCATGAGAAGAGGTCGGGGCCAAAGAATGGGCCCTGAGGAGGGTGGCATGCCGACAGGACAAAGGGCAGGTCAGAGAACAAGGGGTGAAGGTCCAGGCGGGCAAATAAGAGAGCCGCCGGGTATTCGGGGACAGGAGCAGTTGCCAGAGCAAGGAGCACCCCAAAAAGACAAGGGGATTTAAATTATTAGGATTATATTTGTTGCATAATATGCAGACAGGAGAATCGTCTAATGGCCCAACCGAGACCAAAAGTAAATAAAAATAAAACCCGCCTCTATTTGGTTATCGCTGCGGTTATCGTAGTGGCCGGCGGGGCGATCCTGGCGCGAAACCGTTTCTCCGAAGTGGTCGTCCCCGACGCCTCCCCCCAGACCTTCGAGGTCCAGCGGCGCGATTTGACCATCAGCGTCACCGAATCCGGCGAAGCGGAGGCCCGCTACTCTACCAATATTATCTGTCAGGTCGAAGGACGTGATATCACCATCATCTCTTTAGTCGATGAAGGCACCATTATCACCGAAGAAGATGTCAAAAACGGCAGGATCCTGGTGGAGCTGGATTCCTCCGGTCTCAAAGAACAATATATCCAGAAGGATATGAGTTATAACACCGCCAAGGCCTCCTTTGAAGAAGCCGTCCGCAACATCGAAATCCAGATCGAGCAGAATATTAGCGATATCACCGCGGCCCAACTGAGAGAGCAGTTCGCCCTGATGGACCTGAAAAAATATCTGGGTACCGCTCTGGCGGAGGAAATCCTGGCCCAGAATGACGGCAACGAAGCCATCATTATCCCGGAAGTGGATGTCACCGTTCTGGAGAATGTCAGCGAGGAAAACAAAGGCGAAGCCCTCCAGAACTTGCGCGACCTGCAAAATTCCATCGAAAATGCCCGGGAAAGCCTGCAGCGGTCCGACAGCAAACTGGCCGGCACCCGAAAACTTTACGAAAACAATTACGTCACCAAGATGGAGCTGGACGCCGATGAGGCGGCTTACAATCAGGCCGTCCGAAATCTGCAAAGCCGCCAAACGGCCTTTGAATTGTTCCTGGAATATGATTTTAACAAACAGGCCAAGCAGCTCTACAGCAACTACCAGGAAGCCATCCGCCAGACCAAACGCGCCCGGGCCATGGCCGAAGCCCGGCTCGCCCAGGCCGAGGCCCGCAACAACAGTGCCGAAGTAAGGCTCAAACGCGAAGAAGAAAACCTCGTCCGGACTAAAAAATCCCTCGACGCCTGTATCATGCGCGCCCCCGCCGCCGGCATGGTGGTCTATGGCCGGGAAAGCGGCGGACGAGGCGGCATGACCTCGAATTTCGTCCAACTGGGCGGTACGGTCCGCAATCGACAGAAACTCATCACCATCCCCAGCACCTTTGAAATGGCCGTTAAAGTCAAGGTCCACGAGGCCTGGATCGATATGATCGAGCCCAACCAGGTCGCCCTGATTACCTTCGACGCCTATCCCGACATAACCTTCACCGGCACCGTTTATAAAGTGGCCCTTTTGCCCAGTGCTCTGGATCGCTGGATGAGCAGCAGCGATCTCAAGGTCTATGTCACCATGGTTAGTATCGACGGCCCCCATTCCCAGGTCCGCGACGGCATGTCCGCCAAGGTGGAAATTATCATCGACCGGCTCAAAGACGTCGTATGCTTGCCGGTCCAGGCCGTCGCCAATGTCGGCAATAAAAAGGTATGTTATGTTATAAAAGAAGGCGGCGCCCTGGAAGAGCGGGAAGTGCAGGTGGGTCCTTTTAATAATAATTATATTGAGATCAAGTCCGGCCTCGAAGTGGGCGAGAAAGTCTCCATGAATCCCAAAGTCCAGAATCAAACTATCGATCAGTTTGAAATGGAAAAAAGAGAAATAATCGAAAAAGCCCTGGAGGGCAGAGCCGGCGCCCTGCCGTCTTCCACCAGAACCAGAGGCCTGAGATCGATGGAAGGTGAAGGCCGGCGCCCTACTCTTGATCCCGCCCAATTGGAAGAAATGATGCAACAAAGAGGCCGCCGCGGAGATAGAGAAGGCGGTCTCGAAGGCATCAGAAGACAAAGAGAAGGCTCTGGAGAAGGGCAGGAACGAATCAGAGGAGCAGAAGGCAGCCGAACCGAAGAAATCATCCGGACGGGAGAATCTACCCTGCCCCAGCTCCAGAATAGAATGCCCCCCTTGAACTCACAAGGTAAAGAGCCGGCTCCTGATCCCGACAAAAATCCGGATAAATAACCTTATTGAAAATAACGGCCCTTACCGTTTAAATAAACCCGGCACGGCCTGTGGACAGTTAAACAGTTAAGCTGTCTCTTTCCGGAAAAACTTGAAAATAAAGGAATAGATCTGAGCAATATGGCAATTGTATCAATTGAAAAACTTTGTAAGGAATATCAGTTAGGGACCTTTACCGTACCCGCCCTGCGCGATATGGACCTGACCTTCGAAGAAGGCGAATACGCCGCCATCATGGGCCCCAGCGGCTCCGGCAAGTCCACCTTGCTTAACGTGCTGGGCTGTCTCGATCGACCCACCAGCGGCCGATATTTCCTCGGCGATCGCGACGTCTCCAATCTCTCCGATGATGAATTATCTTATATCAGAGGTCAACGCATTGGATTCATCTTCCAATCTTATAACCTCATCCCTCAGCTTAATATCATCGAAAATATTGAGGTCCCCATGTTTTATCAGGGTTGGCCCGAAGGTAAAAGCGAACAAAAGGCCCGCCAACTGGCCGACATGGTCGGCCTCTCCGACCGGCTCAAACACCGACCCTTTGAACTCAGCGGCGGGCAGCAGCAACGCGTCGCCATCGCCCGGGCCCTGGCCAATGACCCCCTTATCATCCTGGCTGACGAACCCACCGGGAACCTCGACACCGAAAGCGGTAAAGATATCCTTAAACTCCTCAATAGCTTGTGCGAGCAGGGCAAAACCTTGATCGTCGTTACGCATGACGCCGGCGTCGGCCAACGCGCCGAACGCATCATTCACCTGCTGGACGGCCGCATCGAACGCATCGAAAAAAACGGCAGACACCGACCCGAAAAAGTTGAGACCCACGCCCAAATTCCGCCCGTGGAAACTTAATATTGTAATCAACCCCCGGCCTTAAAACGGAGGTCGCCAAACGAAAATTTTTATTTACCCCTCGTTTTGTCGAGGGGCAAGAATTATCCCGCTTTTTTCATAACCGTTTTAACGGCTTTTATGAAAAAAACAACCACCCGGAAATGATATAAACTATGTTTTGGTTCCGCTTAAAACGTACCGTTAAATTAGGCGGCAAAAGCCTCTGGATGCACCGCCTCCGCTCCACCCTGACTACCCTGGGCATCGTTTTTGGCGTGTGTTCGGTCATCGCTATGCTGGCTATTGGCCAGGGCGCCAGTCAGGAGGCCCAGGCGGCCATCGCCAAGCTCGGCAGCACCAACGTCATCGTCAAAACCGTCAAACCGCCCGCCACCCAAACCATTACCGCCGAGACCGAATCCTTAAGCCAGTACGGCCTGACCTACGACGATGCCGAAAGCTTTCGCGAAACCATCCCCAATGTCCAGGTGGTCGTGCCCCTTTTCCGCATGACCGAACAGGCCTGGTATCGCATGCGCAAAGCCCAGATGGACATCGTCGGCACCGTCCCCTGGTATCCCGAAGTCGCGCCCGTCCACCTCTTGCGGGGACGCTTTCTCACCGCCCAGGACATGGAATATCGCCGCAATGTCTGCGTCGTTGACGAGCAGGTCGCCGATCAGTTGTTTATCGTGGATGATCCTTTGGGCCGTGACATTAAGGTCAAAGGGGCTTATTATCAGGTCGTCGGCGTGGTCACCTCCATCGGCGCCACCAGCCTCGGCTCCGAGGACGCCGCTAATATGATCGCCTCCGACACCCACGCCAGCGGTCTGATCGGCAACGTCTATATCTGCCTGACCACCTTCAAGAATATCTTCGGCGAAACCCAGGTGCAATATCCCGGCACCACCCGCACCACCGAAAGAGTCGAACTCCAGGAAGTTACCGTAAAAGTTGGCTCTATCGACCAAATCCCCATCACCCAGCAAATCCTGGAATCCATTTTAGATCGCACCCACACCAAAAAAGACTATCAGGTCGTGGTCCCCTTTGAGCTCCTCCGCCAGGCCCGAAAATCCAAACGCATTTATACCATCGTCCTCAGCTCCATCGCCGCCATCTCCCTCTTGGTCGGCGGCATCGGCATCATGAACATCATGCTCGCCAGCGTCTCCGAACGCACCCGCGAAATCGGCATCCGCCGCGCTATGGGCGCCAAACGACGCGACATTATCTTCCAGTTCCTCTCCGAAACCGTCATGCTCACCCTCTCCGGCGGCCTCCTGGGAATCATCATCGGGATCTTGATCCCCTATTTCGTCACCCACTACTCCAATATGCCCACCGTGGTCACCCCCCTTTCTCTCATCTTGGCCTTTGGCATCTCCGGCGCCGTCGGCATCATCTTCGGCCTCTACCCCGCCTACCGCGCCGCCCACATGGACCCCATCGAATCCCTCCGACACGAGTGATTAGCATGCATCAAAAAACACGGCCTCCTGCGACTGATAGGCGTCTTAGCAATATTTTTCTCTCCTGTTTATGGGCAAGTCTAAGTTTTATTTCCTGCTCGTGCATTAAAGCCGACTCTCTTGATCGGACCGCTGCCGATTACTGGGATCTAAAGATCATGTCCTTTAATATTCGTTACGGCACCGCCCGCGACGGCATTAACCATTGGGAAAACCGACGCCGGATGGTCTTCGATGTCCTCCGCAAACATAACCCCGACGTGATCGGGCTGCAGGAGGCCCTGCGCTTCCAGCTTGACCAAATCCGCGCCGCCCTGCCCGAATACGCCGAGGTGGGTGTCGGCCGCGACGACGGTAATACCGCCGGTGAATACGCCGCTATCCTCTATCGGCAGGATAAGTTCGATTTGATTGATTCCCGGACCTTCTGGCTCTCCGATACCCCCCAGGTCCCCGGCTCCAAACACTGGGGCAACGATATTACCCGTATCTGCACCTGGGCCCGATTAGTGGATAAAAAAAACCAACAACCCTTTTATCTCTACAACACCCATTTTGACCACCGGTCTCAAACCTCCCGGATCCAAAGCGCTCATCTTCTGGCCCGGCGCATCCAGCAGCGAAAACACCCCGATCCTGTCGTGGTCACCGGCGACTTCAACGCTGCTGAGGATAATACCGTCATCACATACCTCAAAGGCCATACTGATTTGGATGGAAATCCCCCCACCCAAAACAAAACCCCTGTCCCCCTGATCGACACCTTCCGCCTGAAATATCCCGACCACGAATACGTTGCCACCGGCGGCGGCTTCCAGGTGCGCAACCCCCCGGCCGGCGCCAAAATCGATTATATCTTTACCCTGCCCGACGCCCGCGTCCTCCAGGCGGAAATCCTGCATGACCAACGCGACGGCCGCTACCCTTCCGACCACCGACCCGTCACCGCCCACATCCGTTTGCCCAATACCAAACGCCAAAATTAAATCCGCTTACCCATTATAACAAAAAAATTCTTCCCCCAAACACCCCCCAAAGCACACCTCGCAAAACTCCCGTTGCAATTCATCTCCTCTTGAAATATTACCCATCGCGCCGGCGCAGAAAATTACTCCTCACAATATTACTGCCTGTAGAAATAGCTTGATGGGCTTAAATCCTCCCGTGTCGCCCTGAACGCAGCCATAGCTCAGGGCGACGTTGGGAGAACACATTAAAACGCTACTTTAATATATCCAGCAGCTCTATCTCAAAAATAAGCGCTGAATTCGCCGGAATCTTGGGGCTGGGCTCTCGTTCCCCGTAGCCCAGTCCCGCCGGCACGTATAGTTCCCACTTGGCCCCTACCTTCATCATCTGCAGCGCCTCCTGCCAGCCCTGGATAACCTGCATGACCCCAAACTCCGCCGGCTCGCCCCGCGCATAGGAACTGTCAAATTCCTCCCCGTTGATTAACGTGCCCCGATAGTGGGTTCGGACTTTGTCGGTCGCTACCGGAACAGCGCCCGTCCCCGGCTGGATGATCTTATATTGCAGACCGCTCGGCAGCGTCACCACCCCGGGCTTCTTTTTGTTCTCTTCCAGAAAAGCTTCGCCTTCCTCAAGTATCTTCTGCATGCGCTCCTGACGTTCCTTCATCTGACGCTCCTGGGTGGCTATCATAACTTTACTCATCTCTTCGTTGGTCAAGGCCAGTTCCTTATCGGCCAGAATATCCGCCACCCCCTGCATAAATATATCTAAATCTACATCAAAACCCTGTTGTTTGAGGCTGTTTCCCACGCTTACCCCCAGGGTATAGCTGAGCTTGGCCTTTTCCGTTTCTAAAGCTAGTTTGGGTTCCGTCGGCTGGGGAGGAGTAATCGCCTGCTGTTGAACGGTCTGCTGGGCGGTCTGCTCAGGCGGGGGTGTAGTTTGGGTCTGGGTGGGTCGTTCTACCGCCTCCTGCTGAACCTTTTCCACCGCCGTCTGGCCGGGCTTTTCCAAGGTCTCCGGCGGCGCCTGCGCCACCGGGGCAACCGCCCCTGGTTCAGCCGCCGCTGGGGCCGCCGGCAGAGGCTGCTCATTATTCCCGCCGCACGCCGCCATCCCCACCAACACTCCTGCCCCCAATATTAATACATAAGTTGCTAATCTCACATCGGTCTCCTTTACGTCAATATATTGAAATGGTGTTTAATTTCATCTGTATTATGCTTATTCGACACATCTCCATCCAAAAATCTTATTATATCATAAATCATATTTCTCAAGCAAGAAATATTTTGCCCCCCGCAGCCTGCAAAATCACTGGCCCGGACCGCCCACGATGTTATAATAACCACCGGTATAACCGCACCGTGCGAAACTATATTTGGCAAAACTTTAGTATATTCTATTGACTCGTAATATATTACAAGTTTCGATAGCGCAGATAATTACGTCCGGCCGTATAATTTGTCGCCCTTGATTTATGACCGAGGATACCCCCCGCTATGTCCCTCGCGGTTGTTTATTCCGATAAGTACCTGATCGACTTGGCAGGCCTGGAAAAACTGCATCCCTACGACACCCAAAAATACCGGCGCATCTATCAGCAGTTAATTAAAGATGGTTTGCTTAACGAAAAGAATGTCTTTGCCCCCCGGCCCCTCGACGACGACGCTATCCTGCGGGTCCATACCCCCGAATTCCTCGTCAGCCTCAAAAGCCCCCGCATGGTGGCCGCCTTCTTGGAAGCGCCGCTGATGGCCGCCCTGCCCGCCCGCATAATCAATCGGGGACTGCTGATGCCCTTTCGTTACGCCTCCGCCGGCACCTTGTTGGCCGCCCGCCTGGCCCTCAAACGAAAAATCGCCGTCAACCTCGGCGGCGGCTTCCACCATGCCCATCCCCACGCCGGCGAGGGATTCTGCATCTACGCCGACATCCCCATCGCCGTCCGCTCCCTCCAGAGCGAAAAACTCATCCAAAAAACCCTCATCATTGATCTTGATGTCCATCAGGGCAACGGCACCGTCCTCTGCCTGGGCCCTGATAAAAACACCTTCACCTTCTCCATGCACCAGGGCGACATCTATCCCTTCCCCAAACCAAAAAGCAATATCGACATCGAACTCCAGCCCGGCGCCGACGACCAGACCTACCTCAACCTCCTCGCCGAACAACTGCCCCGCCTCTTCGAATTGGCCCAACCTGATATGGTCTTCTTTCAGGCCGGCTGCGATACCCTCGCCGAAGACCCCTTAGCTTCTCTGCAAATGACCGAATCCGGCCTCGTCCAGCGCGACGCCATGGTCATCGACGCCTCCCTCCAGCGACAGATACCCCTCGTCATGACCCTCGGCGGCGGCTACAGCACCAACGCCTGGCACGCCCAGTACCTCAGCATCAGACGTCCCCTCCAAACCTACGGCCCTTCCCCAC
>LJUC01000075.1 GCA_001303695.1 Phycisphaerae bacterium SM23_30
TGGCAAAATACGACCGTCCGAGAGCGTAAGAAAGCGCAGGCCGCGTTAAAGATGTTTCTGAGAAAATCTAATACAAAAATCTCCGCTTTCCGCAACAGGAACTATCTAGCCGCCGTTATCGGTCCGATCCCAGGGGTACTCTGCAAAAGCTCCGCGGTCTCCTGAAAGGGCTTTAGGACACCGGACAACTCTTTTTCGAGGGACCGGACCTTTTCTTGAGCCATCCGCCAGACATCTTGGTGCATCGCTAACTACTGTCGCAGGGAAGCAACCGCAGGGCGCCTCATCAATCTCTGCCAGGCCAAGTTGCTTTTCAGGGAAGCCGCCTCTCCGCCCATACCTATCGACCGCAACAGATATTTGGCCGCATTTACCTGGCTTGTGCAAAGCCTGACGAAATGACGTCGCCGAGACAAAACCTGCCGTAATCGCTGGATCGAAGGCTCGGGCACGTACACCATCCCGGTGTATATCTCTCGTCGAAGGCCGTCACAGATCTCGAAGGCATCGCGAAAGTCAGACTTCTGATTGATTCGCCGCGCCAAGACTTTTTTAAAGCCACATGCGAGGCCATGATCTCGGCGATTACCTCGTCCTTGTGAGACAATTTGGCCTGCAGGCGGGAGATTTTCTCCTCTAACTTCTTGGATTGACTGTCTTTACGTCCGTTGCCCGCTTAGTCGAAGGCGGCGGCGCCGTTTTCAAAAAACTGTTTTGCCAGCGATAAAAGACGTTGGGATTCAGCCCGTGCTGGTCGCAGATGTCCGAAATGGGCTGTTTTTCCAGCAGATGCAGCCGCAGGAGCTTCACTTTTTCCCCGGCGGTAAACCTTTTTCGCTTGTTTTTCATGACTACTTCCTTATCTTTATCTTTGAACTACATACTAATTCAAATCCAGGAAATGTCCAATTTCGTCTGAAGCATTACACCCATAACCACTTCAGTCAAAAGGAGATAGGTGAAAAATGCGGACGTCGAATTTGCATAAGTACTTGGTGATAAAATTGTTACAGTTATTTGAGGGGCGAAAAAACATTCGAATTTATAATAACTGTTATTACCTTTATAAAAATCCTAAATTTTTAGTTCTACAGCGCCACTCAGGCCTTTTGAGGATATGTCAACAGCATTATCAGTATCAAAAACGCGGTTTTTGTCTTAAAAACTGCCATGTGGCGCTGTAGTATTAGCCAACCCCAAAAAATAATGAAATTTTTCAAAAATTTTTTATTATGCAATCTATAATAAAATAAAACGTTTATAACTACAAGTAAGCCAAACGGTTATATTATGCGCTGATGATGATCAGGTTATTTGTAAATTAAGATCGATATGAGAGCTCAAAGCCGCACATGGTACCTGAATTCAGGCCTCCTCCTTATTTTATGTATGTTGCCTTTTGAAAAACTCCAGGCTCAGACATCAAATATTGAAGACGCCCATCAACAGTTTCGGTCCGGTCAATATGCTCAATGCCTGGAAAACGCCCAAAAGGCAATGGAGGAAAGAAGTTATGATCTGAGCTGGCGTGTTCTTTATCTCAAGACATTGCTGGCGGTTGGGCGGTATGACGAGGCGCTGGATGCCTTTGAGCAGATTTTGCGGCGTTTCACGATGAAGCTGCATTTTTATAAGTTAGGGCACACCATCTACCTTTATAATGGCAAGGTTGACAAAGCGCAGGATATCCTGGGGCGGATGATCAGTTATGGTCGGGCGCGGGGGCTGACGGGTCTGAACTCGGTTGATATTGTGGCCTTGGGAGAGGCTTTGTTGTTACTGGGTGCGGAACCAAGGACCGTTCTGGATGAATTTTTTAATAATATAATAGCCAGAGATCCCGAATGCCGCGAGGCATATATTGCCGCCGGCAATCTGGCGCTGGACAAAAACGATTTCGCCCTGGCGGGGGACTTTTTCCAAAAAGCGTTGAAACAGTTTAACGACGATCCCGACATGCATTACGGATTGGCCCGGGCCTTTTACCATAGTGATCGGGAAGTTATGCTTAAGGCGCTGGATGCGGCCCTTCATATAAATGCGAACCATGCCGCTTCATTACTTCTTTTAGCGGAACATCAGATTGACGCGGAGGATTTAATCGGGGCCCGGAAAACCCTGGAGCGGATCCATGCGGTGAACGGCCGGCAGGTGGAGGCCTGGGCGTTTCGATCATTACTTGCGTATCTGGATAACGATCCGAATACGGCCAGAGAATGTCGCGAAAAAGCCCTGGAATTCCGGCCTTCGAATCCGAAGGTGGATTACTTAATCGGGAAGAAATTGTCCCAAAAATATCGGTTTGCCGAAGGCGCAGCTTATCAACAGTTGTCTTTGAAGTTTGATGTGGATTATCAGCCGGCCAAGATTCAGTTGGCTCAGGATTTGCTGCGGTTGGGTTATGAAGAGCAGGGCTGGCAGTTGGTACAGGATATATACGAAACGGATGCCTATAATGTCGAGGCGTATAATCTGGTCAACCTGAACGACCATATGGCGAAATTCAAAACGCTAAAGAGCGATGAATTTATTGTGCGGATGTCGGAATCAGAGGCGGATGTTTTTGGCGATATGGTTTTGGAGTTGTTGATCGAGGCGAAGGCCGAGTTGTGTGGTAAGTATGGGCTCAAGTTGGATCGTCCGGTCGTAACGGAGATGTTTGACAATCAGCAGGATTTCGCAGTGCGGACATTTGGGATGCCGGATGCGTATGGTTTTTTGGGGGTGTGCTTTGGTCATGTCATTACCATGAACAGCCCCAAAGCCGAGCGGCCGATGAACTGGAAAGCGACGCTGTGGCATGAATTTTCCCATGTGGTGACGTTGAATCTAACGCAGAACAAGATGCCGCGCTGGCTAAGCGAAGGCATCTCGGTATATGAGGAATCTCAAAAAGACCCGACCTGGGGTCAGTATATGAATCCGGAATTTCGGCGGATGATACTGGACGGAGAGATGACGCCGCTGGGGAAATTGAGCGGCGCGTTTATTAATCCTCCCACACCCACCCATCTTCTTTTTGCCTACTATGAATCATCGCTGGCGGTGGAATATATCATTACGAAATATGGTCTGGAGACTCTAAAAGTCATATTAGCTGACTTGGCCCAAGGCGATCCTATCAATGAAGCCCTAGTAAGACATGCTGATAAACTGGAGGCGCTCGAAAAAGAATTTACCCTGTTTGTCATCGAACGTGCCGAAGATTTTGCCCCGGAGGTGGACTGGGAGTCACCGGATCAAGAGGCTCAATATTTTGAAAAAATTCCCTCCCCAACAGAATGGCTGGAAAAGCATCCCAACAGTCTATGGGCCTTGACCCAGTATGCCCTACAGCTTATCCGGCAGGGCGCGTGGGAGGAGGCTAAAACTCCTTTGAACCGGCTGATTGAGTTGTATCCGAATGATATTGGAGAGGACAATCCCTATTTATTGTTAGCTGAAGTTCATAGACAACTTGGCGAGACGGAATTAGAATACAGGGTTCTCGATAAACTGGCATCGCGATCTGCTGATGCGACGAGCGCCTTTGAGCGATTAGTGGATTTGGCGGTTCAACGCAAAGATTGGAAGATGGTCGTCAAGAACGGACAACGGTATCTGGCGGTAAATCCCATGCTGGGTAAGGTTCATTACCATTTAGGCCTGGCCTATGAAACCCTGGCCGAGAATGAAAAAGCGGTGAAATGCTATGAACGACTGCTTCATTTGGACCCTGCCGATCCGGCGGACGTTCACTATCGTTTGGCTTTATTACTAAAAGACAACGATCCCGAAGCGGCTAAAAAACATGTGTTGTTGGCTTTGGCGGATGCCCCGCGTTTTCGAGCGGCACATAAGTTGCTTTTGGAATTAGTGAAAAGAAACAAGGAATTACGATGAAAAAAAACTTGGTAATCACCCTGGGATTGGTCATTTTTTTCGGGATTGGTTGGATTTATGCGCAACGATCCTCCACCCGCCGGGGGATAAGCGAACGCCGCAGAATTAGCGACCGTCGAGGAATAAACGAGCGACGGGGAATAAATGAACGGCGCAGGATAAGCGATTTTCGCGGGATAGATACTCGTCGCGGAGTGCCGGATTGGGAGGTTGAAGAAGAATTTGGAGCCGACGTTTTTACCTTTGTGCGTATTCGCTTTACCTCCTGGCGAGAATCGTTCAACCGGCGAGGTCGCGGTCGCGGCGGCCGCAGCGCTTGGGGCAGGAGCTATATCGGACATTTCGGTTGGGATACGGATTATCCGGACAGCGATTTGAATTTTTCCTTTCGCCTGCAGCAACTGACCTCGATGGAGGTTGATCCCGACGGTTTAGTACTGGATCTGACCGATCCGCGGCTGTTTGATTATCCGTTTATTTATCTTTTAGAACCGGGGGACCTGGTGTTTAGCGAGGACGAGGTAGTTGCCCTGCGTAAGTATCTGCTTAACGGTGGTTTTTTGATGGTGGATGATTTCTGGGGAGAAGCGGAGTGGGCAAACTTTTACAAAGAAATAAAAAGGGTGTTTCCGGAGCCGGAGTTCGAACCGGAAGAACTCGATATAAGCCATGAGATTTTTCAGGCGGTTTTCGTTCTGAAGGAAAAACCCCAAATCTGCAGCATCAATGAGGCCTTGAGCGGCCGCAGCACCGGCAGGACCTGGGAGCGGGAAGACGCCCGGGAGGTTCATTTCAAGGCGATGTATGATGATAAAGAACGGATGATGATGATTATCTGTCACAATACCGATCTGGGGGACGGTTGGGAACGGGAGGGAGAAAACGAATGGTACTTTCATGAGTTTTCCGAAAAAAAAGCATACCCGATGGGAATTAATATAGTTTTTTACGCGATGACACACTAATTGTGTTCATTAATTTTAGCAAAAGCTGCTAACCGAGAAAGGAACAAGGATTGAATCCGGAAACACAGACCCATGAAATTGAACGCCAAGCTGTCGAACAGATTCAACAGGCCCGCGATCAGGTCCGGACCGAGCTGGCCAAGGTAATCGTGGGGCAGGAAGAGGTTATTGAGCAGTTGTTAATAGCCCTTTTGGCCGGGGGGCACTGTCTGATTACCGGGGCGCCGGGATTGGCCAAAACGCTCTTGGTTAAGTCGATGGCCCAGTTATTTAATCTAAAATTTCAACGAATCCAGTTCACGCCTGACTTGATGCCCTCTGATATCGTTGGTACGGAAATACTGGAAGAAACCGAAAAAGGTCGAAAAATGGTATTTGTCAAGGGGCCGATTTTCGCCAATGTGATTTTGGCCGATGAGATCAACCGCACCCCGCCCAAGACCCAGGCGGCCCTTTTGGAGGCGATGCAGGAATACCATGTGACGGCGGTGGGGGTGTGTCATACGCTGACCGAACCGTTTTTTGTTCTGGCTACTCAGAATCCGATTGAGATGGAAGGCACTTATCCGCTGCCCGAGGCGCAACTGGATCGATTTATGTTTAACGTGCTGATCGATTACCTGAACGAGGATGATGAAGTGACCGTAGTCAGGCAGACAACGGCCATCGAACCGGAACCCATCGAGCAAATTTTCACCGGCGATGATGTTATGCGTTTTCATCAGGTGGTTCGCAAAGTGCCGATTGCCGATGAAATTGTACGGTATGCCGTTCGCCTGGCGGCCACCTCCCGGCCCGGCACCAAACAGGCGGCGGATTTTGCCAACGAGTGGGTAAATTGGGGGGCCGGTTTGCGGGCCTCCCAGTATATGGTTCTGGGGGCCAAAGCCCGGGCTTTACTGTACGGCAAGAGTTACGTCGGTATGGATGATATTCAGGCTCTGGCTCATCCGGTGATGCGGCATCGCATTTTGCCGAACTACCGTGCCGAAGCGGAAGGGATCGGCGTGTATGATCTTATCAATCGGCTTTTAGATACCGTCATAAAAGTCTTATAAATATGGATGAATCAACATTAAATCAATATAATGATTTAACGCGGGCCAAGGGCATGATAACGCCTCTGGCGCTGATGGGGATCAAGTCGATTGAATTACGCGCCAAGATGGTGGTGGAAGGATTTTTAAGAGGGATTCACCGCAGTCCCTTTCACGGTTTTTCGGTGGAATTCTCGGAGTATCGTCAATATATCTATGGCGATGACACCCGGCACATCGACTGGCGACTCTTTGCCCGCAGCGATCGACTGTTCATAAAAAAATTCGAGGATGAGACCAATCTTCGCTGTCATTTACTCGTCGATCATAGCCGTTCCATGGGTTACAGTTCGGCCGGCTTCAGCAAAGCAAAGTATGCCGCTACCCTGGCAGCGACATTGTCCTATTTGCTTTTTATGCAGGGCGACGCGGTGGGATTGGCGACCTTCGATGAGAAAATCAATCATTTCCTACCCCCTCGCAATCGACCCGGCTATCTGCATCGATTGATGTTGCTGCTGGATAAGGATCCGCAAGGGATCGGGACCGATTTAGGTCGGCCGCTAAAAAGAATCGCCGAGATTATCACCCGGCGGGGTTTACTGGTATTGATCTCGGATTTATTGGCGCCGATTGATGAGCTGGAAAGTCATCTGGCATATCTGCGAGCCTCGGGCCAGGACCTGATCGTATTTCAGGTTTTGGATCCGGCGGAGATGAATTTTTCCTTTGAAACCCCCTCTCTTTTCCGGGACATGGAGAACAACCGGAATTTTTATGTCGATCCGGTCGAGGCGAAAAGTAAGTACCAGTCTCGCCTGCATCAGCACCTTGAGTCTATTCAGTCAACCTGCCGGAATCTGGGGATTGACTATCGGGTCATGGCAACGGACCGTCCGCTGGAATTTGCCCTGCTGGATTTTTTGATCAGTAGAGCCCGCCTTGGCAAACGGATCAAGCAAAACCGTCGCATGAATATCAGGAGCCGGACGTGAATTTCCTCTATCCGATATTCTTGATTGGAGCCGTAGCGGTGGGCGTGCCGATCATATTACATATGATCCGGCGGCATACGCATAAACAGCAGCTTTTCAGCTCCCTGATGTTTCTGAAAGAGTCAAAGCCCCGCTATCAAAAACGCAGTAAAATTGAGCATTGGTTGTTACTGCTGTTGCGTTGTCTTGCCTTACTTTTATTGGCTCTGGCGTTCACCCGTCCTTTTTTTGGTAAACCCCTCCAGACTATGCCCGGTGCCGCGATAAACCGAAAAGTGATTCTCATTGATACCAGCGCCTCTATGCGGCGGGAAGGCCTATGGCCTCAAGTGCTGTCCCGCGTTAACTCGGTTTTGCATGACGTGGAAATAGATGACCGGCTGTGCGTTATGACCTTTGACCGGCAGCCACGCACCCTGATTGACTTCGAATCATGGCGGAGGTTGGAGCCAACCCAGCGAGCCAATATCATCAGCGATCAAGTCAATGACATAACTCCCACGTGGAATCCCACTTATCTCGATCAGGCGTTCATTGCGGCTATTAGAATGATTGAAGAAGATGAAATAGATAACCAGGACCTTTCCATCGAATCCCAGCAAATTATCCTGATCAGTGATTTACAGCAAGGGGCGCGTTTGGATCTCTTGCATACATTTCAATGGCCCCAAGAAATACATCTCGTGACGGAGAAGATTACGGCGGAAAGCACGACCAATGCGAGTCTGACCCTTCTGGCGGAGCAAAATATATATTCCTCCCCCGAAGAAAAAACGCAGCGCCGCGTTCGTATCACGAATTCGCCGGATGCTGTTCGCGAGCGTTTCGTTCTCAATTGGAACAGCCCCCCTGAACTTGAGACCAATTCCATGGAAGTATATGTTCCTCCCGGTCAAAGTGTGGTCGTCAATATTCCTCCCGCCCCGGCATCTCTGCAACAATTGCAGATAACCGGCGACGACCATCCCTTTGACAATCAACATTTTGCCTCGGCGCCCGTGCGACATCAACTCAACATAATTTACCTCGGAGATGAAAATATTGAGGATCCCGATAATATGAGCTTCTACCTGCAGAAAGCAATGCCGCCCACCAGGTTGCTTGATCCTCAAGTCCGGATTCTCCCGCCGACAGAATCCCTGGAAAATGTCGATTTGAACACCGTAGGTTTTGTTATCGTCGCCGAAGAACTCGCCCCCGAAAATATGGATATCCTGAAAAGATACCTGCAAAGCGGCAAAACGATTTTGGTCGTCATGAAAACCCCGGAGTTGGCGAATACCATATGCGCTTTAACCGGTCAAAAGCAGCTTGCCGCCGAAGAAGTTATGCCTGACAATTACGCCATGTTGAGCGAGCTGGATTTGAATCATCCCGTCTTAAAACCGTTTGACGATCCGCGGTATGGCGATTTTACCCAAATTCATTTCTGGAAGTACCGTCGGTTGAACCTAGAGGATCTACCAGATGCACACGTCATGGCTCGCTTCGACAACGGCGCTCCGGCCTGGTTAACTATGTCCGCCGGCGCAGGACGTTTGGTGGTGCTCACCTCCGGTTGGCATCCAACCGATAGTCAATTGGCGCGCTCGACCAAATTTGTCCCCCTGCTCTATTCCATTCTGGAATTCGCCGGCGCCGTCCGGAACCGGCAATTCCAATATTTTGTCGGGGAACGATTTCAATTGCCCCCCTGGATTAAGGATGAATCATCAAAGCTGCTGGTGCACCGTCCGGATAATTCCAATACCACCCTGGATCTAAATCAGGAATCTTATTTCCAGCCGGATATGCCCGGCTTTTATACTATTGAAGCAGCACAAAATAAATTGTTATATGCGGTAAATATATCCGCGCAAGAAAGCCAAATTACCCCCATGACGGTTGAAGAACTCGAAACATTCGGCGTTTCCCTCCAGCCGCAGCATTCGCCGCTGCCCGACTTAACTCAACAAGCCCGTCGGGAAAAAGCGAACCGGCAGGCCCTGGAATCCCAACAAAAACTATGGCGCTGGATTTTACTGGCGACCACCTTGGCACTGCTTTTGGAAACGGTATTAGCAGGGTGGCTTTCAAAAACGCCAACCGAAGCACAGGGAGTTACAAAATGATTGAAAGAATATTACAATATTGGCTGGAACCGGTGGCCCGTCGTCAAAAACAGCTTTACCTGAGGCAAAAGCTCCTGATAACCTGGTCGGCAGCGGCACTGCTGGGAATAGCCCTGCTCTTAACGAACAGGTACTGGGGCTGGAACATCGTGACCGCTGCGGGCCTGCTTTGTGGTCTATCCGTGGTGTTTACCATTGTATTCTACATAAAATCACGATATCAGCGCCCCGACTTTAAGGCGATCGCCCATTATATTGAAAAGCACTATCCTGACATGAAAGCACTTTTGATAACTGCGGTAGAGCAACATCCCCAAACCCCTGATCATCAGCTTAATTACCTCCAGGAGCGGGTGATCAACGAAGCCATCCAGCATGCTAACAAACACAATTGGATTAAAACCGTCTCGCAGCGCAGACTCACACTGGCCAATTACGGCCGATTTGCTGCCGGGATCTTGTTCGTAGTCATCGCCTCTCAATTGTTTCCGCCCATTTCTTTTGTGGCTTCGGACGACCTCGCGGCGGCGGGTAGAGGCTACCGCTTGAGTGTGAGCCCGGGCAATGCCGAAATTGAATTCGGATCACCCGTGGTTATCACCGCCCGCTTTGAAGGCAGGATTCCTTCGGAGGCGGCGTTAATTACCCGCCCGGCCCCGGAGGAAATAAATCGTATCGCCTTATCCAAAAATCTCGATGATCCGGTTTTCGGAACTATACTGCCTGCGGTCAATCAGAACCTTGAATACTGGATCGAGTATGCCGACCGGCGCTCGGAAAGTTACCATTTGACCGTGTTTAGCCATCCTGAATTGCTCCGTGCCGATGCCCGGATTACCTATCCGCCCTACGCTAACCTACCGGAAAAAATGGTTAATGATACCCGGCAAATCAGTATTCTGGAAGGCTCTCAGGTAACCTTCAACTTCAAGTTAAATAAGCCGGTGTCCACCGCCCAATTAGTCGCCAGAGACGGCGCCGTACTGGATCTAACCCCCCAGGCAGACACCCCCCAGAACTATCAAGTCCAAATTGAACCCCTCCAAAGTCAACGTTACGAACTGAAACTGGTCGATGCCCAAAAACGCACTAACAAAGTGCCGCCCCGAATTACCGTGGACGTGCTGCCAAACCTCCCCCCCGATTTGAAAGTTATGTTTCCCAATCGCGACCTGCAGCCGTCGCCCCTGGAGGAAATTACTTTTGAAGCCGAAGTATGGGACGATTTTGGTGTAACCGAGTATGGTTATAGTTACACATTGGCCGGGGGTGAAACTAATACTATTGCCTTTGATCCTCAGGCCTCGGAGGGCAATAAAAAAACACTTAATCACGTACTGGAACTGGAAAAATTACAGGTGCAGCCGGATCAATTACTCACTTATTACTATTGGGCCAAAGACGTCGGCCCTGATAATAATGCCCGCGAGACGGCCAGTGACCTGTTTTTCGCAGAAGTTCGGCCCTTTGAAGAGATTTTCCGCCAGTCACAATCATTCCAGGACAGCCAGAACCAAAATCAAGAGCGACCGCAGGATCAGAATCAAGAGGGACAGCAGTCTCAAAGACGGAATAACGAACAATTGATCGAACTGCAAAAACAGATCATAAGCGCCACCTGGAATCTCAAACGGCAAACCGATCTAAATCGTAAAGCAGACACGCTTGTGGAGGATGTCGAAACCATCTATCAAGCTCAGTCTGAGGTGTTGGAAAAAGCAATGACCGGCATGGCCAATGCCGAAAATCCTCAAGCAGCCCAGACCCTGCTCCAAGCTATCCGATATGTCGAATCGGCCCTGGAGCAATTGGCCCGCGCCCGGGACTTGCACTCCCAGGAACCGCTGCTCCCGGCCTTAAGCTACGAGCAGGCCGCTTACCAGGAATTTCTAAAGTTGCGCCAGCGCGATTACCAGGTCGCCCGCAGTCAAAATAACCGCCAACAGCAAAACCAAAGTTCCACCTCCCAACAAACTCGACGGCAAATGCAGCAGTTGGAATTACAGCAAAGAGAGAACCGGTACCAAACCGAGCGCCAGGCCTCGCTCAATAATAACCAGACCCAGCAGCGGGAAAACCTTCAGGTCCAGAACCGCTTAAGCGAATTGGCCCGTCGGCAAAGCGATATCAGAGAAAGATTGCAGGAACTGCAGTCGGAATTGCAGCAAGCGGATGAGCAACAGCAAGAGGAACTCCGTCGTGAACTGCAACGGCTTCAGGAAAATCAGCAGGAAATCCTGCGTGACATGGATGAACTGCAGCAGCGCATGAACCAGCCCCAAAACCGCCAGCGAATGGCCCAGGCCAATCAACAACTCAGTCAGACCCGCCAAAACGTCCAGCGGGCTTCCGAGCAATTAGAACAGGGTATGCTTCCTCAAGCCGTCACTTCCACCAGCCGGGCCCAGCGCGAACTGGAGCAGATTCGGGATGAATTCCGCCGGCAAACCTCAAATCAATTCGCCGAACAAATGCGCCAAATGCGCGATCAGGCCCAACAGCTTGACCGCCGGCAACAGGATATCGCCCAAACCCTCCAGCAGGAAATCGACAACCGCCGGAGAAACCTCGCCGACTCCGATCAACTAAGCCAACTCATCGAGCGGACCAACCAACAACGTGAATCCGTCGAGGATATTACCGAGCAGATACGCCGGGTAAGCGAGCAGTCGGAAGAATCAGAACCGCTGCTTTCACGCAGACTGTATGATACCCTGCGCCAAACGAATGCCGACGATATCGACAGAGAACTGGAAATCATCGAACAATTACTAAGACAGCGCTTCCTGCCGCAGGCCCGGGAAATTGAAAAACAAACCGCCGAAGATATCACCCGCTTACGAGAAAATGTCGAAGAAGCCGCAGAAAGCGTGTTAGGTTCTCAGGCCGAAGCCCTGCGCGAAGCGCGCCGGCAACTGGAGGAGCTGACCCGGCAAATCGAACAGGAAGCCGATCAGGCCCAGGGCATCCGACCACCGAATGAGCAGCGCGATCGCCCGGCGCCTTCAGCGCAAGATTTGTTGAACCGCTTTGGTATCTCCGGCATAGATCCAAACGATACAGAACTAAACCTTGAAAATCAAAACAGAGATGCTCAGAACAGCGATGCCCAAAACAGAGACGCCCAGAACAGAGATGCCCAAAACAGAGACGCCCAGAACAGAGATGCCCAAAATCGCGGCGCCCAAGACCAAAATTCCCAAGGCGGCGGACGACAAATTCAGGAAAACCGCAGTCGCGCAGGGCAAAATACCCGGCAACGCGGCGCAGCCGACCAAAATACCCGGGACCCCAGACGTCAACTGAATGATCCCGACCTCACAAATGCCGGAGAAAACCGGAATCTCGAATTTCGCAATCAATGGGGAGGAAATCCCAATGGCCCCATTAGAGGGGAGGATTACCTGGAATGGTCGGATCGTATGCGCGACGTTGAAGAAATGCTCGAAGATCCGGATCTAAGTAATGAAGTGGCCCGGATTCGTGAGCTGGTCCGGCGGGTGCGCACGGAAGTCAAACGCCACGGCGATGAGCCCCAATGGGACATGGTCCGCAACCAGATCATTAAGCCGATGGTCGATCTGCACCGTCGTTTGAGCGAGGAGCTGGCCCTGCTGGAGTCGGACAAGGCCATGGTCCCGATCGATCGCGACCCGGTTCCGCAGCGCTTTATCGATCTGGTTCGGATTTACTATGAAATCCTGGGAAAAGATAAAGATAAGAAATAACACGTGATATTAGCATCGATTACAATCCCTCTATCGTATTGGCTGATGTTGGCCGGTATCCTCTCCCTGGCCGGATTCCTCGCGTCGGTTTGGACCTATCGCCGGATCCCCAACCTCAAAGCCGCCCATAAAATCGCCTGGGCCTTTAAGCTGCTGGCTATCTTCATCCTGGTTCTGTGCCTGGCCGAACCCCTGTGGATAGGCAAAATAGCCGCCTCCGGCGAGAACTACTTTGTTATCCTCGCCGACAATAGCGCCAGCATGACCGTCCATGAAAAAGATAACGTCAGCGGCCGCGGTCTCGCCGTCAAAGAAATGCTGAACCCCACTAGCGCCGCCTGGCTCACCACCTTGACCGAACACTTCCAGGTGCGGCAATACATGTTTGATGACCACGTGCGCCGCCTGGAAGATCTCTCGAATCTGGATTACCAGGGGAAATCTTCCCTGCTCCAAAACAGCCTGCAGGTGATCGCCCAGCGGTATCAGGGACGACCTCTGGCGGGCATAGTGCTGCTCACCGACGGTAATGCCACCGACCTGCTTGATCTGAACAACCTGTCGGCTTCGCTGCCGCCAGTGTATCCCGTCATTATCGGTTCCGACGCCGACGCCGCCGACCTGGCCCTGACCAAAGTTACCGTCAATCAGACCTCCTTTGAAGCCGCCCCGGTTACCATTCAGGCCCAGGTAACCGCATCCGGTTACGACGGCAAAGTCATACGGCTCGATCTGCTTGACGAGTCGGATCAGGTCGTGGAAAGTCAAACCCAAACCATCGATCAGGACCTGCAAAAGCATACTTTTCGGTTTCGCTTTCAGCCTCAAAAAACCGGTATAGCCTTTTATCGTTTGCACGTTTCCCCGCCGGCCGCTCCCGCCGACCAATCCGTCGAAGCCACCAAAGCGAATAATTCTAGAACCGTCGTTGTTAATCGTCCTGATAAACCCTATCGAATATTGTATGTCTCCGGTCGGCCGAACTGGGAATACAAATTTTTGCAGCGGGCCCTCGATGAGGATGAACAGGTTCACTTGGTGGGCTTGATACGCGTGGCCCGGCGCGAACCAAAATATAATTGGCTGGGCCGCCGCGGCGAAACCAGCAATCCTCTCTATCGGGGCTTTGATCGCCAGGATCTTGAACAAACCGAACAATATGATCAGCCGGTGCTGGTCCCCTTAAATATCCGCGACGAGGACATGGGCCTTATCGACGGTTTTCCGAACACGCCTGAGCAGTTATTCGGATATCACGCCCTGATTCTGGATGATGTTGATGCCGCCTTTTTCACCCATGATCAGATGAATCTGATCCGCCGCTTTGTTGCCGAACGGGGCGGCGGCTTTATGATGCTGGGTGGCAAAGAATCTTTCCAGCAGGGTAATTTTGCCGACACCCCTATCGCCCAGGTCTTACCGATTTATTTGGATGGCCCCGATGCCGCTCGTTCCAGCACGCCCCTTCAATTCGATCTTACCCGTGAAGGATGGCTCCAGCCCTGGGCCCGGCTCTATGAAAACGAGCAGGATGAGATAGAACGTTTGCTCGAGATGCCCCCCTTTCGCGTGCTGAACCTTACTCCTTCTATTAAGCCCGGCGCCGGCGTAATCGCCACCTCCGGCCAAAACCACAACGGCCCCTTACCCGCCCTGGTGGTGCAGCGCTACGGTAACGGCCGCGCCGCTGCCGTCACCATCGGGGATGTGTGGCGCTGGGGCTTAAAGGAACCTCAGTTACGCCAGGACATGAACCGCTTTTGGCGCCAAACTTTGCGCTGGCTGGTGGCGGATGTGCCTCGACGCATTACCATCCAGGCTACCCCTAAACCCCATCTGATCAACCAGCCCGTCGAGCTCCAGATTGTCGCCCGCGATCAAAAATTCGAAAACCTGGATAATCTCGCTGTAACTGTGGAGCTTCGTGACCCAGATTCCGACATATTTCGCCTGCATGCCCAGCCGATCTTGAACGAGTCGGGCCATTACCAGGCCGCCTTTATACCGCGCCGTGATGATCCATATCTTGCTCGTGCCCTGGTCAGCCGTGCCGATGGTACTCAAATCGGCTCCGCGGAAACCGGATTTGCTACGGACCTTGAGGCCGAAGAATTTAGTTCCATCGAAATAAACCAACCTTTATTGAATACCTTAGCCCAAAAAACTGGCGGCCGTGTAATCACCCCCGACCAGTTGGATCAACTGGCCCGCGACCTGCCCCGGCAAGAAACCCCCCTTATGGAAATGCAGATAAAACCCCTCTGGGACCTGCCGGTTCTTCAGCCTCTCCTGTTTGTATTTTTGTTGATTTGTTTACTCGCTGAATGGACCATACGCCGACGCCGAGGACTGCCATGAACCATAGACCTCTCAGCTGCCTGATAATTTCTTCTTTTCTTTGGTGGCCCTCGCTCACCTCCGCCCAAAACCCTCCATCCAACGAAGTCGTCGTCGTCGTCGGAGCGCCGGGAACGACCCAATATCAATCCGAGTTCGCCCAATCGCTTTCTCTCTGGCAGCAGGCCTGCGCCAAAGGTCAGGTTGATTGTTTCGTAATTGGTGCCGATGAAGAAACAGCTGATTCCGATTATGTAAAATTACAACAAAAACTAAGCAGCATTTCCAAAGAAGGGACGACGCCCCTGTGGATTGTTTTAATAGGGCATGGCACCTTCGATGGCCGCACCGCCAAATTTAACCTGCGCGACAAAGACTTTTCCGCCTCCGAGTTGGCGCAATGGCTCGAACCCGTCAAACGTCCCGTCGCGGTCATTAACGCCGCTTCCTCGTCCGCCCCCTTTATCAATATACTATCGGACCCCAATCGTGTGATTGTCACTGCCACCAGGAGCGGCGACGAACAAAGCTATGCTCGTTTTCACCGTTACTTAGCCGCCGCCGTCGCCGACCTGCAGGCCGATCTGGATAAAGACGGACAGACTTCACTGTTGGAGGCCTTCCTTTATGCCAACCACGGAGTGAATGAATTTTACTCCGCCGCCGGACGCTTGGCCACCGAGCACGCCTT
>LJUC01000076.1 GCA_001303695.1 Phycisphaerae bacterium SM23_30
ACCCCCGCCGGCCCCACGCCCGCCAAATCAAAACCCGCCTCCCGCGCCCGCTGCTTTAGAGCAATTTTCTTTATGGATATTTCAACACTCGATTTATTCTCATCAACCAATTTCGGATCCGCCAATTTATCTTTTTTTTTCTCTCGACCAATACCCTTTGTCTTCTGTTCGTAATATTCGTAGCTAACTAATATTTTTCCTCATCAGGCGGTTCGGGAGGGTCGGATGATTCATCCCGGGATTTACCGGCTTGATCAGCGGATTCATCGGAAGGTGTAGATAGGTTTTTGGGTTGCCATAGGTATTTCTGTAAATCGGGATTTTGCATGACCACGATGGTGCGGGCCGCCAGGTCGCCCAGTCGTTGGCGGCGTTTGGTGATTAGAACCAGAACGGCTATGATTACGAACTGGAGCTCCACAAGACGAAGAAGGTTGCGCAGCACGGCCTGTTTTGCCGTGATCGTGGCGCCCTGCCGATGCAATACGACCAGCCGCAGCGCCAATTTACCGGGCGTAGCCGAAAACAGTAGTTCCGAGATCATCATATAGGCCGCCGCGAGAGCGGAAAAGGTCAATTGAATTTTCAATTGCATCAAGAGCGGATCTTCCCAGGCGACCCGAAGCTGTTCCCAGAAACTCAGTTGACCGGGCAGTTCTGCGAACTCTTCGGAAAAGAGGGTGGGCGTGACCAACAGGGCGGGTAAGATGTCCAGTAAAAAGGCTAACAATCGGCGCGACAGGGGCGCCAATTGTATAAATGCCGGCAAAGGGGCGGTGTCGGTAAAGGCATCGGCGCGGCGCCAAAATATCAACAAAAATGTTATCGTTAAGGTCAGCATCACCGTAAGTGAGGTGAGTATTAAGGATTCATCCTTTTCTTTGGCGGTAAGGGAGTGGGCGGCGGTCTGAATCAATTGGCCGGTGGACGAGTAAATACTAAAATGAACCTGTCCCGAATCACGCTGCTCAAAGACGGCCAGGTTTTGTCCCAGATCGGCAAAGGCTATCTTATCCGGGGAGGCGGTCAGAATTTCCCCCGGGGCTATTTGCAGCGGCTCCGTGAAGTTCCAGCCCTCCTGAAGGGGCCAACCCAGGCGAAAATGAGTCGGGGCCGACGAGACCGGCAGATTGTTACTTGGGAGAGTAGTTTCACTTGAGCGGACGAAAGCCACTATTCGTATTTGACGGTTGACCTCCAGTACCTCGTAATCGATAACATTATCAACAGGCAGTATTTTTGCTTCCGTCCAACTTTCGTCCGTTCTGTAGAGATGTAACAGGGAACCATCAGGGCCGGTTTTATCGGGCTGGGCCCTCTCGATACCAAATAAATGTATTTCGTCGCCGTGAATAGCAAAGTGGGGTTTGTCCCAATGATTTACGGGGAGAGGTTGCTTAATAAGTAACTGCCAGGGGTGGGTTTTTTCTCGTGAAAGAATCACATATTCACCGGCGGCTAGGGAAAATACTGACGGAGTGGACTTTACGGCGGGGATTTTGTTGTTTTGGGTGGTTTGTTTTGAAGCGGCGATCTGCGCTTCCTTCCTGGGGGCGGCGCTGTTTTTCGGGGTGCGATCAATTTTATCCTCAGAGGCCGACGAGGAGCCGCTTTGGGGGGATTCAGCCATCAAGGGAAGGGTGGTCGAGCTCTGGGCGCGGGCCAAAACGTAAATTGTCTCCCGCTGCCATATACAATCGACCGCGGTCAAGTTCTCCGGTAAGCGCCGCTCATGGCGGGGAGCAGAAACCAGATCGTAACTACGACAGGCGCCGTTCGTAAAGAAGACCATCAGGCGATATTTTCCGGCCGCTACGGCTTGAGGCTGACCTTTGTGCCACCTTGAAGTGCTAAATTTTTCGCCGGCAATGGGGCGAAAAAATATTTGAAAATCCGGATCCTGAGGTTTTGATTGAGAATAGAGTAAATAAACGCCCTCTTCTCCGCCGTGGGCCCATATGCGAATAGAAGGTGTTTTGGCTGTCGGCGGCGCCTGCTGACCGCAAAGCGGCGGCGGGGCGATCAGTGCTAATAACCAGGCGGTGTGCGTCAACAAGCGCAACGGGAAAAAATGGCGTAAGGATTTGGGCATTTTAAAGGGCCGATAACTATTTTATTTGTCTTTGGTGCGGTCTATATACGTCCGAAGCATGAAAAGACGGGGTGATATTTGCGGCGGTATTCTAAAATTTCTGAGCTTCAAACGAAAATAGGAGTCCTCATAAGGAGCGGACAAGGTAATATCGCCGGGCAGCATCGCATCGCCCAGAGGTTGATAATTGCTTAAATGACTCTCCACCACACACCGACCGGATTGATCGTAGAGGTTAATCTGTTGGGGCAGGTTTTTTATAGATCGGATAAGGCGGGGTTAATTGCTCAAGAGGGAGGGGCCGTAAACCAATTAATTCCAGAAGCAATTGGGGGTTGATGATGATAATATTTTCAGGGGCGGTTTGACCGGCGTTTTCGTGGGTGTCCCAGTAGCTCCATTCGGCGGGTTCCGATTTCATCCAAAATTCTTGTTGGTTGGAGGCGACGACCAGGGCCTCTTGACTTAAAGGGCCTCCCAGGGCGGTCAGGTTAAACCAGGCATATTTTTCGGATGGTTGGGGCGGCCGATAAAACAGCTTGCCGCCGCCTTCCTTAAAATGATGCTTTTTTTGTTCTTCGTAGAATTGTATTTCCCACTCCTGGATTTTGGCGCTGAAATCCGGTACGGCGCGTACATTATGGTTATAGTAATCGAGCGCCTGATTTTTGGTCACCGGATCGGGCACCGGTTCCAGAGGCCTTGAGGACGAGCAGCAGCCCAGGCACAGCAGCGCTAATACTAAAGGGCTGGTAAATAATGATTTACAGGTAATATTATCGGTCGTTAATCTCAAGGCGGCGAAGGGGGCCGATCGGGTTTTGGGCATTTATAATTCTCCCTGAAGAATGGCGCTGAGTTGCTGGGAAACCTGTTGAATTTGCTCTTCGTTGAGATGAGGGTTGATTACTTCGTGTATCTGCGTTTCTTTGACGAAGCGCATTTTCCATATTTCTTCAAGCTCTTGCCGGCGGGAATCTTCGTATTTCAGGAGCCTTTTACGCATTAAGATGAGGGCGAGGACAAAGCGAAAATTTATTTTTATGGTTTCCTCCTGACCGGCCAGCCGCTCGAAGAGGTTTATCAGCACGGCGTCGTCAACAAACAGTTTCTTTTTTTGATTCGGCAGTGGTATGCGGGTTTTCCAATAACTGAAGACCTGCGGTTTTTTTTCCTGCCAGTATTCGAGGCAATAGTCACAGCGTTCAAAACTGGTTTTTTTATCCACCAGGGCCGCATAATATTCTTCGCCGGGCTGTAACATCCGACCGGTGCCGGTACAGCGGCCGTTACTGCGTTGTATTTCCCATTGCTCCATATTTATCCATCATTAAAAAACAGGTAGGGCCTCATCTGTGCGCATTTGGCCGGTCCAATACCTTTTACGTTATCAAGATCTTCACAGCGATTAAAGCATTTTTGCTTTTTTTCCGGTTCATTTAATTGACGGTATTCAACTATTGCCTTTGCCAGCGTCTCGCCTATGCCCGGCAAGCGAGCCAATGATGCCCAGGAGGCATTATTTGGATTTATCCTGTCTTCTATTACTTTTAAATTTTCGTTTTCATTTATTGCTTTTCTGTCAATGCGCCAGGTATTGACGTAGTATTTATGACCACAATATATTGTTAGCAGTAGTGTGGTAATCCACAACATTTTACTAGCGGCAAATTGTTTTTTATTATTTTTTCCCATTAATTTATTTTAGTGCTTTTTTTATATTTTCAATCTTTCTCTGATCCTATCGAAATCATCCAGGCTGTAATATTCTATTATGATTTTTCCTCTTTTTCCTTTAAGGCCGCTGGTTTTTATGGTTACTTTGGTTGCCAGTTTCCGGCTCATTTCTTGTTCTAATTCAACGATATTTGGGTTATTAACTTTATTTTTGCTTTTTTCATCTACCTTTTTTATTTGTTGTCTTTTAACTTTTTGTTCTATTTCTCTTACCGATAGATTTTTTTTAACAATTTCATCAGCTAATATTCTTTGCGTAGCTGTTTCATTTATGCCCAACAGGGCGCGGGCATGGCCCATACTTATTTTTTCTTCATTTATCATCTGCTGAATTTCTAGCGGCAGCTCGAGAAGCCGAATATAGTTGGCAATTGTTGACCTGTCTTCCCCCAGTCGTTGGGCTGCTTCTTGCTGAGTTAAGGAAAAGCTTTTTAAGTATTGTTGGTAGGCCCTGGCTCTTTCGACGGGATTGAGGTCTGATCTGTGAATGTTTTCCACCAGGGCCCATTCCAAAACCTGTTCTTCGGTTGCCTGGCGAATTATAGCAGGAATTTTTTTCAACTCTGCAATTTTCATGGCTTTGAGCCGACGTTCCCCAGCAATTATTTGATAACCGCTTCCTAGAGGTCGTACCACGATAGGCTGGATAAGACCATTAGCCTTAATAGATTCAGCAAGATCGTTTATCTTTTTTTCGTCCCAATTTCTACGAGGTTGATAGGGATTAGTTTGAATAAGATCAATATCTAATTCATTAATCAATTCCTTTTCATTTGATGTTTTATCAATAGAATCATCATATGTACCAACAGAAGAAGATTTTTCAATCTCCCTTATTTTGGTAGGAGATAATAAGGCATCAAGTCCTTTGCCCAATCTTTTTTTCTTTTCAAACATAAGATAAAACCCTTATATATGTTATATATATAACATATATAGAATAATAATTTATTTATACTCTAATTACAACAAAAACAAAACTTTCTATTAAAAACAATTAGCATAGATAATACTTAATTTCAAGGAAAAGTTCCACGTGGAACTAAAAAATTTATTATCATCCGAAGGGTTAGAGAACTATTTTGTGATTTCGGTGCTTTTGAATAAAATGAACACTAACGTTTGACACATTTCAGGTTTTATTCAAAATTGATTTTTATAATTTTCATGTATAATTTAACATCGTAATTTTGACTTAAAATTTAAAAACAAAACTATAGGATCTTCTTACTAGCTCTGTGGAAAAAAGCAAGTAACGACCTGCTTTTACCATCAAACTTTAGGCTTTATCACCATTTTCCCTATCTTTATCAGAGCTTAAAATATAAAAAAATTATAATAATGGCTCAGGAAAAATAACAATTTAAAGAAAAATAGACACATATATATAATTTTATTTTATTGTTCCACGTGGAACAATTTAGTTATTATTTTATTCTGTTATCCTAATTTTTACTTATTTATTATGTTTCAGTTTGTTTTATCTCATAAACTTCCTAATTCATTTTTGTCTATTATTGCATATTAAAACTATGGATTTACCAACACAGCGTATTAGCTCCATATATTACCTTGCTTTCATTACTTTAATATCATCCCATAGGTTGGGGGAGGATTTTCCATATTGCGGTGCCGGAGACAGAACATAACCCTGCGTTGAGTGTATTATAGGATTCCGGCGGGATGTTTGGCCGGCTGTTTGCATTTAACATTTAAGAGTATCCGCAAAGTCGTTAATACTGGATAAATTATATCTATATTATCTTTTATTAAAGCGCGCAGATTGTCTTTATGTACATATTTTTAATAAATTAATTATTTCCTGCTTAGGGCGCCGATAAAAAGTTACAGCGCTTAGATCAAGTAGATGATAAAAATATATATGACCCGAAAAAGTACGATAAATAGATGCCGTTTAATTTAAAGTTTATAAAGAACAAATTATGCAGCGATAAACTGGCGGACCGTTGCCTGCGCTCCTGCCTATGGATCGGACTGGGGAGCATCAGCGCCCAAGCAATAAGAATGGTTCGAATGCTGGCGCTGACCTACATACTGGCGCCGGAAGATATCGGATTGGTAATACTGGTATGGTGTGCGCTGACTTTATTGCAGGAATTATCGGACGTAGGAACAAAGCACGCACTAATACAAAATCCACGCGGGTCAAATAAAGAATACCTTGACAGCGCCTACATAATAAACTTGATTCGCATGGGAGGGCTGATAATAGTATTATATTCAGCAGCGCCTTTCATTGCCAACCACATTTACCAAGCAGCCGAATTGCAAAGCCTGCTTCGCTGGAGCTGTCTCATACTGGTTTTTGAAGGAATAACAAGTATGGGATTGGTGGAATTAAGAAAGAAGTTAACCTTGGGGCGAATAAGCGTGGTTATGGTAGCCGGTCATGGAGCAGGGACCATTATAGCTATAATATTAGCATGGAAAATGAGAGATGCCCTGGGAGTGGTGATAGGGGAAATCAGCGGCGTGGGGGTTATTTGTATAATCAGCTATCTGGTGCATCCCTATCGCCCAAAATTTCGCTGGTGCGGCAAGGCGGCCAAAGAGCTAATTGGTTATGGTTTTATGGCTTATATGGTGTCGCTGATAGACGCTTTTGGAATGAGACTGGACATACTTATTTTAGCGCGAATTGCCCGGTTCACGGACGTAGGGATATATGGTCCGGCCATGCAGATCATTCTGGCGCCGTGTGCCTTATTTTCCCTCATGACCATATCCGTAGGCTTTCCGGCCCTTTCGATGCTGCAACACGACATGGCATCGGTGCGCAGGGGGACCGCCGAAATAATCAAGGCCGCCCAGGCCTTTACGGTGCCGATATTCGCGGTGCTGGCCCTTTTGGGGCCGGATATAGTGAAAGTCCTGCCGGAAAAATACGCCGACGTGGGGCAGGCCCTGCGCTGGCTGAGCCTCGCGGGATTTTTAATAGTTTTTTTAAGGCAAATGACGCCGGCGCTGTATGCGATCAAGCAGGTATATTGGTTTGCGATAAGAGGGATAATGCAGATCGTAATTATCCTAATGTTTATGGTGCCCTTATATCGCAGATACGGCATAGCCGGCATCTGCTGGACCATGAACATAGTCTTTATAATTACAGACGTGTTTGTCTGGATCGTGGCGCTGCGCGCCCTGCGCTGGCCCTGGCGGCAATGGTTGTCAGATGTTTCCGTATCCTGCCGGGCGCTGGCCGGGGGCCTGACAGCCCTGGGGCTGGGTTACTTACTTATCAGGATCTTCGGTTTTCAGTGGTCCGATCAGCTATGGTGCCGGGCAGCCATAACCATAGCCGCCATAGGCGGATATGGTTATATATATATTAAACATTATGAAAAAACGCAAAAAAAACCATCCACGATATACAATCGATGTGAAATATCATTGCCGGAAGCGAGGGGAAAAAGACAGAGAGGTCAAATAATTTAACTTTGGAGCTGATCGAAGCGATGTACGGCAAAGCCGTCATGTAATATCAAGGCCGCCATATACCCTAAAACCATTAAGGTATAACCGTAAAGAAAAATAAGGGCAAAGTCAGCGGCGATAAAGTAGTCGAGCAGGATGACCGCGGGGACCAGAAACAGAGGGCCATGTTCACTGACGCTTTTCACCAGGATAAAACGCAGCCAGGTGAGCGGGGATTTCGGATCAGGCTGATGGGTGCCGGTGAGCTGGTGAAGATTAAAACCTCCTTTGTGGAGCAAGCCTTCGCTGGCCCTTCGGATCTGGTTTTTCCAGTGCCAACTGGAATATAGGATTCCGGTAACGGCTAAATTGAGCAGGGAAAAATCTTTTATACAGACATGTATGCCCAAAGCCAAACTAAAAGTGGACTCGATGAAGATATGGTTAAGGTTATCCAGATAAACGCCCAGTTGGGATGTTTTTCGCCGCAGACGGGCCACTTCGCCGTCCACGTGGTCCAGGGCCACCCACAACTGCCAGCACAAGGCGGCGGCGACGGTAAACCAAAGCCGGTCAAACACCATTAAAACTGATCCGGCCAATCCGATCAGGCACATAATCACGGTTACCGCATGGGCGGAGACGCCCATTTGGGCCAGGGGGTAACTAAGATAAATGGTTAGAGGCCGAAGGATGTAATTGCCGTAGATCGAACCTCCATGAGCGATTTTATCGGCCTGGGCCGCCGCCCGCGCCGCACGAATTTTTTCACCAAAAGTCATCAGTTGCCGTCCTTAAGGGCCGATACCACCGAAAATTTCCAGTCCATGAGAATGTCATCCCGGTGAAATCTCATATGGTAGGCGTTTCGAATCCGCGCGTCGCACTGGCGGTGCATTTTTTTAATGATGTCAACGTTGCGGAAAGGAAGTCCGGAGTTATCCAGCCAATTGTTAAGGCTCATATCCCGCAACATAACGGTTTTGGCCGTGATGTTTTGCAACCCCGGCTTTACCAAAAGGTTGACCAGATCATCCAGCAAAAAGGTAATGCGGTCTTCTTTGAAACGAAACATGTCTTTATAAAAGGGTACGGAATAAACATCGGGCGGGTTGCCCTCGCAAAGGATGATTTTTCCTTTGGGTTTGAGAACCCGATAAATCTCGCTCATGGCCTTATCAAGGTTCTGGGCGTGATGCAGGGCCATCCGCGCCGTGATCAGGTCAAATTTATTATCCGCCAGGCCGTGTAAATCTTCCATCTCCCTTAATAAAAGTTGGAATCCATTGACCGAATCGATGCGGTCCAGCATGGCCCGACTGAAATCAACACCGTAATACTCCGCCCGGGGGCAATGATTTTTCAGGGCCAGCAGCACTTTTCCGGTGCCGACGCCTATGTCCAGGACTTTTTGCCCTTTGCTGATGCCGGACATTTCCACCATGGTCTGGAGCAGTTCATCCCGGTTAACCCATTCCAGATTGTTATACACGGCGGCACGATGGTTCCAGTTGGTTTTCACCTTAATCAACCGGCGCACAAATTGCGTGTCGGTCAGCGCCCTTTGATAATCGGCGGGGGTGTCGATTTCCATCCATCCTCTTTCAATGATAACGCAATGCAAAGGCACCCCCAACTCGGTCATCTCCTGGAAGAGGTCGGTCAGCCAGGCCTGCTCAAACACCGGCGCCTTGCCGAAGGGTTCGCCGGAGTATATGTTGTGTATGCGGTCGTAATTTTTGCGGAGGATTTGGGCGCCTCTTTCAGAGCATTTAACGATGCCGATAAATTGTCCCTGTGTTTCGTAAGGGGCGGCTTGAGTCTTGCCGACCTGGCGGATGCGGTTTTCACTGTCAAAATAAACCATTTCCAGTTCTTCCAGGGCCGCTCCGGACCGCTGTCGGATAGCTTCTTTCCAGTTAACCATAACCCCCGCGGCAATATCGTGGGTGGACGCCATAATGCGTTCCACTACCTGCGGTTCGTAAATTATGTCAGAATAGAGGATTAAGACCGGCCCGGTTAATTCCTGCCGGGCGCAAAAAAGCGAATGCAGCATATTGGTACGGGCGTAATCGTCGTTATCGAAATATTTCACGCCGGGAACATTTATCTTGTTTTTTTCATAGCCGCGCACTATGACAATATCATCTATACCGCAGGCATAGAGGGAATTAATCTGAATCTCCAACAACGTGTTGTCCTCGATATCGATCAGACACTTGGGGCGCCCGTTACTAATTTCACCAAGACGGGACCCTTCACCGGCGGCTAAAATAATCGCTTTCATATAAAAAATATCGGTAGAATAGACAGAACCGCTCCATAGACAATGTTTGTTTGCTTTTCCGGTGAAGGGAGAACTGATATTGACATGCTGTTAGGGATAGCGAGGGCCAAATTGGGCCGCCCAGATTAGGCGTGCTTATTTTAACTCAGGAATGGTTCTCGTTTGTGGTGCCTGAAGGATCAACCGGGGTGTGAGTTTCTTTGTTGATCACTTCTATGCGTTTTTCCGCACGTTCCAGTATCGCCCGGCAGTGCTTAATCAGCCTCATCCCCGCCTCATATTTATCAATGCTCTCTTCCAGACCAATCTCGCCCGCCTCCACGTCTGAGACGATTTCTTCCAACTCTGCCAGGGCCTCTTCAAACGTTCGCTTTTTATCTTTCGCTGCTTTTGCCATTATTATCCTCATTTCCGGTATCCGAGCTAATAACCTCACTTTCAATCATTTTCTTTTGGGCCAGTTCCGTCATCAGTGTATCCCCGGGTTCGACCCTGCTTTCGGCGGTGATGATACGGCCGGTGGTCTTGTCGCGCGTGATACTGTAACCCCGCCGTAATACGGCCCGCGGATTGACGCCTTCCAACCGGGCCGTTGCGTTTTTGAAACATTCCCATCGGCTCCGGCTTAAATTCCCCTGGGCTCGGCCCATACGCCCGGTCAACTGCTTAAGCCATATATATTGTTGTTGGGCTCGTTTTCCTGGATTTACCGCGGTTAATCTAACCTTTAATGTTTCAAGGCGATGACACTGGCTGCGATAATAATTGTTCATACTTGCTTCTAAGAGGTGCTGATGCCGCATCTGTCGCGTCCGCCCCTGCGCCAATGCATAATGCGGTTCAATTCGCTGCAGTACGGTGTTTTGCGTCTCCAGCAAGCGCCGGCCGTTTCGGAGCCGTTCGCTCACCCGCTGGGCCAGGCGGGCGGTATGTTCGTCCACGTACTGCTGTCGGTGCCTGACCGTCTCCTGGGGCCGGGCGAACATCCCCCGCGTGCTTAGATGCCCTAGTATAGTCGCTGAGTTTTCCAGTAATTGCCTCACCCCTTTAACCAGCCGCTGCCGGGCCTGCTGCACGTCCTGCAATATTTCCAACTGCACCGGCGCCGCCAGTTCCGCCGCCGCCGTCGGCGTCGCGGCGCGTTGATCGGCCACCAGGTCGGTTATCGTGATGTCGCTTTCATGGCCCACCCCGCTGATTATCGGAATTTCCGAGGTGAAAATCGCCCGCGCCACTACCTCTTCGTTAAACGCCCAGAGGTCTTCGATACTGCCCCCGCCGCGCGCCAGGATTATCACGTCAATTCCTCCCAGCGCTGCTTGCCGGCGGTTCAAATATCTGATCGGAAACGCCGGTATCGCTTTTTTATGGGCCTCGTCAAACAATCCTTCCTTGCGCAGTTTGTCGGCCAATTGCCGAAACGCCAGTTCCAGCGCCCCCACTCCGGCCGGTTCCAGTTTCTCTATATAAAACTGATATTTCCCCTGCGGTTCATAAACATCCACCCGACCGGCGGCGACCACGGCCATCCCATCGGCGGGTTTAAACTTCAACCTGCCGAAGGCGCTTTTCCACATCACCGCGGAGATTTGGGCGTTTTCGTCCTTGAGGGTAAGATACAGGTGGCCGCTGCCGTGGAGCTTATAGTTGGAAATCTCCCCGGAAAGAAGAATTTTATCCGGCAGATTCCGGTTGAGGGTCAGTTTTATCAACCGGGTCAGTTGGGTGACGGTATAGATCTCCGGCATTTGCCTTTTAACGGGGATTTCAGCCGCTTTTTTGCGATCCGGTCGATGATTCCGCTCTTGCCCGGAGGGCGCAGGCGGCGGCGTTTGACTTACGGAATCCCAAAATAAAAATTCACGTTGCACCATGATAAGAAAGTTACAATGAAAAAAGATAGATTGAAAATGAAAAACAATTCCGCTGTAATAAAGTCGGTTAGAATTTAGCCGTCTAATAAAGTGTAATGTGGTGCATCTTTCATTTCAGGGGGAACTATTACTATAGTTATCCGCTTTTCCGTCATCGCTGTCATAGGCCGGCTGGTCGTCGGCTACGCCTTTGATGCAGATGCGTTTTATCTCACTGGCGCGGCCGGTCTGGTCGTCACAGGTGACAACAATTCCGTTTATTCTGACATCGCCGGTGGCCACGCTGTAAGCGACGGGCATTTGGGTTACCAGGCTTTTGATGACCCGTTCGGTGGTCCGGCCGAGGACGGAATTATGGGGGCCGGTCATCCCCAGGTCGGTGATGTAGGCGGTGCCGTTGGGCAGGACGATCTCATCCGCCGTGACCACGTGCGTGTGCGTGCCGAAAACCACGCTGACGCGGCCGTCCAGAAACCACCCCATGGCAATCTTTTCGCTGGTGGCCTCCGCGTGCATATCGACGGCGATTACTTTGACGTCCGGAGGAATCTTGACAAGCACTTTCTCGACCGCGTTAAAGGGATTGTCGCTGGGTTGGGGCATATACATTCTGCCCAGCAGCGATATTACCGCCACCTGCGGCCCGGCGGGTGTGGCAAAAAGGGCGAATTCTCTGCCGGCGGCCTGCGCCGACAAATTGGCCGGCCGGACCATATCGTCGGCATTTTGCAGGACATTAATAAGCTCGCGCTTGCGGTAGATATGATCGCCGAGAGTTATCAGGTTGACGCCGTACTTGTGCAGTTTATCGTAGATGGATTCGGTCAGACCCGAGCCGCCGGCGGCGTTCTCGGCGTTGGCGATCACGCAGTCAATCCCCCACTGTCTGACCAGGTGCTTCAGATGTTCCGCCAGCAACTGCCGACCCGGACGACCGACAATATCTCCAATGCATAGTAATTTGATCTGCATCATGTTGCCTGTTACAAAGTACGGGTTATTTCGTAGGGTCGGTTTTAGCGGGCGTATTCGACACAGCGTACTTCACGCAGCAGGGTTACCTTAATTTCGCCGGGATAGGTTAATTCCTGTTCGACTTTCTGGGCGATTTCCCGCGCGATTTGCCAGGCGTCGCCGTCGTTGACCTTTTCCGGATCGACGATGACGCGGACCTCCCGGCCGGCCTGAATAGCATATGCCTGCCTGATGCCTTTGAAGCTGGTGGCGAGGTTTTCCAGCTGTTCCAGCCGCTTGATGTATCGTTCCAGGGTTTCGCGGCGGGCGCCGGGCCGCGAGGCGCTCATGGCGTCGGCGGCGGCCACCAGGGGAGTGTAAGGCGAAGTTGCGGGCACATCGTTATGGTGGCCGGCAGCGGCGTTGATGACCTCGGACTTTTCATTAAATTTTCTCAAAAGCTCCGCCCCGATTTCGGGATGACCGCCTTCCACTTCATGGTCGGCTGCCTTGCCGATATCGTGGAGCAGTCCGCAGCGCCGGGCCAAATCGCCGTTCAGACGCAATTCCTCGGCCATAGTCTGACAAAGATAAGCCACTTCCACGCTATGACGCAGCACGTTTTGGCCATAACTGGTCCGATAATTCAATCGCCCCAGATACGGTATTAATTTGTTATTAAGACCGTTGACATTGGCCTCCAGGGCCATGCTCTTGCCGATGTCCAGCACGTGGGCATCGACTTCTTTTTGGGTCTCCGCGACCACCTCTTCGATCCGGGCCGGGTGGATGCGTCCGTCCTGAATCAGCTTATCCAGGCTGATGCGGGCTACTTCGCGCCGTATGGGATCGAAGGCGGAGATAATCACCAGTCCCGGCGTGTCATCGATGATGACATCCACGCCGGTGGCCTTCTCGAAAGCACGGATGTTCCTACCTTCCCGACCGATGACCCGACCTTTCATTTCATCATTCTGGATATCAACCGAGGAAATAGTGCTGTCACAGGTGTGGTCGGCGGCGTATCTTTGGATGGCGTTGAGGGTGATCTCTCGGGCCCGCTGGGTGGCTTCCTCCTTGGCATTGGTGACGAGGCGTTCGACCAGGGCGGAAGCCTCATGGGTCACTTCACCTTCCAGGCGCTTCAAAAGCATTTCCTTGGCTTCTTCTACGGAAATGCCCGCAATTCTAAGGAGTTGCGCCCTTTGTTCGGCCAGGGTGTTGGTCAGTTGCTGATCTTTACTGGTTAGATCGCGCTCCTTCTGGGATAATTTCTTCTGCAGATTCTCCAGGGATCTTTCCTTGCTGTTAACGCTCTCCCACTTGCGATCGACAGTGTCTTCGCGTTTGGTCAGGTGAAGTTCCTGTTCGCGCAACTGGTTTCGGATTTCGGCGGCCTCACGTTCAGATTCTTCTCTTTTTTGGATTTTTTCGGCTTTCGCCTCCAATTCGGCGGTTTTTACGATGTTTTCGGATTTATATCTGGCATCCGCGATAATGGCTTCGGATTCCTGTTGAGCCAGTCTGGTTCTCGATTTCCCCATGGCTCTCTGGACCAACCAGAGGACAGCCCCACCGCCGAAGAGCCCGATTATGAGTCCCATAATAATCAGTACTATATAAGTACCTTCGGATAAGGCTAAAATAGTAAAAAGTTGCATTTTATCTCTCCCATATCTATAGTTAACGGTCGTATAGCTGCGACCGGTTATTCAGTTTCTCTCTTTTAGGCCATGAGGTATTTTTTTGCCGTCCATAGCCCGGAGCCTGAATCAGGGTGGTTTTGAAAACATCACCGGACTTTGCCGGGAATCTACAAAGGATGCGCCGGGGCAAAAGAAAGGACCCTATCCCCTGATATTACCGGATCAATCAAAGATGGGGTGTTTTATGTCCTTGATTTCCATGCGGAAAAGCCGGATCTATCACAGCGGCAGGCAAGAAAAACACAAGTAAATAACGCTTCATCCCTCATTTTGTTATTCCTAAACCGCCAAACGTTTTACCTTAACCGACCTTTGTTACCTCAAAATCCTTTTCGGAGTTTAATACCGATTAATTTTTCTCCGCTGGTTAGAACAAAACACCTACAAAACCGTTTTCCGGCAACAACTATTCCAGGAGTATAACCGATGCCGAGACCCAATTCGCCTCGACAGTATCAGAGATCTAACCTCCTGCCGAGTTGGCCTGATGGAAGCTCGATCTCGTCAATTAATCCAACCTTTCTTACCCCAGTAAGCCTTTGTGACCGCCCAGCGACCTATCCAATACTCTCCTTTCTCATCTCAGATCGCTGCCTACGCATGTCACCGGCTTTGACGATACAATTGTTTATACTAATAAAATAATCGTATTTTTATGTCCGGTCAAGCAAAAAAAATTGCATTGCTATCGGTTTTTTTTAGCTAACTTAATGATTATCAATATGTTATAAATTTGTAGCTCTCTAATTGCCTTTTTTTCCGCCAATGTCTCATTACTGTCTCAAAAAAAGTATAATACCTGCCCATACTGGAGCGGCTGATAGCAACCTACGATTGCCCTTTTCCTGCAAAATTCTGCCTTGGGGTAAAGGGGAAATGATCGAAAATGAATATATATTTTCCTGATTTGCCTACCAAGGACGTATTGGTGATATAATTTAATAAGTCAATGACTCTTTTGTCAAAGGAGTCTGAGGAGTTGCCCCGGTGGCTTGGACGAGGTAGGACCATTGTTCACCGGGGCACTTTTTTATCGTTTAACGGTTATTTCGGACGCTTGATTTCAGGTTATCGAGCCTGATAATATAATACCGCGAACTATTCTCTTTGTATGTGGAACCGGAGTTTATAGGGTTTTATTGCATTAAATATGATATATTGATTCCAAATATATGACTCCCGCAAAATTGAAGTCAGGCATACTTGGAAAAGAAAAAATCGTTTTTTTCCTTATATATCAAAGGAGTTACCGATGAGGCGATTATTTCGCGAAATTCGCCAATATCAGTCAGTTCAACACCTTTTGGGCCTAAGTTTGTTTCAAATAACATTCAGGGCGATGATAGCGGCTTTTTTGCTTTATGGTCCCGTCTTCGGCTATTTGGGCCTACCATATATGCCTGAGCCCTTAAAACAGCAGTTCTTTGCCGACCAGCAAAGGGTTAAGATAGAGCTGGCGCCTCAATTTGTTCCCGCCCCTGCGGGAGAGAAATTCACCCTGGCCGTGGTTCTGGACATCGAGGAGGGCTGGCACCTGTATGCCAATCCCAAACAGGGTGAGTTCGGCATGGATACCGAGATCATTTGCGAACCGATGCCAAATATCCGTTTTGGTCCGATAAAATACCCGCCCGGGGAAAAATATACGGATGAAATCCTTGGGGCCAGCAACCATATTTATAAGGGCCGGGCGATCTGTTTTGTACCCCTCGAAGTAACGGACTCAACTACAGGTGCCGCAATAATAAAGTTAAAAATTGAAGGTCAGCTGTGTTCCGATGATGGAATATGCGTCCTTTGGGAGAGTAGTGCCGCCCTTGATTTGCAGTTCGTAAGCGACCCCGCCGCAGTTCAACCTCATCGCCCGGAGTTGTTTGCCGATTTTGACATGGATCGCATCTGGCCTGTCCCGGCGACAACTTCCAGTACCTCAGACCAAAAACCAACCACCACAGGCCGGGAAACGGCTTCGGGCCCGCAAGCCGCTCAAACTGAAACTCCACCGTCAGCCCTACCTAAATATGCCGCCGATGAATGGCTTCTACCTATCCTCGCGGCCATAGCAGCCGGGCTGGTAATGAACGTCATGCCCTGCGTCCTGCCGATTATCCCCATTATCGTTATGACCCTGATGAAGCAGTGCGCCCCGGCTGAGGGCCAGGAGCCCGACAGAGGTAAAAGTATCAGGTTGGGTCTGGCCTTTGCCGGGGGGATTATGATTGTCTTTGCGGGATTGGCAGTGGTCATGTCGGGATTCCAATTGCTCTGGGGACAGCACTTTCAGGGCAGCGGTTTTAAGTTTGTCTTATTGATGATCGTGTATGTATTAAGCTTATCGATGTTCGGGTTGTTTGAAATTGTGTTGCCCTCGGGCATTTCGAATATAACCGTGGTGCGTCAGGGTTATATGGGGGCTTTAGGGCTGGGAATGCTGGCGACCGTTTTGGCGACGCCTTGCGGGGCGCCTTTACTGGGTCCCGTTTTGGCATGGTCGGTCAGCAAGCCCATGGCGACGACCATAGCGGTATTTCTAATCATCGGGTGGGGGATGGCGGCGCCCTATATCCTGTTGACCGCTTTTCCCCGGCTGCTCAACCGCGTACCGCAGGGGGGTAACTGGATGATTCGGCTCAAACAGGCGATCGGATTTTGTATGCTGGGATTTTCCGCATATCTGGTTTTTCTGTTCCCGCCGGGGTGGCATAAGCCTCTGCTTTATTTCTGTGTGGTGCTGGGTTTTTGCGTGTGGTTGGGATTTTCCGTCGGCAATCCTGCGGCCCCCTTGAAAAAACGCTACCTGGCCCGCGGTATCGCCCTGATCCTTCTGGTCGCCGGCGCTATTACTTTTGCCGCTACCCCTAAAACTGACGCCCTCGCTTTGGGCGAACCCTGGTACCAACAACTGGAAGACTATAAGCAGCAAAACCGCACCGTCGTCGTCAAATTCACCGCCAACTGGTGCAAGAATTGCGCTGTTTTAGATAAACTTATTTATAAAACGCAGACTTTCAATGATAAGCTTGCGGAGACAGGCGCGGCCCTGGTCATTGCCGACTGGTCTTTTGAAGATCCGACGATTACACGGATGCTGCGGGAGCTGGGCGGACAGGGCCAGTCGATACCGTTTACGGCGATATTTCCCGGGGGCGATCCGGAACCTCCGTTGGTTCTGGAAGGTTTCTATAGTCTGCAGGACACTCTGGAATCGCTGGACAAAGCCGCCGCCCGCGCCAGAGGCCAAGCGGAGAAAAACAACGCCAGGGATTGATAATTTAATCCAGGGAGAATCCTATGATCCAAAGTAAAGCTGACGAAACAATTATCACCGATAAGGACCGTGAGTTGGCCGAAAAATGTCTGCAATGCCCTGTTTGCAACCATGCCCGTAAAAAACAGCGCGGAATTATTTTCTGGTTTGTCAAAAAGCTGGAGAGCGGCATATGTCCGGCCGGCAAGGCGTATGAAAAAGTCTATCACCGCAAGGCCCATGAACCTATACCGGAAGAATGAAGTTTGAATCCTTCAGGAGGCAAATTGATTAAGAATAAAAAAACAACGAAACATAAAGTTCCGGATTTATCACCCCAGACTTTTAATCCATCTCTGGCTATTTTAAAAGACGCGCCGCAGCGGGCGAAGAAGATATTTTCGGTCCTGCAGAAGACGCATCCCGATGCCAAAATCGCCTTGAATTTTTCTAATCCGCTGGAGCTTTTAGTCGCCACGGTTCTCTCGGCTCAATGCACCGATGTCAGGGTTAATATCGTTACCAAGGACCTTTTCAAAAAGTATCGTAAAGCCGCCGATTACGTCAAAGTCGATCAACAAGAGCTGGAAGAGGATATAAAGAGCACCGGTTTTTATCGCAACAAGGCCAAGAGCATCAAAGCGGCGTGCGGCGATATCGTGGACAAGTTTAGCGGAAAAGTGCCGGATAATATGGACGATCTGTTATCATTAGCGGGCGTGGGGCGCAAGACGGCCAATGTCATTTTGGGCAACGCCTACGGCCAACCCGGCATTGTTACGGACACCCACGTTATTCGTCTCTCCCGTTTGATGGGGCTCTCTGATCAGACTGACCCGGTGAAGCTGGAGTTTGCCTTGATGGAGCTGATACCCAAAAAAGAATGGACTTTTTTCAGCCACCTGATGATTTTTCACGGCCGCAGGATTTGCCGTGCCCGCCGACCCGATTGTGAAAGCTGTCCCGTTCGGCCCCATTGCGGTTACGGTCGATTGATTTTATGACAAATGAATATTAACATAACCGGGCGGCGCCTCCAAAATTTGTTTGGGGGCGCTTTTAGTCCAAAGTCAACATTACTATAGGGCGGTGTTTTATTAATTTTTTACGGCTCAATAACAAGAATGAATAACGCCACTGTCATATTATTAGGCGGCGCCCCGCTGGTAGGTAAAACGGCGGTGGCGCGGAAACTGGCGGGGCAATGGGCCTATGGCTGTGTATCCACGGATGATCTGGCCGACGCCATCACGGCGGTTACCACCCCGCAGTCACACCCTCATCTGCATCTTTTGGAACAGAAGGATCACCGTAAATATTTTATTAAGCACACCGCGGCCCGTTTGGTCGCCGACGCGGAATACCTTAATGAAGGCTTATGGCCGGCCCTAAAAAAAATCATCATCAAACATGGAGAGCGAGCGGATCCGTTGGTGATCGAAGGTTGGCACCTGATGCCGCACAGGGTGGCTCAACTGGACCAAAAAGGTATATATTCTCTCTGGCTGGTCGCCGAGCGGGAGTTCTTTGAGCAAAAGGTTCATCAGCAGGCCGAGTTGTTTCATCAAACCGCTATGGCCGATGAGTTAATGCGAAAATTTATCGAAAGAAGCACCATCATAAACGACAATATCCGCCAGGCGGCGACGTCTTTGAGCTTGCCGATCGTGGAGGTTTCGCCGCCGGATACCACCGAGGAAATCTACGAACGTTGCTTGGAAGTGATAAAGCAGAGCTGATGAATGACATTTGGTAATACCAATCGCCCGGTTATTTCCCCCCCTGCCGCTTCGCTGGTTTGTGATACGCCGTGCGAATTGATTACCCTGGAATTGGCTGACGGCTACCTCGGCGCCGCCCGGGTGTTTGAGGCCGCCGATTCCCGCCGGGCAGTGGTTTACCTGCACGGCATTCAATCGCACGGGGGGTGGTTTTTGCAGTCGTGCGATTTTTTACGAGGTCGGGGTATGACCGTATTGGCGCCGGATCGGCGAGGCAGCGGGCTGAACCGGCGCGCGCGAGGCCATTGTGATTCGCCGAGGCAGCTTATCAAGGACGTCAACCGCGGTGTCGATTGGCTCCGCCGACGGACCGGGTTTAAACAGGTAGATCTGGTGGCGGTCAGTTGGGGCGGCAAACTCGCGCTGGCTTATGCCGAAGAATTCTCCGAAAAAATCCGCTCGGTGGCGCTGGTCGCCCCGGGACTGTGCCCCAAAATTGACATCAGGCTAACCGCTAAAATCGCCATCGGCGTCCACGGCCTCCTCCACCCCCGCCAACCGCACAAGATCCCCTTGAATGAACCGACGCTGTTCACTCAAACCCCGGCGCTGCTGACTTTCATCGAGAACGACCCTTTGAAATTGACCCACGCGACCGCTTCTTTTTTTATCGCCAGCTCCCGTCTGGATGCAAAGGTCCGCAAAGTCATCGGCAGGTTGAAAGTGCCGGTTTATCTGTTTCTGGCCGGGCAGGACCGTATTATCGAAAATCAGGCCACGATTAGACTGCTGGGACCGGTGCTCCAGCCGAGAAAAGAGGCCTCAGATCCGGCTAAAATATATAGGCGGGCGCACCACACCCTCGACTTCGAACCCGATCCGCTGCCCTTTTTCTGCGACCTGGCGGATTCTCTGGCGTAACAGGCGAAACCTGATGAACTTCCGGTTAATTAAAATACCCCCAAAATACGGTTGTCTCAGAAAATAAAGCCGTTGCCTTGGGGAATGATTCAAAATTTTCCCCTTGACGGGCTATCCGTGGAACTTTAGAATATAATCAAAGTTGGTCGGTTCGTGTCTTAATCGACTTTTCGGTCCCTTCAGGGGTCTGGTGAGCGATCTAACCGTTTCCGGCAGGTGAAAACCATGTTGTTTTGGAGTATCGAGTTATGAATATTTATGTTGGCAATCTATCCTACGACACCACTGAAGAGAAAATTCGAGAAATTTTTGAGCCTTTTGGCCAGGTAGAGAGTGTTTCCATTATTACGGACCGACAAACGGGAAGATCTCGGGGATTTGCCTTTGTGATCATGCCGGACGATGCTGAGGGTCAGCGGGCCATAGATGAGGCCAACGGTAAGGACCTGGAAGGTAGAGCCTTGAAAGTCAATCAGGCCCGTAAGCGAACCGAGGGGCAAGGTCGCGGCCGACGCGGTGGCGGCGGCGGTGGCGGCGGCGGCGGTCGTCGCTGGTAACTGCTTAAAATTCTCGAATAATTTTATCAGCCGTCCCTAAGAATCATACCCCATTGTTGAATCAGCTTTATGAGCGAAATCCACCCTGGCGGAGATTCCCTGTCCAGCGCGATTTTTGCCGGTTTTTCCGACGAAATCCTGCTGTTTTATACCCGCACCATGTAAGGTTTAAATCTAAGAGTAGATATTCGCCGAAAAAAATCGCCGTTGCCGGTAGCATAAATACCGGAATTTTCACCAGGAAAAACCTGAAATTTATTTTGACAGAGTGGGCTTGGGGGATATAATTCGCATCTTAACTATATAGCTGTGAATTACCGGTTTAATTATGTCTCTACAAACCGACTTACATATGAAAGAGCCCATCACGCCGCTGGCCCGGGAGGCCATGTTAAACATCTATCACACCGCCAATTGCATTAAAAAAAGGGCCGATGAATTCTTCCGGTCATATGGGCTCAGCGACGTGCAGTTCAATGTCATGATGCTGCTGGGCCACCAAGGCGGCGCGGAGGGGGGATTAAGTCAGGCCCAGATTTCCGCGATGATGCTGGTCAACCGGGCCAATATAACCGCTTTGATCGACCGGATGGAAAAAGCCGGTCTGGTCGAACGCACCGCCGCCCCCACAGATAGAAGATATAACATCGTCAAATTAACCGGCTACGGCAGGTCACTCCTGGCCCGGGTGGAACCCCTTTATATAGAGGAGATAAAACAGGCCGCCGTTCTCGAACCCGCCGAACAAAAACAACTGATCGTTATGCTGGAAAAAATCCGGCGCAATGTTTCGGAACGGCCTTTGATCAATAATAAACCTAAAACTGAAATATCAAGATAAATACATACGATCTTCAATACTGCGAAAGGATAGAAACGCATGACCAGAGCGAACGCCATACGATTCGGCAAGACTAAAAGTCCCGCACTTCAGCAACTTGAGCTGCCTGATCGTGGTTCTTTGCATCTTGGCATCGACATCGGCTCGGTGAGCTGCAAATTGGCCCTTTTGGATGATGGTCTCTCGATTCGCTATCTTCGTTATCAGCGTACCCACGGCCGGCCGATGGAGACGGCCCGGGCCATGTTGGCGACTCTGTTAGAGCAGATTCCGTCCGTCCGTATTGCCACCATGGCCGGCACCGGCACCGCCGGCCGGGCCCTCTGCGGCTTGCTGGGCATCGACTTCGTCAATGAACTGATATGTCAGGCCGCCGCCATTGGTCATTTGCGTCCCGAGGTCCGCACCTTGATCGAAATGGGAGGGCAGGATAGCAAAGTCATTTTCCTGCCCGACCGCCCCATCGGTCATTCTGTGCCCGACATTTGTCATTCTGAGCGCAGCGAAGAATCTCAATTTCAAAATGTAGCTGTAGAATCTTTTAAATCCGTCCCCCCTATCAATGCCGACATGTCCGATTTCTCCATGAACACGGTATGTGCCGCCGGCACGGGCAGTTTCCTGGATCAGCAGGCCACCAGATTAGGCGTTGATATTGAAGGTGAATTCGGCGAATTGGCCATAAAAAGCGAAAATCCGCCTCGAGTTGCGGGCCGCTGCAGCGTTTTCGCTAAAAGCGATATGATTCACCTCCAGCAGCAGGCCACCCCCGTCCACGACATTGTTGCCGGTTTGTGCCTGGGACTGGCCCGCAATTTGAAGAGTTCGCTCTGTCAAGGCAAAGAGGTCATACCGCCTGTGGCGTTCTGCGGTGGCGTGGCCGGCAATGTCGGGGTGGTCAGAGCCTTTGAGGATATCTTCGGTTTAGGCGCCGGCGGTCTGATCGTTCCCGAAGAACACGCCGTCACCGGCGCCATCGGGGCGGTGCTGGTCCAGCTTCGACAGGGCGCCGGCGGCAGCAGCACCCAGGAACCGCGGGTCCTGCTGGCCAGACTGGACGATTATATCAGGCAGAACCGCACCGTCGGCCATCGACTCGAGCCTCTAAGGCAGCCCAGCCAACCCACCCCGGTAAGTAAAGTACATTCGGAAATACTCGATCAGGCCCGCAAATCCAACCGGAAAATACCCGCTTATCTAGGTGTTGACGTCGGCTCGATCAGCACAAACGTTGTTGTCATGGACGAAAACCAGCGGGTCCTCAGCAAAGCCTATCTGATGACTGCCGGCCGACCCCTCGAGGCCATCCGCCAGGGTATCGATATTGTCGCCCCCGACGTCCGGGACCTAGTCGAGATCCGAGGCGTCGCCTCCACCGGTTCCGGCCGCTACCTCACCGGCGATTTCGTCGGCGCCGACCTGGTCATTAACGAGATCCCCGCCCAGGCCACCGGCGCCGCCATTGTCGATCCGACCGTCGATACCATCTTTGAAATCGGCGGTCAGGACAGCAAATACATCTCTCTCGATGACGGAGTCGTGATTGATTTCGAGATGAACCACGCCTGTGCCGCCGGCACGGGAAGCTTTTTGGAGGAGCAGGCCGAACGGCTGGGCATGAACATTAAGGACGAATTCGCCGCCGAAGCCTTTTCCTCCGGCGCCCCCATTCGCCTTGGCGAACGCTGCACCGTTTTTATGGAATCCGACCTCTTAAGCTACCAACAGCAGGGCGCCGAACGACCGGATCTCGTGGCGGGGTCTCGGCCTTTGAGGCCATCACCGGCAAACCCATTATCCTTCCCGACCATCACGAAGTCACCGGCGCCCTCGGGGCCGCCGAACTTGCCCGACGGCACATGGAGCAAAAAGCCGCCGAACCGGGCGAGGGCAAGACCTTAAAAAGCACCTTCCGCGGTTTTGATCTGTCGCAGATGGAATATAAAGTGCGCACTTTCGAGTGCCCGCATTGCCCCAATAATTGTGAAATCAAGGAAGTGACCCTGCCCGATGCCGATCCGCTCTACTACGGCTCCCGCTGCGACCGCTATAACGTTAAAAAGGACCTGACCAGGACCGAGGAGCTTGCCGACCTGTTCGGCTGGCGTCAGCAGATGCTCGAACATTACGCCGGCCTCAATGATAAATCCGTCGAAAAATACGATCCTGTCATTCTGAGCGAAGCGAAGGATCTCAAGTCTCCCGAACGGACTCCCTCCCGCGGCACTATCGGCATCCCCATGTGCCTGAGCCATTATCAGTTTTTACCGCTCTGGGGGACCTTTTTTAAGGAGTTAGGCTTTGAGGTGGTTCTCTCCGGCCGCTCCACCAAGACCGTCATCCAGAAAGGCGTCGAATCGGTGCTGGCTCAGCCTTGTTTCCCGGTAAAGGTCGCCCACGGTCACGTGCTGCAATTGTTAAAACGCAACGTTGATTATATTTGGCTGCCCAGTATTGTCTCGATGCCGGCCGACTATCCGGAAAATAAACATAACCAGCTCTGCCCCTACGTTCAGACCATCCCTTATCAGGTCCGCGCCGCCCTCAAGGCCAAAGGCATCGATCTGACCGGAGATAAAAATCACCTGCTCGACCTGCACATTCGCTTTCAGGACGGCCTGAAGCCTTTACGCCGCCACCTTTGGCCCCTGGCTCAAAAACTAAACCTCACCAAGGCCCAGATCAACCGGGCCCTCGACGCCGGCCTGACCGCCCAGAAGGCATTCGAGGACGCCTGCCGACAACGTGGGTATGAAGCTCTTGAACAGCTCAAGCCCGATCAAAAGGCCTGCGTTGTGGTTTCCCGACCCTATAACGGCTGCGATCCCGGCGTCTGTCTTGATCTAGCCTTGAAACTCCGGCGGATGAACGTACTTCCCATACCGCTGGATTTCCTTGATCTTGATGCTGCCAACGTTATCGAGCCCGAACTACAGCAGGAGATGTACTGGAAGTACGGCCAGCGGATTTTCCGGGCCGCCCATATCATTCGCGAAGACTCTCGTCTGTACGCTATCTTCCTCAGCAATTTCAGTTGCGGACCCGACAGTTTCATCGGCCATTTCTTTAAGGAATTAATGACCTCCACCGATTCAAAGGGCATCGAACGTCGCAAACCGGCCCTCCTTTTGGAAATTGACGAGCACAGTGCCGATGCCGGCGTCATTACCCGCCTGGAGGCCTTTCACGAGAGTCTAAAGGCCGCCTCCTCACGCCGCGCCGCAGAAGCCGAAGAAACAGCATCCACGGTACAATCCCCTTATAGCCCCTGGCGTATGGATTGGGGCGACTGCTCCGGCCGAACCTTGTATATCCCCTGGATGGGCGATCATTCCTATACCCTGGCTGCTGCCTTTCGCCATTGCGGTCAGGATGCCGATGTCCTGCCCCTCGGCGACGAAGAAACGCTCCGCTGGGGCCATAAATACACCTCCGGCAAGGAATGTCTGCCCTGCATCATCACCACCGGTGATATGCTTAAAAAAATCAATGAACCCGACCTGGACCCCGACCGCGTCGCCTTTTTCATGCCCGGCAGCAGCGGACCCTGCCGGTTCGGACAATATAGCTGTCTTCAGCGGCTGGTCCTGAAGCAATCGGGCCTACCTAATACGGTACCGGTGGTTTCTCCGAATCAGGACGGCAACTTTTACGAACATTTTCAGCGATTCCGTCAGGACCCCACCCGCTTATCCTATAGCGGTGTCGCCGCGGTTGATCTTATTTTTAAGGTTCTGCTCAAGATTCGGCCTTACGAAAAACAGTCCGGCTCGGCCGATCAGGCCTATAAAAATTGCGTCCGGCGGATCGTCGAGTCCATGAGTCTCGGCATCATGGAAAAGGAACTGCTCCCGGTGATGAACCGCTGTGCCGAGGAATTGGCCCGGGTGGAAATTGATCGTTCTCAGCCCAAACCGCTTATCAGTGTCGTCGGCGAGATCTACGTTCGCAGCCACACCTTCGCCAACGACAATATCGTCCGTAAGTTGGAGGCCCTCGGCGCCGAGGTCAGCCTGGCCTGTTTTGCCGAATGGCTCTATTACACCAACCACACCCGCCGACTTATGGCCCGGCGCTGGCGCGCCTACGACATCTGGCTCCAGAACCTCCTGAAGAACCGGGTGCAGCACAAGGTTGAAAAACTGCTGGCCGGACCTCTGGAGCGCTATTTCGGGCGCTTAGCCGAGCACGAAATCACCGAGGTCATAAAGGCCGCCCAGCCTTACATGCACGAATCCTTCGAAGGGGAAGCCATCCTCAGTATCGGCAAAATGGTCGAAATGTTCCATAACGGTGCTTCCGGGGCCGTTAACGTCATGCCTTTTACCTGTATGCCTTCCACTATTGTCAGCGGTATCAGCCGCCAGATCTCCGCCGACGCCGGCGGCCGGCCGATCCTCAACATCAGCTACGACGGCCAGCAGGATCCGACTTTGCAAACCCGCCTGGAGGCCTTTATGCACCAGGCCCACGCCTTCAGCCGCCGTTATACCCAGGTCCCGGTCTCACAAACCCCCTGAGCTGATATCATTAAAACCGCAGACAAAAGGGGAAATTTGCCCTACGGTCATTCTGAGCGCAGTGAAGAATCTCAAATATCAGTTACCTAACTTATGGTGGGGGATTATGTCCTAGCGCATGTTTGTCAGTTGGGCTTGTAAGTCCTTGTTAAATAAGGACTCGATTTTAAGTTTGTCATTACATGGGCATTTTTGGCTACCTTCTGTAGTTTTTTCAGGGATCAGGGGGATTAATTTCCTTGATATTCAGCGCGGAAAGAATTCGCTTGGTATCCCGGCCACCACCAGAGACCAAACGCATAACTTTATGGTCCATGGCCAATTCAGACAAGCCTATCGATTTCATCGCGACAAGGGCATCTGTGCCGCTGAGTTGCGGCAACTTCGAGGCCAATTGATATTCCAAGGAACATTTGATGAACAAGGCCAAGGTGGCCACAAAGATGTGAGCTTCAATCCGGTCATCTTTCTGGTGATGGATCGGGCGCATATCAATGACGTCCTTCAAATCACGGCAGCCCTGTTCCACGGTGTTGAGTTCTTTATAACAGGTCACCGCCTCGACCGCCGTAATCTCCATATGATCGGTTTTGAGAATATATTTACCTTCGTGAAGCATTTCCGCCGCCAGCTTTTTGCCATCTTCAAAAAAACGGAACTTTCCCGGACCAGATACTTCCCATGAGTAATATCGATAACCGTGAGGCCGGGAAAGAGCCCGGCCGGCATGAGCGCCTATCCGGGCAGGATTCTTCAGGCGCCCCGCCGAAACCGCTTTAACCACCTTCTCCAATTCCTCTTTCGCGCGGCTCATGGAACGCTGACGCATTGATTCCTCATAGGCCTTACGTTCTGCACTATCGATAAGTGCGGTTTAGCCATTTCCTATGCCGCGAAAAGGGCATAGGAAACTGTTTTCATTAATTCTTTAACTCGTGCCGAAAACCTCAAGTTGGGTGAAATTCGATGATGCCACAAAACCTGACGCAAGGCCGACAACATATCCACGAAAGAAGGATGGCGTTTATGCTCATACCATGGCATCACCTCCGGCAACAACGCCGGTTCCTTCAGGGCGCAACGGGCGTACCAGGCTTTCACCAGCGTTACCAGGATCATGGCCAGCGGCGCCTGCCGATGGACCGTTTTACTGCACCAGCCTTGCGTCGATTCAAATCCCATCGATTGTTTGGCCTCCTCGATGACTTCTTCCACGCCCCAGCGATCGTAATAGCGCTGGACAATTTCCGCGTCTGCTACGGTGGCGTCGGTGCAGAAGAAAAAGTCGTCTTTCTCTTTGCCGGCCGGGTCCCGAACGATCACCATGAACCCCCTGGCAGACGTGATACCACAGGCAGGTGATTCCCAAGACCAGGCGTTGCACCGGATAGCCTTGCTTGAAAACGGTGATTTTCTCCCAGCCTTTCTTTCGGCGGAGGGCCAGTTTTTGCGGGCAGGGCATCCGTTGGCCTTTTTTGGGGTTGGGATCGCGTTTGCCCTTGGGCCTTCGTTTGAGTGGCAGGTCGTAAATAGCGGCGTCTCGACGAATTCGACTGACCAGATTCACCCTCTGGGGCAGTTTCTGTACTACCTGGCGCTTGGCATATTGACCATCGGCGCAGGCTCGCCATTGCACCTGGGGCAAGGCCTGAGCGGTTCTTTGAATCATTTCGCCGGCCAACTCCTGACGAGACCGAAAAGCATTTGGTGTTTTGTAGTCGCCGCGTTTGCGGTACAAGGCAAACACCGCCGGCAGCGCCCAGCGCATGGTCCAGCCGGGCAGCCGCAGGGTGACCGCGCCCACCAGCCAGTTGTGGGCCCAGTGAATAACCGTGCCCTGATGTGAAGCGGCGCTGGTCGAGGCGTCTTTGAACCAACCGGCATGGGCCAAATGTTTGCCGCATCGGCCGGCGGTAGTGTCGTCGATATTCAGATCGGCCACGGGGTTGCCGCTGACCGGCTCGCACAGACCCGACTCGAGAATCAGAGGATAGATCACCTGTATCAACAAGGCTTCGCTCAATCGGTTCAACGACCAAGCGGCGCGGTAGAAGAATTTTTGATAGACCGTCCAGTGCCGGTCGGTCAGGTCGCCCAGGGTGCGAAAGATGCCGGTCACGGGCATTTTTCCCCGCTTGAGCACCCAGCCCCAGGCGATTTGCCGCCACGTCCGGGCGGTCGGTTCGGTAAAAATATAGCCCAGTTGAAGAACCAGGGCGTCCCATGCCGATACCAGAGTAAAAGCATCCATGCCGACCTCCTGATAATAAATTATGTGTCTGGTTCCAACACATATATCGGGCTGTCGGCTTATTTTTTATCACTGGCAAGTTCCTAAAAATGGCTAAAGTTCACTATATATATCCATAATAATTATCCAAGGAGTATATTATTATGAAATCTGATATTTTATGGATAAATATTTTAATGATGTTTGTGATTTATAGTTTATTTGGTTGTTCAAATCGAGATAGTTCTGAACAAATAAATGATGAAGAAATTAATCACGAAAAATATGAAATGGTTACTGAAAAGTATTTAGTTAATATGTTTAGCTCATTAGAGCCATGGCCATCATCTGGCGCAATTACAGAGAATGGATGGCAATACTATATCCAAGTTGCTAAAACCGTACAAAAAACTGATCCAGAAGTTGTAAAAGAGTCTTTAGATAATTTTATTTATGCTTCTTTAGAGGAACAAATACTTAATGAAGAAGAATCAAAAATATTTTTATTAATGAGAGTTATTTTCGATCTCCCGGAGGATGCTCCAAAGAGTAAATTGCGTTCTTATAAAGGTTGGTCTAACTGGCAATTATCTGAACTTCCTAACAACAGGGTCAATTTATCGTGGCCTATAAAGTGGGACGGTCATAAACCAAGATTAATTTCTTACTATGAAGGATCTATGGGAATACCTTACCAAGCATCTTTAGAGTATGAGTATCTAAAAAAGAATTACAAGTTTAGAGATTTGAATGTTTGGTAGGTTTGAACTTATCCCGGTGTTGTGGTTCAGCGAAACAAAGGGTTTTAAATATAAGAAATTGGGAAAGACAGGCAAGGAAAAAGTTTTTTATTTTTCGTTATAGGTTGAAGAAAAAAAGACATTTTACTTTTTTAACCTTTCTATACAAAAAATCCTGATAGCTACTATTCTTACGACAATCTCGACCGGCTGACGGATATTGATTATCACGAGGGAGGCGATGAGGGATTCGCTTGCGTTAAGCTGGGCAATCGCACAGGTGAGCAGGATTTGCGGGAGGGGACGGAAGATTATAGTATTGATTCGGCGACGGATCGAGGTTTATGACGGGGCGGCGGAAGCCAATACCCGTTACTACTACAATAAGCATGGTTGAGCCGGGCTGGAGGCCGGCAGGCGGCGCGATGTTATTGTTTATTACACCCGTGGTCGGCTCTCAAGAGGGGATTTAAAAGGATCGCGGGGCGATTGCTGTTTTAAATAGATTCCTCACTTTGTTCGGAATGACAAAGGGGGCGTTGGTAATGACAAGGGGGACGGGAGATAGTGCTTGCCATGGTTAGGGGTGGGGATTATGATGGGTTGGTTATGGTGAAAGAAAGGTTAATAGATGCGTCGGTGCAGGCGGTTGAGGAGGCGGGGTACGATTTGACTTTGCGGCCGCGGACGCTGGCGGAGTGCATCGGTCAGGAGAAGGTGATCGAGAAGATAGGGATCGCGCTGACGGCGGCGAAGCAGCGGGGTGAGCCGACGGAGCATATTCTGTTACACGGGCCGCCGGGGCTGGGTAAGACGACATTGGCGCACGTGATAGCGCATGAGATGGGGGCGCACCTGAAGACGAGCAGCGGGCCGGCGCTGACGCGGCCGGGGGATTTGATGGGGATTTTGACGAATTTGCAGCGGGGTGACGTTTTGTTTATCGATGAGGTTCATCGGCTGGGCGCGGTGGTGGAGGAGTTTATCTATCCGGCGATGGAGGATTTTCGGGTGGATTTTACGGTGGACAGCGGGATGCACGCCAAGACGATAAATATACCGCTGCAGCCTTTTACTCTGGTGGGGGCGACGACGCGGGCGGGGTTGATTACGGCGCCTTTGCGGGCGCGGTTTGGGATACAGCAGCATCTGGAGTTCTGGTCGCAGGGGCATCTGCAGCAGTGTCTGGGTCGTTCGGCGAGGTTGTTGAAGATTAAGTGCGAGGAGGAGGCATTAGAGCGTTTGAGCTATTGCAGTCGGGGGACGCCGCGGATTGCCAATCGGCTGCTGCGGCGGGTGCGGGATTACGCCCAGGTGCACGGGGACGGGGTGGTGACAGCGGCCTTGGCGGAGGCGGCATTAAAGATGGAAGAGATTGATGAGATGGGTCTGGATCAGCTGGACCGATCCTTTTTGAAGACTTTGATTACCACTTACAAGGGGGGTCCGGCGGGGATTGAGGCGTTGGCGGCGACCTTGGGGGAGGAGCGGGACACGCTGGAGGACGTGGTGGAGCCGTATCTTTTGCAGATCGGTTTGGTGGCGCGGACGCGGCAGGGGCGGGTGGCGACGGGAGCGGCGTATGAGCATTTGGGGGCAACGGCGCCGGATAAAAGTAACTACCAAGAAGAAAAGCCGGGTGAAGAAGAATCGATGTTGTTTTGAAAACAAAGCGGGTAAAAAACTGCAGGTAAATCTTATTTAGAGGCAGAGATGGTGTTTTTAGTTTTTCCTGCGGTGATGAGGAAATATAAATAGTGGAGCAAATTGCGAAATTTGTAGTATCCTTTGCCTTTTTCCGGCGATCTAATTATTACACCCAGTTCGGTCATTCGCGTTAGGAAGTTATCAAATACCTTTTCTTCCGGTCTGCCGAGGATTTCAATAACTTCTTTTCTTTGAAATTCGAAGCCAAAAGGTTTGGTGGCAACTTTTTTTAATATAGAGCGATATTTTTTACTTTGGATAGCCTTAAAGACCTGCGGCTCCAGGTGTTTTCGGCCTACAATATCAGCCGCATTAAAAATACCTTTATAGGCGTCATCGCCATCGATATAATTATCCTTATCTATATTAAAGACCGCATCGCCGATTTCATGGGCCATTACCGGCAAACCGCCGGCGGCAAAGACCATATTCTCCAAAGCTTTTTGTTCGATATCAACGTTAACCTTGGAAAAAGCTTCGGAAAAAAATTCTTTGGATTCATCATCGCTCCAGGCGGCAATATCAATGATGTCAAAGACTCGTGATAAGGACGGCTGTAGTTTAACAAGTGATTGTCGTCTTTCTTCCAGGCCGACCAGGAGCAAGCATAAAGGTATATTTTTATCTGAGGTGGCAATGGTATCCACCAGGCTTTTAATCCAGTGGGCAAATTCTGCTGAAGAGGCTAGGCCGTTGATGTCATCTAATATTACCAAGAGGCCTTTTTTCTCTGCGGTTTTTAATTGGTCGGAGATTTTATGTAAAGTAGGAGCGAAATTATTGACCGTGTGGTCCAAGTCTTTTGGGTCGATATCTAATTCTAGGCTCACACCAAAAAGCCCCACCCTCTTAACATGATTTTTAAAAGATTGGATAATTTTTTCATGCCAGGCTTTATCGACGCTTTCATTGAGAAGATTATCCAGGATTCGTCTAACCATTACCGTCAAGGAAGTAACACCGCCCAGATAATTATGTATTCCGACGAAATGATGATTTCTCTCAGATAATATTTTAACAAAGTAAGCCAGAGAACTTTTTCCGATACCTCTTTCGCCGCATAAAAAAGCGATTTGTAAGCGGCCGGTTGAAGCGGATATGATCTTTTTTAGTAAAAGATCGATTTGGGATTTGCGGCCCACAAAAAATTCGATAGGGACGGGATAACCGGGGGTGAATGGGCTATTTTCATGGGTCATAGTTTTCTCCGTATATTCAGATCTATCCGGCGTGATCAAAACCGGGTCTAAATTATTTTATCATAAGGGTTTATTTTTTGTTCGCTGAATTATACGCCGTGAACACACTATAACTGAATATAAAGATTTTTGCAACCATAAATTGCTAATTTGATATGCTTTAGTTGAAGAAGCGGTAGCGGAGGATGGTGGCGAAGGCGGCGAGGCCGTCTTTCCAGGTGATTTTTTTGCCTTCTTCGTAGGTTCTTCCGGAGTAGGAGATGCCGACCTCATAGATGCGCCAGCGGGCTTTGGCGATTTTGGCGGTCATTTCTCGACCACTTCTCGTCGAAAGATTTTGTAGCAGGTTTCCATGTCGGTGAGGTTGAGATTGGTGCACATGTTGCTGAGGGTGGTGAGGAACTTGTTGCCGAGGGAGTGCCAGTAGAAGAGGACGCGTTTTTCCTCGCTGCCGACGAAGCGGGAGCCATAGACTACGTCGGCGCGGCCGTCGAGGATGGGTTTTAAGAGGCGGGGGTAGTCGGCGGGGTCGTATTCGAGGTCGGCGTCCTGAATGATGACGATGTCGCCGTTGACGTGGGCGAAGCCGTCGCGGAGGGCGGCGCCTTTGCCCTGATTTTTGGGGTGGGTAACCACATGGATGGGAACGGAGGGGTGTTCGCAGCAGATTTCTTGGATCACTTTATCGCTGCCGTCGGTGCTGGCGTCGTCGATCAGGATTAATTCACGATAGAGGGGTAATTTCACCATCAGGACGCGGCGGACACACTCGGCGAGGGTGTCTTTTTCATTATAAACCGGAACGACAATAGACAATTTTTTATCATTGGGCCGGATCATATCAGCACCTCAAGCATTACTTTTAACGGGATTTTTTCTAAAAGCGCCCTCAGGCAAAGTTTGAGGGGGCGACCCTGTCGGGACCTCGGTAAATCAGCATGTTATAGGACGATTAACTTTATTTACTTCTGTGTCTATTATTCGGCATGAAAGGGTGGTGAGTTTTGGTTTGTTTATTTTAATCAGGCAGTTTTTGTGTTAATATACCATTTATGATAGATCGTTTGGAGCGAAGGTGGACCGGTCCGGGGGGTTGCGGGGAGGTGTTGAAGTTGGCGTTTCCGCTGATTCTCAGTACTGGGGCGCATACATTACAGATGTTTATTGATCGGATGTTTTTGAATTGGCACATGAGCGAGGAGATGAGTGCGGCGATGCCGGCGGGGATAATTGCGTTTACGGTAGTCAGTTTATTTATGGGAACTGTCAGTTATGTGAATACGTTTGTGGCCCAGTACACCGGTGCGGGGCGGCCTGGGCGGGTGGGTCCGGCGGTGTGGCAGGGGATATTTTTGTCGCTGGGGGGAGCGGTTTTGATTTTGGGGTTGTGGCCGGCGGCGCCGGGTCTTTTTGACTGGATGGGTCACGATCCGGAGGTGCGCAGGCATGAGGTGGTCTATTTTCGGGTTATGTGTCTGGGGGCGGCGGGTGTTTTAATATCGAATACGATAGCGGGATTTTTTTCAGGACGGGGCAAGACCTGGACGATTCTGTATGTTAATGCCACGGCGACTCTGGTTAATATTGTCCTGGATTATGGTATGATATTCGGTCATTTTGGTTTCGCCGAATGGGGTATCAAGGGGGCGGGGACGGCGACGGTGATATCGGGGATGGTTTCGGCGACGATTTATATGTGTTTATTTTTACGGGGGAGGTATCGGCGGCGGTACGCGACGCTTTCGGGGGCGCGGTTTGACGGGGATTTGTTTCGGCGATTGATACGTTATGGTCTGCCGAACGGGATGCAGTTTATGCTGGACGTGGGGGCGTTTGCGCTGTTTGTGGCGTTGATCGGGCGGATTGACGAAGTTTCGCTGCGGGCGACGAATATGACGTTTCAGATTAATATGCTGGCGTTTATGCCCATGATCGGTCTGGGGATCGCGGTATCGATACTGGTGGGCCAATCGTTGGGGAGGAATAAGCCGTCCTTGGCGCAGCGGGCGGTGTGGTCGGCGTTTTATATGACGTATGGGTATATGATTTTGGTGGCGTTGGGTTACTGGTTTTTGCCGGGCATATTTTTGGCGCCTTTTTCGGCGGGTGCGGACGCGGTGAAGTTTGCCGAAGTGGCGCCGTTGGCGGAGAATTTATTGTGTTTTGTGGCGTTTTACTGTCTTTTTGATACGGGCAATATAATTTTTGCGGCGGGGCTGAAGGGGGCGGGCGATACGCGTTTTGTGATGTATCTGGCGGTGATATTAAGCTGGGTGCTGATGGTGTTGCCGACTTATCTGGCGGTGCGTTACGGATGGGGGGCGGGCAACGGGCTTTATGCGGCATGGGCGTTTGTGACGGCATATGTTTGCGTGCTGTCGGTAGCGTTTTGTCTGCGTTTTTTGCACGGCAGGTGGAAGGGCATGCGGGTGATCGAGGCGGCGCCCGGGGCCGTACCGCCCAAGACGCCCGAGGTGCCTACTATTGAGACCGAGGCTATTTGATATCTACGCTGATGTCATCGGCGAGGCCTATCGGGCTTGAGGCTGACACACGACGTATTAACATGCCTACGCAAGCGTGGGCATGGCACCGGTTAAGTATAGGCACGGCACCGGTTATTTATGGTTTGGAGAGGTTGAGCCAGTCGATGTTTAGTTTTTTGAGGGCGTAGCCGACTTCGTTGAGGTAGTTGCCGTAGCAGGTGATCCAGTGGAAGCCGCGGGTCTGGGCGTTGAGGGTTTGGCAGCTGCCGTTGATTTTAACATCGATCTGGGAACGGCAGATGTCGAGGAAGGGATTGTCGATGACTTCGCCTTCAAAGCCGAGCCATCGTTTGAAGTCGAAGTCGGGATTAATGACGGTGATTTTCTGGCCGATTTTCATTTCCACTTTGGGGGCGGCGCCGTAATCGGATTCGAAGTGGGTGAGGATTTTGGCCGGTTCGAGATTTTTTCCATCCATCTTTCGAGGCGCCGTGCAATGGGCCAGGGTTACCACTGCATCATGCGGATAAGTGGGATCATTCAGGAAAACGGGCCTGTTAGAGATATGGTGCAGCAGGATGCCGGAGGGGATGACGACGAAGTCTGATTCGCAGTAGGCGGTGTAGCCGGCGTCATTGAGGAGGCTCAGGGGCAGGCAGGCGGTGGTTTGGGCCAGGGGCATGATGGTTCCCATGCATTGGTTGACGGTGAGGGCGTCGGTTTGGGCCTGTTCCAATATATTTTTAAATATTTCGGTGAGGACGAAGGCATTGACGACAAATTCGATATCGGTTTGCAGATCGGTGCCCCTTTGATTGAGATATTCCTGGGCCTGCCGGGTGCATCGGCTCAGCAGTTCTGAGTTATTACGGGCTTTTTTGATTAATTCGGCCAATTCGGGGTAGCCGACCGTCCGGAGGTCCATTTTGAATATTTTTCGGGTGAGATCGGGTGCTTTTTGGCCGCCTGCGCCCCAGCCGGCGGGTCCGCCGACGGCGACGATTTTTTTATTGAGGGTGTTTTTCAGGCCGGAGAGGGCCCGGAGGCGCCACCGGATTTCGTCGAGCTTATCGACCACGACGTCCTGGTGATCGACGCCGGGCTGGCCAAAATCATCGACGGTTTTGCGGAGGTAGCGGTTGTGGGCGATTTCGTACCAGAGATAGACGGGTCCGGATTTGTGGCGTACGAAGACGATGGTCCATTTTTCGGGATTGGTCAAGGCTTCCAGGACGTTAACCCAGGAATTGGCGGCGTACATCAGCAGGACATCATGGTCGCCCTGGGCGACGCGGGCGGCCTGGCGGGTGCTGTTGAGAGTGATAAGGGGCATGATCTCCAGGGGGAATTCGCAGTCGTGGGTGAGCTGTTTTAGTTCGCGGCTGATGCGTTGTTCTTCGTTATTAATATCCTCCTGGGTGTGAAAGCCGCCCCAGGGGCGCCAACTGGTCTGGGGTCGGGGTTTGAAAAGCCCGCAGGTCAAGACCGGCTGAACTTTTAAGGGAAGGGGCGGGGTGGGCCGGTAATCAATTTCCTGGGTAAAATTCATCGCGGCGGCGGCCAGTGAGCTTAAGGCCAAGCCACCGGCGGCGGCGCCGACGCCGGTGATAAATTCCCGGCGGCTCAGGTCAGGGCGGGCTTTTGACATGCAGCAGCCACAGGGAATTTCATGAGAATGCGGATGTTCTTTGGTCATGGAGAATACCTCCGTTCTATCGAAAGTTATTTATCTTTGGTACGGAAACTACTGACAGCGTAGAGGAGGGGCTCAAAGGAGGTCAGCTTGTTGATGGGGACGGCGCCCCAGGTGGTGTTGAGGTGGCCGAGTATGCGGGGGTTATCGAACTGCCGGGAATAGTTGATAAAGGCTTTGGCGGCCTCGAGGTTGCGCCAGCCGGCGGGCCAGACGCGAAAGCCTTTTTCCAGAAACATGGGCACCGACTCATAGGCATCGCGGAGTTCGTAATGCCAGTCGCAGATGATGATGTCTTTGGGGATTAGATCGACGGCGGGGGCGGTGTTATTGGCGCTGGCTTCCCAGCGGCCGTAGTTGATTTTGTTTGCGTCGATGAGTCGGTCGCCCCACATGAGCATTTCGATTTTATGTTTGCCGACGAGGTGCCGATGGTAATCGTTGACGGCTTTAGCAAAAAGCTCGGCTTTGTCCATGCCCTTACAGCGGGGGCATTGATCCTCGCCGATGAGAAACACCTCGTCCAGGCCCACGTGAAGGGCGTCGGCCTGGAAGACGTCGATCAGTTCGTCCATCAACGCGAAGACGATTTTATTTACCTCCGGATGCCGGGGGCACCAACTGCGGCAGTAGATGTCCTCATTGCCGGGGTAGGCGCCGGGGGTTTCGTCAAATTCCGGATACTGGGTAAGCAGGGGAAAGGTGCTTTTGCTCCAGGACTGATGGCCCAGGCATTGAAATTGGGGGATCAGCCTGATGTTATGCCGGCGACATTGATTGACCAGGGCCTTGATCCGGGCGGCGCTGCTGGGGTTATTAGCGCGCAATTCCGGATGCGATTGATATTCATAGCCGTAATTAACTTCCACAATCAGGGCGTTGACGCCTAATTCAGCTAATTCACCCACGACCTGGGTCAGCTGTTCGGTTTTCGACTGATCGGTCATTAGAACATGGACGCCGCGCCAGGGAACGGGATAATTTTGCTTGACGGTGCAGGAGGGCAAAGTCAACGACAGCAGCAATAGTAAAGTTATATTTAGGGTGAGTTTAGTCATTTGTTTTTCTCCTAACAAGACTTTTGCAAAACTTCGGTCCATATTTAAAATCTAACGCCGAGGCCTATCTGGACTCTATTTCCGCTTAGATCAAAGCCGTCGCTTTTCTTGGCGAAATCGTGTCGGTCCTCGAGGATCAGATATACTTTATAGTTTTTGTCGAGGCGGATTTTGGAGGCGTACAGGGGAATCAAAATGCCGGCCACGGCGTGATAAAAAAAGCCGTCCGAGATGGTCTCATCGTCGCTTTCTTCATAATAATAGGCGCCGTCGCCCAGCCATATTCTTGCTTCGGGCCAATAGGATTTTGTCTGCAGCCTATACCAACCGCCGCCCGCCCCTATATAAGGTCTGGCGCCTGCTATGTTCAACGGGTAACACCGGGCGGTCAGGCTGAAATCGATCAGGTCGGTGCTGGTGTAATAAACCTTCCAGCGGTGCGCATAAGGGTCTTTGCTTCTATCCAGGTTCAAAACGCTAAAGCTCCCGGAGACATCGACCAGATCGTGAAAGAATGGGGGGCTGGATAATTCAAGTTCCCACAGGTCAAAGCAATCGGTGCCGTATCTTCGGAAATCTTTGTCTTTGAAGAAATAATTTCCCGTTTTTACGCTGCACGAAGCCGAGGAGAAAACCAAGCCGGAAAGTACAAGTATATTCGTCAAGGATCTGGTTGATTTTTTCATAACAATCATCGGGCTTCGTCTGCTTTTTTCTTGTTATGCCGAAATTTTAGCATTTTGGAATAGTTATTTCGTTATGAATCTATACCATGACGCCGCGGAGGTTCATTATATTGATCCCGGCCCTGGCAATAAAGTAAAAGTTTGATAATTTCAACGCCCGATCAGGGGGACGTGGGTGGTTTTGACGCCGAACATGAATTGGCCGGCGATGTAACTGTGGGATTTGAAGATAGGGATCCGCAATATCTGGGCGGGTTTTTCGAAGAGCTCCTTTTTGCGCATGCCGATGATGCCCCCCACGATGTAATCGGCCTGGGCGATGCTGAGTTTTTCCCCCGCCAGGCGTCGCTGCCAGAGCTGCTCCAGGCCGCGCGCCTGCCGCCGCAGCCAGCGTCCCTTGGCTTGGCTGACGTTTAGTTTGCCGGCATTCAAGGCCGAAATTTGCTCCCGGCTTTGCAGGAGATCCTGCTGGAGCAGATCGATTACCTGTTCATACTCGTTCGGATCCCGTACCGGGGCGGTGACGCCCTCGATATAAATATCATATCCCTGCCCTTTAAAGAGCATGTTATTTTTTTTGCTGCCGTCTTCGAGCATGACAAATTCGTTGGTAGTTTCCCGCCAATCATATTCCACCAGTTTCAACCCCGGAAACACCCGCAGCATCCAGTCGGGGCCTCCGGGGCCGTAGATCACCCCTTCCCGGCAGACCGTGGTGCCCGTGCCCGTCCAGAAGCTGTCGATATCCAGCAGATCAAACAAGCCCTTTTGTAGTTGTTTTTGCTCCGAGATGGCGCCGGTCACCTCCATTCCCGGGAACTCGCTTTCCACGAGAGGGCATAACTTGGGGCTCGCCTTGACATCCTGAGCGGTTTGCCGGTAGCTTATCCGGGGAGAGGATTCATTGAGGTCGCATTCCACCGCGCCCTCGACCACGCCCCCGTAGAGACCGGCCCAAAACCGTGTTCGAAGCCGGCCCTGATCAATTTCATAAGCGCTGCGAAATTCCTGCAGCTCATAACGGGCGTTGGTTTTCAGGTCGGTAAAGCTTAATTGGCCCAGGTCCGTCGAACCGGTCCAGCGCACCCGACTTACCAGCGGTAAAGCTTGCCGTAATATGCCGGTGACTTCGGCGGTCGGGTTAAGCCCCTCTTTTTTTTCAGAGGATAAGGACAAGCCTTTCCAGTCTTTAGTAAGTCGTTTTTGCCAGGCGCGTAGCTCGTCCAGGTCGAAATTCGCTCCGACAATATCTATTCTCCCTTCGGAGCGTGGATGAATATATGGTTTTTTTTGCCCGGCGAAGATCCGTTCCAGCATCTGTTTTTCCAGAGACGCATAATCGGGCGTTTCCATTTCGGCGATAATGGTTAATTGATTGTCACCTATTTTTATAGTTGCCGCCGGCATTATAATCCGCGGCGGGGAGAAGGTTAGCTGATTTAACTGAATTTCTACGGGGCTTTGGGCTAAAACGCCCCGCAATATGCCATCAATCTCGAAGCTTTGGCACTGCACCGACGGCTGAGGCGACCATTGCAAGAGCAAATCTGTCCGGGCATCCAGGCGTCCGTTTAGTTTAACGTCCCGGGCGGGCGGCAGCCATTCCGATATTTGTCCTATCTGCGGAGCGTGGGCGGCGACCGTCAACCGGGCCGCGGCGGGCGGGGGTAAAGTTGCCCTTATCAGCCTTTCAAAATCCACCTCCTCTATGCAGCCTTGGGCGGTGATGATATTGTCGCCCAGTTTAACCTGCAATTGATCTATTTGTATTTTGCGTTCATCTTTATTGCCGCCGAGAGCAAAGTTAAGACTTAACTCATCGCCGATAGGTTTGACGGTGAGAACCGCCGGCGCTATGGGGCCTAAAAGGCCGCCTTCCAGGGTGAACTGCGTCCGGGTCAAGTCCACAAGTCCCTCACAAAGCAATACATCTTGAACCGAGTTCCAAGTTACCTTTCCCTGCAAATTTGTCCGGCCCCCAAGATTATGTTTTTGGGCTATCCCTGCCAGGAGGGGGCAGTCACTTTTGCCGGGGCCGTTAAGGTTGATCTGTCCTTTGCCGCTGATATCAAAGGCCCAACATACCGACAACCAATCCCGGACTGATTTGACCTGGTCATCATCGAACAGCATATGACCGGTTATCTCGGCATTTGAGTTGCCCAGGGCCAGATGAAGATTTTTGATGTTCAATATGAGAGGCGGGTCCATAGTGTTGCTGAGAAGGCTGAGCAGAGAATTAATAAGGTCATACCTGCGGGTGATATCGATTTCGCCTGTCAGGCGACAGGGACTGCCGGGGGGCTTATCCCAATAACATGTTTCTACGAGGGGATTTTGGGAAGTTTTTTTTGTTTTATAAAGCGCCAGGCCCATATCATCGGCCTGGAGATCAAAGGAAACGCTACGGCCTGCCTCTGATGACAGCAGCGTTGCCTTCAATGCCGCCGGGCCTTTGACCTTGTCGATCCGATAATCTGCGACGATTATACGACCCTTTTGATCGACCACACCCGGCATACAGGCGACGGCCTCTTGCAGTTTTTCGCTGCTTAAGTCAAAGTTCCATTTTTCCTGCTGAACCGGTCCCCATTCTCCCGTCGCGGTTGGTTGTCGCCGGGCCTGACCGGTCGCGCGGGCGGCGATTTCGCCGGCGGCAAGGTTCAAATAGCCGTGATAAGCTATCCGGCGGTTTTTGAGATTTTCTTCTACTTCAAACGCCAGGCTGCCCGCGGCGCCGCCGGGCTTGGTCAGCAAAGCCTTTTGTGGTCCTTGTAGTTCTGTCGGGGCGGCATTTTTGTTCTGCTGGTGCTTAATGCTAATATCAAGAGGGGAAAGATCTATTTCTCCGGCGCAGCGTAAGGTTTTTTCCTCCTCTCGCTCGCAGGACAGATTTCCTTGACAAGCGCCGTCCAGGTACGCGTTGCGGGTTTGTAGTCGGGCCTGTAAACCGGGCCAGGCGTTAAGCCATTCTGCGGCGCCCTCTATTTGCCAGGCGCACTGCAGCTTCTCGATCGGCAGCGCCGCCCAACGACCTGTTACATCCCATGGCGGCAGTGCCGTTTCGCCCGGGGGCGCCGGCACCGAAGGCACCGTCCATTTACCATAACCGGGCCCGACGGTAAGGGCCGCTTCTTCTAAACGAGCCTGCAATAACAGATTGTCAATTGTTTGTCGGCCGGCATCTACCTGACCCGATAATTCCAGACGGAACTCTTGGCCGAATGGCTTTCGCAGCTCCTCCGAATTATATCCCCAATCGGTGCCGTTGATGCTTAAATGGCAGTTTATCCGTGGGCCCGGGGAAGTGAGTTCTCCTTCAAATTCTATTTTACCCTCGCCGGCATTTGCTATTTCCCGGAGGAATTTATTTTCGGCCGGTCCCGGCAGCGCCGCCAGGAGAGAAGCCGGGTCGATGGAACCTTCTTTTAGAGACAGGTAATTTACATCGGCACCCTTCGGTTGAAAATGGTGTTCTCCGGTCAGGGTAAATTCGGCGCCCGGGGCTTTTACCCAGAGTTGATCCAGATGGGCCGTATGCGCCGATTGATCGTATTGCCCCTCCAGGACGACCCTGACGGGGTCTATTTTTGCCCACAATCGATTGTTTTTTTTCCCATCGAGGTCGGTCAGTTCCAGACCGTCAAGCTTGAACCATCCGGTTAGTTTTAATAGGTCATTTTGGTCCGCTGTCAAATCAATTTGTGAAGAACATCGCCCCCGGACCTGTTGTAGTTTCGGCAAAGACTTCTTATGGGCATCGGATAAAGTATTGCGCCAGCGGTTGTACCAGGATTTGAGTGTCAATCCTGATAAGTCCAAATCGTTGATTGATAATTGGGCGTACCGGTCTTTAGGGTCGATCCGGTTTTCTGGCGTAAATTCGCCGATCCGTCCCCGACTGGTAAAGGTCGGCTCTGCCGCACTTTCTTCCACCGAACCGATGCGGTCCTTATCATTGGGGTCATTACGCTGGCGCCCCTCAACCACCCAACTGACCCCACCCAGCTCGAGGTCTTTATGAATTTGAGCCGCTTTTATATCAAAAATGGCTATTTCTTTTCCTTCCGGGGGAACCTGAGTTCGGGCAGACGTGGTATTATTTGGGTTCTCCACGAGGCTTACCAGGTGTAAAACCGCCGGACTGATATAAATATCAGCGACTTCCAGAGGGGGCAAATCACTGATATTCACTCCTTTTTCGTCAAACACCACAAAAAAGTGGGCGCCTTTTACCGATATTTCCTTGATGTCCGATCGGAGCAGTTTTAACGGTGAAAAATCGGTCTTAAGACGTTCGATTCGCAATAAGGCACCCGGGCCGTATTGAGGATGCCGGCGGATTTCAAGGTCTCTGATCTCCACCCCTTGATTCCAACTAACCTGCATTTGACCAATAGAGACCTCCCGACCAAAATCCTGCTGTAACCGGTCCTTGACCTTTTTGGCTATCATTGCCGTGGGCAGATACCAGGGTAGAAGGGCACAGGCCAACCCGGCCAATAACACGGCTCCTATGAAAACGAGAAGGATTCGTTTTAATCTCTTTTTAGACATATGGTTAGAGATTCTAGGGTTTCAGACGATTTTAAGCAATAACCTTCTGCACCATTTCCCTGGCAGAAATACAATATTTTGTGTTTTTAGCAATAGTTAGTAACTATATATAGAACTTATTTAGTACTAAGGTGAATTTTCATTTCCCATATCGTCGATTTTTGGGCTATGATATTACTATGAATATTTCCCCCGAAGATTTTGATCTCTGTGTTACAGGAGCAATTAATACGATCGATCCGCAGTTTCGCCCCTATCTGGACGAGGTTCCCGTTATTGTAGAGGACTTGCCGGATGATGTTGTTACTGAGCAGATGCACCTTGGGGATCGGCGAACTTTATTGGGGCTTTTTCGAGGAGTGCCTTTGAATAGACGATCCGTACTAGCCGGCGGCGGTCCTAATCAGATTGTCCTCTACCGACAAAATCTTCTGGCCCAATGCCGCAATCGCCGCCAGCTCGCCGAACAAATCCGCAGGACTCTGGTCCATGAATTGGCCCACTATCTGGGTTTTTCCGAGCAGCAGATCCGCCGACTTCAATATTAAGTTCTCCGGGGCGGGAAAATATTTGTCTTGCATGAGCGCGAGGTTATTATATAATAGCAAATGGAGAGGGTGATTTGTAAACTTATTATTTAACAAGGACTTAGGGAATTATGAGCAAGCGGGTGACCATAGGAGTTCCGGTATTTTCCCTGCTGCTGGTGGTCTTCTCGACTTTAATGGCGGCGGTATTACTGAGCCGGCAGGATCCGGCTCGGGCTCTGGCCGGCGGCGCGGGCGGCGCTACCAGCACCCCGGCCTCAACGCAATTTTTGGCCTTTTCCTTCCAACTGGGACCGGGCATCGAAGGCATTGCCCTGATCGATCATCAAAACCAGACCATTTGTATATACCAGTATGAGTTGCGAAAACCGGCCCACCAGAGGTTTTCCCTAGTGGCGGCCCGCAGCTATAGTTACGATAGCCGGCTCACCGATTACAACAACGCTGATCCTACACCAGAAGTAGTAAAGCAGTGGGTTCAGCGGGCGGGGCAGTTGCCGGAGCCCAACCGCACCGGCGTAAAAATCATCAAAAAATAGGACTTACCATTTTAGTCAAATTGTGGTATAATTCTAATAGGTGAGCCAATTTATAGGTCCCCGGGCTAAAAAGTGCCTGCCTTGAGGGTGGATCCGTCGGCTGGACAAGACGCCGATATGGAGGATAGTAAACCATGGCGAAAATGTTTTATAGTCTCGAAGAAGCCCAGCAAATACTGGGTCGGTCCGAAGAAGAAATCAAGCAGTTAGTTCAGGAAGGAATCATACGCGAATTTCGCGATGGCCCCAAAATTATGTATAAAGTCGAGGAGGTGGACAACCTTGCCGCCAGCGATCTCAGCGGCTCGGGCAGTGGTGAGATTCAACTCACCCCGGAGGATTCCGGAGGGCAGTTTGACCTGGCCGCCGAAGATTTTTCCGATGATATTTCGCTAGCTGCCGACGACAGCGGTGATGTAATCGGTTTGGCTGCTGGCGACAGCGGCGAGGAGATCGGCCTGGCCGCCGATGACAGCGGCGAGGAGATCGGTCTGATGCCCAGCGACAGTGCCGACCAGATTAGCCTGGAAGACACCGGACAGGATACGGCTGATGAAAAGGATGATACTGTTATTACTTCGCACGGAACAGATGCCCTGCTAGATACCGGCGAAGATATCGGGACGGCCGACTCACTGGAGCGGGCCAAAACCTCATCCGATTTTGAAGACCAGATTGATCTGGACAGCAGCTCCAGCGGTTCGGGATTACTGGATCTCTCCCGTGAGGCCGACGATACCAGTTTGGGGGCGGAATTGCTGGAAGAGATCTATCCTGATGCCGCCGAGGGCGCCATTGAGACCCAGGGCCCCGGAGGTTTGGAGATGCCCACCGAAGCTGATAGCATGGTCGCCGCAGAAGCTCAGGCGCCGCCGGTGGCCGAATATGTCCAAATCGCGCCCCGTGAAGATCCGACCAGCGGTCCCTTCGGGGCCATGATGGTGGTTCCCATGTTGATGCTGATCTTTCTTGGCTTTGTGACCGCCAGCGCCCTGGGGGGCGTCCGCCCGCAGCTTTTGAGCGGCATTATGGATAATATCTGGATAGTGGCGGGGGCGGCGGCGGCGGCGGCGGTGCTGTGCGTGGTCGTGGGCATGGCCATGGTGGGCAAGGCTTCGGCACCCGGGGAAAAAGGGAAGAAACCAAAAGAGAAGAAGGCGAAAAAGGAAAAGCCCAAGAAAGAAAAGAAAAAGAAGGCAAAAAAGAAGAAATAACCCCATATAGATTGGGCTCGCAGATAAATTTAGATCGGCGCTAAAAGGCAAGTTCATTTTTTTATCGGCCGCTCGGCCGGTCGCGAAAGGAGAACTCATATGAAGTCTATCTCTTACTGCTTGGTCATTGTCTGCCTGGGATGGTTGTTGATCAATTCTTCGGGGTGCGTCTCCAAAGCTCAGTATGATGATTGCGTCAGGCGCAACCAGATTCAGGAAGAAAGCATCCAGCGTTTAGAAGCCGAGAAAGATCAGGAGCGTCTCCGTGCCGACCGTCTTCAGCAACAGCTGGATCTGCTGCAGGAGACAGAACCTTTCTGGCAGAAACAAATCAGCGCTCTCGAAGATCAACTTGCCAAGAAGCAGCAGATCATCGATCAGTTGAGCGAACAGGTAGGTAAGATTGCTTTGCCGCCGGAGCTGAGCGGGGCTCTGGCCGACTGGGCCCTGCAGTCGGGCACGGATCTGGTTAGTTATGATGATCAAACTGGCATCGTTCGTTTCAAGAGCGATTTACTATTTGAATTGGGTTCCGACATTGTTCAGGCCGAGGCGGCGCCCCGTTTGGAACAACTGGCGGGGATTATGAATACCCCGGCCGCAGAGGGATTTGATTTATTGATCGTCGGTCATACGGATGATGTCTGGAACGCCCTGCCGGAGACCATGGCCAAACATCCGTCGAACTGGCACCTGTCGGCCCACCGGGCGATTTCGGTGGAAAATATTTTAGCCCGGGCCGGCATGGCCGAGACCCGATTGGCGGTTATGGGAATGGGAGAGTTTCGACCCATCGCACCCAACGCTCCCAATCAGCAGGGCAATCCTCAAAACCGCCGCGTCGAGATCTTTATCGTCCCCACCGGTCAAATACGCGTTACGATTGAATCCGATCGGTCGGCAATATAAGGGCAGCAAATACCACTGACTAAATTTTGGCAAAAGTTCGTTATTAAGCTGCCTGGAAAAAGTTTTTAGACTAGCGCGGGGGCTAAAGGCCCGATCCTACAGAATGGATTGGCGCCCCCTCCGCCGCGGGGACGAACCTGCGGGAGAATAACAGGGTGGTTTGCTTGTCCGAAAACTTTGTAACAGCAGCTTAATGTTAATAGAGTATAATTTAATGAATAAGCCCATAATAAGCATGGTTTCTTTATTGATGACACTAACGGGAAATACCTTAGCGATAGTGCAGGTACAGGAAAACAAAACCTTGATATCAAAAAAAGAATTGTACGAGCTGGTTCGAGCGAATCGGTCGCGCATGGAAGATTTAACCGTATCGTTTACTTTTAATATCATTAATTACCGAGTCGATACGATGGGCGATATTATATCTAAAGTAGAAACAGATTTGGTGTTGAAAGGAGAGAAAATCTTCTGGAGGCATATTTGGAGTTATACAGATTATGACGGCAAAGTAAAATCGCATCATAAGGAAAGTGCATTTAACGGCAAACGCAGTGCCCGGCATATGGTGACCAACGGCGATATGACGGTAGAGTCAGGAAAACATAAAGACATTGATATAAAAGACTGCGGTTTTATGAGCGTCGGCCTGCTGAATAATCCAGAACCGAGAGGAAAGGGCATAAATGATTTAAGCCTGGTATCTCTTCTAAAATATGAAGGGGCAAAATTAAAAGATAATACTGAAGAGGTAAACGGTCATTCCTGTTATGTTTTAGATGTTTCTACTCCGCAGAGGGCATGGGCCACTATCTGGATAGATTGTGCCAGAGGGCATTTGCCTCTAAAACAGCAGTGGTACGGAAAAGATATAAATGATATTGCCGTAGAATATTTAATCGATGAAGTTATGGAGGTGGAAGACAGCATATGGCTGCCGGTCTTGGGCAGAAAGATTATATACCCCGATGGATCAGTTTTGAAGGAAAAGGCAGTGTTTTTAATGAAAGTTAAGGGGCTGGACAAGGGCAATTGCGAGTTAAAGATTAATACCGGCGTCGAAGACGAAATTTTTAATATATGGGAAAAAGTGCCTCCCGGAACAAATGTTTGGGACAAAGATGCTGATAGAAAATATGCATATATAATCTTTATAATGGCGTTATTTGTTTCGTTTGTTTTAGTTTTTATACTTACTCAAACTGACCGATTTATCAGGAAAAGACAACAAACGTTATAAAATTACCCTGTCCAAGGGTTGAGATTCTTCGCTGCGCTCAGAATAACAATCTTCGTTAGTTATTATATTCACACAAGTTACAGCAATATTCGATTATTTTTTGGTCAGTTTGAGTACTTAATTACTCATTCAGTTGCGTCTGGTTATGAGCGATATTGTGAGCCAGGGCCGGGGTTACGGGGTTTGTCTGTTTTTTTCCGGAATCGCGCGAAAAGCCGAAAACAATCAATCCCCCCGCTAAAACCCCCAGCACTAATACGGTGGCCAATTGCAGTTCCGGGGATTTTTTATATTTTTTGCCGAGTTTTTTCAGTTTGGGTAGGCAGATTTCCTTTTTGCCGAGAACTTTCTTGATTTTTTTCTTCATTTTTCGCCCTTTCGTTTCGGAAAGCCCTCACTGGTTCTCTACTCCAGGATCAGCAACTTTCCTTGACGGAAAGGCGTCTGTTTAAATGACGCAGGAAAGGGCCGATTGTTTCAAAAATTTCCCAATTTTATTAACTTGGCGCACCTCGATATGTTCTTAAGTTACTTATAAATAATCATTTATGTTATCTTAACCCGACGGCGGCGTAGATCCGGGCCACTGGAGTATAAATACGAATACAGCCGATAAGTAATTTATGTAAAGAGACAGAGACCAATTTTAGGATGATGTAATGAGTCGATTAAAAGCCATAAATTTCGTAATTGCGGCCGGATTGTTAATGTTGTTTATAGTCGGCTCGGGCTGCCATAACAGCGTCAGATACAGCCCCGAGGACGAGGCCAAATACGTCAAACCTACGGTGGCGGTGATGAGTTTTGAGAATCTCG